>JBDKRR010000421.1:0-19535 GCA_039683315.1 Sulfuricella sp.
CAGGCTGGTGTAGGCCATCAGGGGGCGGGCGAATTCGTCGCGGTCGATACGCGAGCACTTGGGCCCGAACACGATGCGCACGGAATGTTCCTTGTCCGACTCGACGCGCGCCGATACCAGCCGCGACAGCAGCAGGGTCTTGGTTTGCGCCTGCCCCTGGTCGACGGTCTTCTTGCCCAGCTTGGGCTGCGGGTTGGTGAGCGTCTCGATCTCGGATAGCACTTTCGCCGCTGACGCGCCGGGCGGCAACTCGGTGATCACCATCTGCCACTGGCCGCGCGCCATCTCCTCGAACACATAGCGCGCGCGCACCGCGATGGTGCCGCGCCCGCTGCTGTAGGCGTTGCGGATTTCGTGGTTGCTGGAAAGGATCTGCCCACCGCCCGGGAAGTCCGGTCCTGGGATCATGTCGAGCATCTGCGCTTCCGTGAAAACGGGCGACTCGACCATGCAGGCCGCCACTTCGCACACTTCGCGCAGGTTGTGCGGCGGCACCTCGGTGGCGATGCCGACGCCGATGCCGGAGGCACCGTTGAGCAGCAGGAACGGCAGGCGTGCCGGCAGCACCGTGGGTTCCTGGAAGGAGCCGTCGTAGTTCTGGCGGTAATCGACCGTGCCCTGGTCCAGTTCCGACAGCAGCAGCTGGGCGATCGGCGTCAGGCGCACTTCGGTGTAGCGCATCGCCGCCGCCGAATCGCCGTCCAGGCTACCGAAATTGCCTTGCCCGTCGATCAGCGGGTAGCGCAGCGAGAAATCCTGCGCCATGCGCACCGCCGCCTCGTACACCGCGCTGTCGCCGTGCGGGTGGAATTTACCGATCACGTCGCCGACGATGCGCGCCGATTTCTTGTGCGGCTTGTCCCACTCGTTGCCCATTTCGCGCATGGCGTAGAGGATGCGCCGCTGCACCGGCTTCTGCCCGTCGCGCACGTCGGGAATGGCGCGCGACTTGGACACCGCCATGGCGTAGGCGAGATAGGCGGCCTTGGCGTAGTCCGCCAGGTCGTCGTGCGGTTCTTCTTCCGGCACTGCTTCTTCAGGCGGGGCCGGCGGCTCGGGCGGTGCCGCTGGCTCTTCCTGCGCGGCGTTCAGCTCATGTTCGTCAGGCATTTCCCCGCCCGCTTCCAGGTGCACGAACAGGTCAGGGGTACTGCTATCGATTTCGTCTTTCATTGTTTTACTCGTCCGCTTCCACCAGGTGCCCCGCCTCTTCCATCCACGCCCGTCTCGATGCTGCCTCGGACTTGGCCATCAGCTTGTTGAACACTTCCCGCACGTAGCCGGTGAAGTCGTCCGTGCGCAAGGTGAGCAGACGGCGCGCGTCGGGGTTGAGGGTGGTTTCCCACAGCTGTACCGGGTTCATCTCGCCCAAGCCCTTGAAGCGCGACACCTGCCACGCGCCTTCGCGCACCTTGTCGGCGCGCAGACGGTCCAGGGTACCTTCCAGCTCGCCGTCGTCGAGGCAATAGAACTTGCGCGCCGGCTTGTTCTTGCCCTGCGCGGGCACGTCCACGCGGTACAGCGGCGGCTGGGCGACGCACACCCGGCCGTCGCGCACCAGGGCCGGGAAGTGGCGGTAGAACAGGGTCAGCAGCAGCACCTGGATGTGGCTGCCGTCCACGTCCGCGTCGGCCAGGATGATGACGCGGGCGTAGCGCAGGTTGGACATGTCCGGGGTATCGCCCGGCGCGTGTGGGTCGACGCCGAGCGCCACGGCGCTGTTGTGGATTTCGTTGTTGGCGAAGATGCGGTCGGCCTCGTGCTCCCAGGTGTTGAGCACCTTGCCGCGCAGCGGCAGGATGGCCTGGGTATCCTTGTTGCGGCCTTGCTTGGCGGAGCCGCCGGCGGAATCGCCTTCCACCAGGAACAACTCGCGTTCTTCCAGGTTGTCGGACTGGCAGTCGGCCAGCTTGCCCGGCAGGACGGCGACGCCGGAGGATTTGCGCTTCTCGATTTTCTGCCCGGCGCGCTGGCGCGTCTGCGCCGCGCGGATGGAGAATTCGGCGATCTTCTTCGCTTCTTCCTGGTGCTCGTTGAGCCACAGTTCGAGCGGGTCGCGCACCATGGAAGTCACCAGGCGCAGCGCGTCGCGCGACGACAGCCGTTCCTTGGTCTGCCCCTGGAACTGCGGGTCGAGCATCTTGGTCGAGAGCACGAAGGAAATGCGGCTGAACACGTCGTCGGCGGTGAGTTTGACGCCTTTGGGCAGCAGGCTGTGGTGGTCGATATAGCTCTTCACCGCGTTGAAAATACCGTCGCGCAGGCCGGATTCATGGGTGCCGCCGGAGGGCGTGTGGATCAGGTTGACGTAGGACTCGCGCACGATCGGCCCTTCTTCCGTCCAGGCCACCACCCATTCCGCGCCCTCGCCCTCGGCGAAGTTGTCATGCGAGGCCGGGGCGTATTTGGCCTGCTTCCAGAACAGGCCATCCACCAGGTATTCCGCCAGTTGCGACTTGAGGTAGTCGGACAGCCCGTCCTGGTAGACCCATTCCTTTTCTTCCTTGAGCAAGCCGTCGCGGTCCTCGATTTCCAGTCGCACGCGCACGCCGGGCAGCAGCACCGCCTTGGCCTTGAGCACCCGTTCCAGTTGCTGCGGCGGGATTTCGGCGCTGTCGAAATACTGCGCGTCGGGCCAGATCCGCACCGAGGTGCCGGAAGCGCGCTTGGGCGCGCTGCGGATCATGGTCAGCGGCTCTACCACGTCGCCGCCGGCGAACGCCATGGAGTGGACGCCGCCGTCGCGCGTCACCGCCACTTCCAGGCGCCGCGACAGCGCGTTGGTGACGGATACGCCGACGCCGTGCAGGCCGCCGGAAAACTGGTAGGCGCCGCCGGCTTTCTTGTCGAATTTTCCGCCCGCGTGCAAGCGGGTATACACCACCTCGACGGTAGGCACCCCTTCCTCGGGGTGGATGCCCACCGGGATGCCGCGTCCGTCGTCGCTGACCGAGACCGAGCCGTCGGCGTGCAGGCGCACCGCGATGGTTTTGGCGAAGCCGGCCAGCGCCTCGTCGGCGCAGTTGTCCACCACCTCGGTGAGGATGTGCAGGGGATTGTCGGTGCGTGTGTACATCCCCGGCCGCTGCTTCACCGGCTCCAGCCCGCGCAGGACGCGGATGGAAGAATCTGAATATGACTTGCCCATAGTTCCTATAAACCTAAAACCTTAGTTCGAAACCACGGAGAACACGGAGGACACGGAGAAAGGCATGCAACCCATTGCTTTTACTCCGTGCTCTCCGTGTTCTCCGTGGTTAACTGCTTTTTCCAGGATTACTCTTCGAGGGGCTATTCTAATCGTTCGGGATTTGCGTTACCAAGTTTCGTGAACAGAACCGATGCGCCGCATCAGACATCGAGTCCTTCGCCCCAGATCAGGGCGTTGACGTGCGTCACGTTGACCGCATCGGCGTCGAGGCCGCACGCCGCCGCACAGCGCGCGATGGCGTCCTGGTCGAAGTTTTCGCAGGCGAGGGCGAGCTGCAGGTAGGGGGCGTACACGCCGCTCTGCCGCACCAGGGCGTCCACCACCGCCTGCGGCAGGTTGAGGCGGGCGAGCGCCTGGTCCATCGGCACGTTGAGCAACGCATCGAGCAAGGAAAAAATCCCGACGATGAACAAACCGCCCTGCTCCGCCGGCTTGAATTTGTCCTTGCCCAGCGTTTCCGTGAAGCGCGCGCGCACCAGGGCGCTTTTGAGCAGCGTGCGGCTGCGTCCGTCGGCGCTGCCGCTGGTGAACAGCAGCAGGGTCAGCCAGCGGTAGAGCTGATCGTAGCCGAGCAGGGTCAGCACGTGGCCGATCGAGCGGATCTTCTGCTGCAGCCCGTTGGCCGGTGAATTGATGAAGTTGAGCAGCTTGTAGGTTAGACCCGGGTCCTGCTTGACCTTCTCCTCCAGTTCGGCAAGCTCGGCGCGGTTCATGACCAGGTTCAGCAGTTCGATCACGTGCAGCCGGTTGTTGTCGAGCCGGTGCGGGGCGGACGGCTGCAGGTGAGTGAAATAATAGCCCTGGAACAGGCTGAACGAGAGCTGGCGATAAGCGTCGAACGCGTCGTCCGTTTCCACCTTGCAGGCGACCAGCTGCGGCGCCGCCTTGCTGCGGATTTCGGCCACTCGCTGGCCGAGCGTCAGGGCATCGTAACGGGCGGCGTCCAGCTTCACGTAGGTGCTGATTTTCAGGAACGGCTCATACTCGGGCCGATATTCGAAATCGTCGAGGGCCAGGGGGATGCCCAGCGCAACCAGTTGGCGGCAGCGCGCCAGCAGCGTCTCGTCCACCGTGTCGGGCAGACAGATGCCGAGTACCACCTTGTGTTTCGGCAACTGTTCGAGCACGGGGTTGTCCAGCATCGACGGGGCGACGCTGATGAAGGTAAGCTTGTTTCCCAGCGCTTGCTGGAAGTCGAGATCGATCACGCTGATGGCCAGCATCTCGTCCTGCACCCGGCGCCGCGCTTCTTCCTCCGCTGCATCCGGCAGCAGGCTGTGAGCGCGGATTTTCAGCTCGTAGCCGACGATCTGGCTGTTGGCATCGAGTATCGGCTGACGCCCGATGAAGCGTTGCAGCATGGCCGCTGCGTCACCGTAGCCGCCCCGTGTTGCGGCATCGAGAACGGCGGTCACATCATGCTGCTCGGCGATTGGCGCGTCATTGGCGGCGCCCTGGCCGCCTTTAATAAACTTCAGATATTTTTCCAGCATGGATGTCCCGGTATTGGCGTGACCACGCGAGTAGCCTTTGCGCGCTAGCTTGCAAGAAAGCGGCGCGCTTGTAAACCGTGACGACGATGCCGCCTCAGGCTGCCTGTTTCAGGTGTTCCATGAGGTTATTGACTGCGCGATCGACCAGTGCGATGTCCTCAATAATTTGCGCACGCCCGCTGCGCAGCTTCCTGGCCAGCCCCGCCGGGGTAATCGAAACGGCTTTCTCCCCGAGACGGTTGGTAAAAAGGAACAACCCCTTGAGCGGGCTGACCCAGGCCAGCTTGACGCGCATGGGCTCGCCGCCTTCCTGCTCGAATTCGATCCACGTGCCGCGTTTGAGGCGCTTCACCGTAGCGTCGAAATCGTCGCCGGCCGATTCCATCGGGCCTTGCCAGGCAACATCGCCGATCGTGAGCGTCTGCCACCCGCCGTCCAGCTCGACTTCGGGCTCGGCGGAAACCGCCTGAACGAAGACCGGATCGGGTTCGATCACATCCTGCAGCAAGGGAATTTCCACGAATTCGGCCGGCGCCTCAGCCTGCCGGGCCATTTCCACGGCCTCTTCCGCATCGAACTCCTCCACCAGGAATGCGGACTGAACCGCTGCTTCCTGCGTCATGCCGCCCAAGCCTGACTTGATGGCGTCGGCGTGGCACTTGACCAGCTTGGCGAAGAACTGGTCGCGTTCCGCATCGGGCATGTTGACCTGCACCATGCCGTCCTGCAGGCGCTTGAGCAGGCTGGGCAGCAGGCCGACAAGCTGCTTGCGCTCATCCGCCTCACGCTTCGGCGTAGCGCTCCAGATCAACTCGTCCATGGTCTCGATGGCGCGCGTCCAGGGCTCGCCCTCCTCCCCCGCCTTTGCATATTCCGCCGCAAGCACGTCTTCCCAGCAGCCGACCAGGAAATTGCCGATCACCTCGGGCAATTGCCCGGCATGAATACGACGACGGATTTCATCGTGCGCCATGATCCTGGCGATCTCTTGCTGTTCGAGTTGGTGGATATGCTGGGCACTCAGGCCGGTGAGCGTGTCTATGCGTTTCTTTTCATCGACCAGGAACTGCTCCAGGCTCTCCAGCACCTCGGAGAAGATCCCGACCTGGTCGTCGAACTCGTTGAGAATACGCTGGATCTGGTCGTCCACCTTTTGGTAGAGCCCGCCCTGATGCCCTTCGCTCTCGTTCCAGCCGATGGATATTTCCGCCAGACGGTCAAGCAGCTTTCTCGCCGGGTGCGATTTCTGCGAGAAGAACGTCTTGTCCAGCATCGCCACTTTGAGCACCGGAATCTGCAGCCGGCCAATGAGCGCTTTCATCGCATCCGGGATGCGCCGGTCGTCGAGGATGTAATCGAACAGCATCGCCACGATGTCGAGCGTCATGGCGTCTACGTGGCCCATGGCGCCGGCCACGCTGCTGCTCTTGATCTCGTGCAGCACGTTGACGTGACCGTTGGCGAGCAGCGCTGCATCGAGCTTGCTGTCGGCCCCCACCACGCCTTCAAGTTGTCCGTGCTGCAAACGGGTAAGCGAACCAACCACGGAGGCGCCCTGCTCCGCCCCGCCCACAAGCGGGGAACCAACGCCGGAACCCTGCCCGAACAATGCGCCGATCCCGGCACCCTGCCCCAGCGGGGTGCCGCCGCCCACCGCCGCGCCCCTTGTCAAAAGCTGTTGCAATGTCGCGAACAACCCGGTTTCGCCACTTGAAACCTGTGCTCCTGCCGCTGCCCCAGGTGTTGCATCAGTCTGCTCAGGAAGCGCCGTTGCACCTGACTCGGGTCTCTTTTTTGCACCCATGCGGATCTTTTCCAGCACACCTTTATCTGCAAGGTGCTGGTTGATTTCCTGGTAAATCCCTTTTATCTGGCGCGGCATGTGTTTGTTGAACATGGTCACCAGCAAAAGCTTGATCTTGACCGGGCAATCCAGTTCCTTCATCGAGTTCATGAAAGATTTGCCGATCACCTCCGGCCCAAGCGGATTATTGGTGTTGAGCAGGTCAGGGTCATGCAGCAGCACGCCCAGGCGTTTTTCGAGGCCGAACAACTCCTCGGCGCAATCTCCATGGATGCTGTTGGTGATGTTGATAATTGCGAGCGATTCCTCGAGGTCGTCCGGCGCGACCAGGCTGAACTCTGCCGCATCCAGCGCATTCTCTGGCTGCGCGCTCTTTTCCCCGCGGGTTTCCTTGTTGAAGCCCTGAACGAACCGCTGCTTGAAGCCGGTTTCAATTACCCCGCGTTTGTCGCGGGCAATCGTCATGGCCTCCATGTAGAGGTTACGCATTTCAAAATTAACCGACTGCTCGGAGAGCGCAAAGAGATCGTCGACCGCCTTGTCCATCATGGAAGACAAAGCCTTCGCCAGCCGGGAAACCGCCATATCGCGGCAGTCATTGAGCAAAAAAGCGCCAGAAGAACCGGGGATGACACGCGGTTTTTCGTACTGGCTCATCCTGATGATGTTCTTTTGCGTGGCGTCTTTCATGATCCTGTCTCCTGAGAGGGCGGAGACGCAAAGCGGATGCGGTCTAATGGAAGAAACAAGAAGGCTACGATGAAAGCCCGCACTGCATGAATACGCCACGAGCCTGACTCACCCAGCAATCCCGCTATCGTAGGACATTTGTCCCTTAGACCGGAAACTTTGCGTCCCCATCTTTCGATGGGTTTGCCCTTAAAATTAGGTGCTACCTGATCAAAAAAAGAGTCTTTTTTCGATTCAGTAATGATTGCATTTCTACCACAAAAACAGATGCTTTGCAATGCACATTGCATGCCACACCCGCAACAACTTTCGCTGGCTGGACGGCGCCGGGGCCAAGGGCTCCTGCCGGCCGGGATCATGCGCCTCTCATACTCCAGACAAAAGCGCGTTTAGGACCGGTTCACCATAATTAAAGCTGTCACTCTTCCAGCAGACTGCGCAACATCCATGCGTTTTTCTCATGAATTTTCATGCGCTGGGTGAGTAGATCCAGGGTAGGCTGGTCGTTGGATTTCTCGGCAACGGGAAATACCGCTCGAGCGGTGCGCACCACAGTCTCCTGGCCTTCCACCAGCTGGCGGATCATGTCCTTTGCCTTGGGTACGCCGTCCGTCTCCGTGATGGAGGTCAGCGAAGCGAAATCCTTATAACCGCCGGGAGCCGGAAAGCCCAAGGCTCGAATACGTTCCGCGATAAGATCCACTGCCATCCATTCCTCGTTGTACTGGTCCATGAACATGATATGAAGGGTCTGGAACATGGGGCCGGTGACGTTCCAGTGGAAGTTGTGGGTCTTGAGATAGAGAGTGTAGGTATCAGCCAGGAAGCGGGACAGCCCTTCCGCGATCTTGGCACGGTCCTTGTCGCTAATGCCGATGTCGATACTGGGGTTCTTCTTGCTTGCCGCCATGTTGAATCTCCTGAGGTTGCGGACCGTTGAATGGCCCTGGTTGTTAATGGATTTGAATCCAAGGAATGAGCGTATGACTGAGAATCCTCAGCGCAGATCACCGACCAGGGAATCGCGCACCTGTCGCGGCAATTCCTGCCTTTTTCCGCTCCACCTCATCCTCCAGCATGAAGATCATGCCTTCCAGTTGGCGCCATCGGGAATAAGCGGATTGTAGACATCCAGCTCATCCTGAATGCCTTCCGGTTCAAAGATGCATTCTAGGCGCAGCATATCCTGCACCCGATAGGAAATTCAACTCTAGTCCAAAAGCATCAGTTTAAGAAATTGTATTTTATAAACATTTACATAGCAAAAAGCTATAACCAACTTTAATGCAAACTTCATGTCATCTTTTGTACCCGGCAACGTAACAATACGGGCAAATACCTAACCCCAGTCGGTCCCTATTCTTCCTTGCCGACTTGGGCGCCGATCAAGCGGTAGATCGGGTTGCCCATGCCTTCCACCGCGGCAATCAATGCCTCGATGGCCTCCGGGCGTGTGAAGCCGCGGCGCCAGGCCAGGGCGACGCGGCGCGAAGGCTCCGGCTTTTCGAAGGGGATAGAGCGCACCATGGCCGAACAGTAGGGGCCGGACAGGGCACTCGCGGGCAGGACCGATATACCGAACCCCGAGGCCACCATGCAGCGGATAGCCTCGATGGAGTGCCCCTGGCGCATGGCCCCCTCGGCGTGACTGATGTCGGGGCAGGCATCCAGCACCTGCTCGCGGAAACAGTTGCCCGCCTTGAGGACCAGTACATCTTCGCCGCGCACTTCACTGGAGGAAATGCTGGCGCGTTTTTCCCATGGGTGATTGCGCGGCACCACCACCTGGAATGGCTCGTCGAAGAGCGCGTGGGTGACGATGCCCGGCACGTCGAAAGGCAGGGCAATGATGGCGGCATCGATCGTGCCGTACTTGAGATAATCGGCCAGCAGGGCCGTCATGCTTTCCTCGATATAGAGATGCAGTTCAGGTGCGATGCGCTGCAGCGAGGTAATCAGTTCCGGCAGCAGGTACGGGCCGATGGTATGGATGACGCCGAGGCGGAACTCTCCCTTGAGCGGGTTCAGACCCAATTGCGCGACCTGTTCCACCCTATGCGTCTCTTCCAGTGCCTTGCGTGCCTGGGCGACCACCTGGTAACCCAGGTCGGTCAGGGAGACGTGGCCCTTGTGCCGTTCGATGAGAGCTACGCCCAACTCCGCTTCCAGGTTCTGCAGGGCGACGCTCAAGGTCGGCTGACTGACATGGCAGCGTTCAGCGGCGCGACTGATGGAGCCCTCGTCGGCGAAAGAGACCAGGTAGCGCAGAGAAGAGAGTTTCATTTGTCCTTCCTATAGTGACAGCCTATGACAAGCATAGCTTAAAACAATATATAAATCATTGACTTACATTATACCGGTGGATATTATAGGACTGCAATATCCATTTATCCTCAATTGACATTTCATCACAGGAGTTCGCCATGAAATTGCGTTTTGCCCTGCCCCTGCTGCTCGCCGGTATCTTCTCCGCAGTCAGCGCCATAGCCGCCGATGACCCCTACGCCAAGCTAAAGCAGAATTTCCAGCCGCTGCCCGCCCATCCCCCGATTCCGGCCAACAACACCCAGACGCCTGAAAAAGTCGAACTCGGCAAGATGTTGTTCTTCGATGCCCGTTTATCCCATGATGGCACCATTGCCTGCGCTACCTGCCATAATCCGACGCTGGGCTACACTGACCGCATCCCGCGTGCGATCGGCCATGGCGCCCAGCGTGGCCCGCGCAACTCGCCGACGGCTCTGAATGCCGCCTTCCTGACTTCCCAGTTCTGGGATGGCCGGGCGCCAGACCTCGAAGCCCAGGCACTGGGTCCGATACAGGCCGGCATCGAACACGGTACCACGCTGGACAAGGCGGTCGCGACTCTGAAGAGCTTCCCCGAATATCAGAAGCGCTTCACCGACGTTTTCGGCGGCAAGGACCCAGTCAACCCCACGAACCTCGCCAAGGCCATCGCCGCCTTCGAACGCACCCTGATCACGCCGAATTCACCTTTCGACCGCTACCTGGCCGGCGACGAGCAAGCAGTCACGACCCAGCAAAAACACGGCATGAAAGCCTTCGTCGAGAAAGGATGCGTGGGATGCCATAGCGGGCCCAATTTCTCCAACGGCGGCTTCTATAAAATCAAGGTTCCCGGCTCGACTGACGAAGGCCGCTACACCGTGACCAAAAAAGAGGAAGACAAGCACGCCTTCCGCGTGCAGACGCTGCGCAACGTTGCGCTGACCTATCCTTACTTCAACAACGGCTCAGTCGACAAGCTGGATGAGGCGGTGAAGGTCATGGGCAAGGAAATGCTCAACACCGAACTCACCAAGCAGGAAGTGGCCGATCTGGTAGCCTTCCTCAACAGCCTGACCGGCGAGATGCCCAAGTTCAACTACCCCGTCCTCCCCTAAAGGGAATGAAACCTGGCGAAAGGGGCGACGAGCCCCTTTCGTTTTTTTATCCCCATTGATACCAGCCCCGCCTACCACAGGAAAAACAGAAACAACCAAGGCGTTACTGCCCCAGCGAGAGCCATCGCCACCGCGCCGGCAGCCAGCCAGCGGCGTGGAACGGAAGGCACACGGCGCAGCATGCCGGCGGCCAATGCCATGCTCCACAAGACGGCAATGCCAAGCAGCACAGCGCGCGCCTGCGCCAGCCATGGAAGGTGGATGCCTTCGGCGGAAAGATGGGAAACGGTCATCGCCGAGAGCCCGAGGAATACGCCGATGCCACCCATGGGGGTGAGGCTATATGCCAGCCAGCGCGCATTGGCGGCGGCATTCCCCGGCAGCACGGCGCTGGCCGCGCGTAGCCAGCCCCAGATCCAGCCGCCGACGAGCAGTGCGGTGCAGCCGATGTAGGCCAGGATGCCGAGACCGTCGAGCCAGGTAAACACGTCGTTGCTCTGCGGGTAGTGCGTGAGCAGCCACCACGGCGCGTTGTCCTGAAGCAGAGCAAAGAAATCGCGCTCCACCAGCCATTCGGCGGTTTTCTGCTTGGCGGCAACGAACCACGGCGAGGCCGACCACTGGAAAGCACCCACCGCCACCCCGATGATGCCGAACACCAGCAATCGCGCTTCCCACGGACGTGCATCCTGCGGCGTCAGGGCGACAATTTCTTGCCCCGGCATGCGGGCGGCGAGGCGTACCGCGTCGCGGTGGCCGCTGCAGCGCCCGCACATGTGGCATTCCGAGGTGCCTTTCATCCGGCGGATATCCACCAAAGGTGCGCACTCGACCGGAGCAGGATGAATCTGGATGATGTTTTCCCATTGCGCCCGTTCGACGCCGAAATGCACCGGCGCCAGCCGCGCCAGCAGGCCGAACACGCCCGATACCGGGCACAGGTGACGGCACCACACGCGCTTGCCCTTGCCGTACACCAGGCCGATGGCGATTGCGGCTACGGTGGAGCCGCCCAGCACCAGCAGGACGGCCTTGGGATATTCGTACACACTCACCAACTGGCCGTATACCGTGGTCAGGACGAAGGCCACGAACGGCCAACCGCCCCACTTCAGCCAGCGCGGCACGGGACGGCCGAGACCGTAATGGCTGGCGAACTCGGTCAGCGCGCCCTCGGGGCAGAATACGCCGCACCACACCCGCCCCATGAGCATCATGGAGAGGATCACGAACGGCCACCAGATGCCCCAGAACAGGAACTGCGCGAACAGGGTGAAATGATCGAACATGCGCGCCTCGGCCGAAGGCAGGGGGAGAAAGGCGGGGACGGCTACCAGCGCCAGGTAGAACACCACCACCGCCCATTGCACGCCGATGATGAGGCCACGATTGCGGCGCATGGCTTCTCCCACGCGATAGAGCAACGGGGGCAGGAGGAGTTGGGAGGATTCCATTTTCATGTCAGTTTCTTTAGCGTTCTGTTTCAAAACGAAAAGGCGCGAGCATTCGACGCTCGCCGTTTTCCAGCAATACCGTGGCCAGCCATACCATGCGCCCGGTGGCGCAGACCGGGAGGGCCGTTTGCGCGCCATAAACTCGATTCCCGGAAGGAATCAGGTAGGCGCGGTTGAAAGCCATGGGCGTATTCACCCCGGTGAAGTCCACTTCCAGGGCGCGCGCATTACTGCCCGAAACGCGGATTTCCAGCTTGAGCGGGGATAACAGCCGCACCGGCCGGGGTCCGAGCGCAAATTCGAGGCGGCCGCCCCCCGGTAGCGGCAAGGCGCAGGTTTCGCTGCTGATACTGCAGGTTTCATCCAATGCCAGCAGGGTCGGGCCGCGCGGCACCAGAAACAGGGTCTTTGCCAGAATCGCCAGCGCCAGTGCGGCCGCTAGTGCCCCGACCAGGGCGCACAGCGGGCAGCGGTCTGACGCGCGCGGAGCAACGGGCGTTTCGATTGCCGTATTCATAAGCGTTGCTTCCTCAGTCGTGGCCACAGCCGCACCGTGTTCCCCATGGCGCCCCTACTTGGCGACGATCTGGCCCTTGGCGGTATCCGGGTGGAATTCGCCGAAGAACTTGTAAACGCCCGGCTTCATCGGCGCGAACACCAGCGCACGCGTGACCCCAGCGCCCAGCACCGTTTCCTTGCGCAGTTCGAAACTCTCGAACTCCTCCGGCCCCGGCCCCTTGTTGGTAATGACGAGCTTGAAGCGCTGCCCCGCCGGCACGTTAATGGTTTCCGGCTGGAAACGCCCATTCGCTGCGGTCAGGGCATAGCTCGGCAATTCCCCGGCGCTGAGGTGGAGCGGCAAGATCAGGCCGATTGCCGCCAGGCCGGCCAGGTGTTTGCGAAACAAGCAAAACAAGGTTTTCATGAGCTTCCTTTTTTATCAGAACGAGACTTTGGCGCGCAGCCCGAGCACTTTCGCGCTCGGCGCGCTCTGATCGCCGCCGGGCCGACGTATCAACTGGAAGTCCGGCGTCAGCTCCAGATTCTTGTTGAGGTGCATCCGGTAGTAGATTTCGGCCAACTGTTCGGCACCCGTTGCCGCGTAGCCGAAATCCGGGTTGCCGTCCGCATCGGCGTCCAGCGCTGCGGCGTTGGCGCGGAAATCCTTGCTGGTGTGCAGCCACCCCAATGCCACGCCGATGCTGTCCGCGCTGCGGTTCCAGTAGTTGCCGCCGAATTCCGCGCCCAGCGTGAAGGCCTGGTCGATGCGCACCTTGCCGCTCAGGCTCTTGCCGTAGCGTCCGAATAGCGTCATCGCGTCGCCGACGCGCTGATCGATGCTGGCGCCCCAGCCCGAATGGTGTTCGATGGTCGTGTCGAATTCATTCTGGTAAGCCGTCGATTGGCCGTTGCGCCAGGCATAGAGGCGGTACGTGCCATCCAGACCGCCGAAGAACTTGCGCCCGAACTCCAGTTGCCCGATGACGAATGGGGCGCTGAAACTGTTGTCGTAACTCGCGCCTTTGCCCGCGCCGAACACGCCCATAGAAGCGCGCCACCATTCCGGTTTTTGGGTTTCGTTGTGATAGGCGATGCGCATTCCCGGCGTGAAGCCGTAGGCATCCACCCCCGCGTCGCCGCCGGAATCCAGCAGCGGGTTGTGGACGAAAGCGTTATTGAGGAACCTGGACGACTCGTCGTCCGCCACCGCGTTCTGGTCGAAGAACACGAACGGGTCGATCTTGCCGAAATTGATCTCCAGGTGCTCGCGCGAATTGGGCTTGTGGCCGCCGAGCGGCAGCGGCACGTCCAGTTGGTACCATGCCTGGGCGAGCATGGCGCTGGAGTCGTCCGGGTTGGTAAGGCTGAAGGCGGTGGTGTTGGGGGTGCTGCTCAGCGTGTTGTTGAGAGCGAGCCCGTTGCCCTGACCAAGCCGGAACTGCGCGAAGATACGCCCTTCGGCATTGCCGATCTCGCCGCCCGGCAGTGTGACCGAAACATCGCCGCGGTAGTTGAGCGCGCTGCCCGCACTTCCCGCGGCAACTGCCGCCTTGTTGGCGCTCTGCGCCTCCATGGTGAGGCTCGCGCCCACTGTGATGCCTTCCAGGGATTCGATCATGCGCGCCTGTTTTTGCATGGACAAGGTGCGGAATTCGATGTCTTTCAGGCGCGAGATGACTTCCGGATCTTTATCGCTGAGGCGCTCGCTGTCGAGGGCGGTTTCCATTCGGGCATTGTTTTCTTCCAACGCTTTAACGCGCTGCGCCAGATCCGCTTCAGATTTGGCCGGCGTGATCTGCGCTTTTCGCTCCAGTTCGGCGTTGCGGGCTTCCAGTTTCTCCATGCGCTCGCTCAGGCGGCGCAGTTCTTTCAGCAACTCCGATTGAGAAGGTTCGGCGGCGTGTGCGGGGAGACTGCTGGTCAGCATGATGCCGGCCAGGGCCGTGGCCAGGTGTTTGGGCTTGAATGGCAGCATGTTAGTAGCCGCCCTTCTTGCCGATGCCGACGTAGGTGAATTCGTATTCGACTTCAAAGGGCTTGAACCAGGGACGCACGCCGGTCAGGCGGTCGGTGTGGCGTCCGAAATGCGCCTCTGGATTGGCTGCAGGTGGGGAAATCCGGTATTTGACAAGGTATTTTCCCGGCCCCTTGAGCTTCACGTTGTCGCCGTAGTGCGGCCCGTCGTTTGCCACCATCGGCATGAAGTCTCCAGCGATCTTTTCGCCGCCGCCCTGTTTGGTGATTTCGTACTTGATCACCAGGTAGGGCATCCACGCGCCTTCCTCGAAGCCGTTGGGATTGTTGCCCAGCGCGTGGATGTCGGCCTCGATGTGGATGTCGGACTCCTCCGCCTTGCGCATCATGCCTTCCGGTTCCATGGTGACCGGCTGCAGGTAGACGGCGGCGATTTCCATCCCGGCACGTTGTTGCGGCGTGCCGATGGGGTATTCGACCGCCGCTGCCCGGTTGGCGGCAAACAGCATGCCAAGGAACAGAGGCAGTACGGAAATGGTTTTGAGTTGCATGGTCATGGATTTTCCTTTCAATTGTGCGAATGATAATTGTTCTCAATTGTAATCTATTCTTCGCACATGTCAAACAGCCAAGTAAAATGCCGGCCAAAAAGACGTTACAGCAGGCTAAAAACGGACTGAATGCGCCTTCAGCCCCGTCACTAGCCATTTCCAGGATAGCTATTGCATGTCGAATCCCTTTACCGCCCGCTGGTCAGCAACCGGCAACAACCTGTGCCTTGGCCAGTGGGAGATCCATTACCAGGGGCACCTTGTGGAGCTTGACGCCGCCCGGCGCGACAAGGACATGGGCACGTTCGGCGTATTCAGCTACATCTTCCCCGATGACGAAGAACTGGCCGAAGGCCTGCGGGAAGACGACTGGATTCTGGAAAATGTCGAGTGGCTGACCGAGCTGTTCATCGCCCACGACATTCCCGTCGACGAAGCGCACATGCACTGGTTCTATCAGGCGGTCAACCCCAAGGACTGGCGTTGCGGAAGCTGTGGCGGATGCATATAGAGCCACACCGAGCATGACGTAGCGAGCGCCAGAGGGTAAAATAAGTTTTTGATTAGATTGTCGATTAAGAATGTCAATTCAGTGGTTCCCCGGTCACATGACTTCGGCGCGCAGAAAAGCGGCCGAAACCATGGAATGGACCGATGTCGTTATCGAGGTGCTGGACGCCCGCGTGCCTGAAGCGGGGTGCAACCCGATGATCAAGGAGCTGCGCCTGCACCGCCAGCGTCCTTGCCTGAAGATTCTCAACAAGGCGGACTTGGCCGACCCGGCTGCCACCCAGGCGTGGCTCAACTTCTACAATGCGCAGCAGGGCGTCAAGGCCGTGGCCCTGTCCTGCAAGAAACCGGGCGACGTCGCCAAGGTTCCAGCACTGTGCCAGTCGATCGCACCCCATCGTGGCACCAATCTAAAGCCGCTGCGCATGCTGATCATGGGCATTCCCAACGTGGGCAAATCCACGCTAATGAACGCGCTGCTGAAGCGCCGCATCGCTGCGGTAGGCGACGAACCGGCGGTAACCAAGAGCCAGCAGCGCTTCGAACTGAACGACCGCATGTCGATCACCGACACGCCGGGGCTGATGTGGCCGAAAATCGAACACCCCAGCGACGGCTACATGCTGGCCGCGAGCCACGCGATCGGCCGCAACGCCGTCATCGACGAGGAAGTGGCCGCTTTTCTGGCCGGCATCCTGCTCGCGCGCTATCCTTCCCTGCTCAGCGCGCGCTACGGATGCGCCGTGGAAGGAATGGACGCCCAGGACGTCATCGAAGCCGTGGCCAAAAGGCGCGGCTTTCGCCTCAAAGGTGGCGCGCCGGACCTGGAAAAAGCCTCACTCGCACTGCTGACGGACTACCGCACCGGCGCACTGGGCCGCATCAGCCTGGAAACGCCGGAAACCCGCCGCGCCATGCTCGACAGCGCCGCTGCACCGGACAAGAAAGAACAGGAATCAGGCGAGACGGCCTGAGCGCATTTTCGCAACCGAACATTTTGAATGAATAGGAAAACCAGTGGCCCAGCCTAATTACCAATACGAAAAACGCCAGAAAGAACTGGCCAAGAAAAAGAAGAAAGAAGAAAAGCTGAGAGAAAAAGCGCTCAAGAACGAGACGGGGGCATCCGACGATGCAACCCAGAGCCCAGAGTCTCCAACGGACGATGCCGGGCAGCAAGGCTAACGGTAATGGAACTCGCCATGACCGTTTCCCCCACCCCAGCCCTCCCCCTGCACCCGCAAGGGGCGTCCCCGCCGGGATTGGCAGCAAAGCTGCTCAATCCGGCGAGACGGGAGAGGGGGCGACGGAGTTTCACGTTATAGCGACGTAAAGAACCGCGTGCGCATTTCCTCCAGCCCCAGGGCTTCGAGCACTTCGTTCAGGCGCTCGGCCGGACGTTTGCGCGGCAGGTCCTTGTAACTGGCGACGATGAGTTCGTTCTTCATCGAGTGCTCCCAGCCCACCAGTTCGGTCACGCTGACCTGGTAGCCGTGCGCCTCGAGTTGCAGGCAGCGCAGCACGTTTGTGACCAGGCTGCCGAATTCTCGGGTATGCAGAGGATGGCGCCAGATCTCGGTCAGCGCGTTGCGCGCCAGCTCTTTACCCTTGTTCTTCTTGAGCACCGCCGCCACTTCGGCCTGGCAGCATGGCACCAGCACGATGAACTGCGCCTGCTTCCTGAGCGCGAAATGAATCGCGTCGTCGGTCGCCGTATTGCAGGCATGCAGCGCCGTCACGACGTCGACCGTGTCGGGAAGCTGCGCGGACTCGATCGAATCCGCCACCGACAGGTTGAGAAACGACATACCCGTAAAACCCAGCCGCTGCGCCAGTTCGCGCGACTTGGTCACCAGTTCGTCGCGCGTTTCGATGCCGTAAATATGCGATGAGTCGTTCAGCGTCTTGAAAAACAGGTCGTAAAGAATGAACCCCAGGTAGGACTTTCCCGCCCCATGGTCGACCAGGCGGATAGCGGGGTATTTTTGCAGAACTTCCTTCAGCAACGGTTCAATGAACTGGTAGAGGTGGTAAATCTGCTTGAGCTTGCGCCGGCTGTCTTGGTTCATCTTCCCGTCGCGCGTGAGGATGTGCAGCTCCTTCAGCAGCTCGATTGACTGGCCCGGCCTTATTTCGTGCACTTCTTGCATCTGTGGCGCTTCCCTTTATTCATTCAGACGAAATTGATCCTCCCAAGTCTACGCCACAAGCGTCACTTGCCGAACAGCTTCCCGATCATGCCCCCTACCCCCTGGGCCGCTTTGCCGACCCCATGGGCCAGGCCTTCGATCCCCACCCCCATGCTCTCGGCCAGGGATGTGCCGAGATGCCTGGAAAAGCTTTCGTTCAGCGAAAAACGGGGGTCGTTGAGGTCGCCGTCCATGGTGAAATGAACGTCGATCCGGTCGTTCCTGTCCTTGAGGGAAGCCACCACCGCCTGGCGCGGCATACCCATGAAAGTCCCCATCGAACCCCCGGTCGAGGCCAGTTCGAGGTGCGAAAGCGTGAGCGTGCCGGGCGCGTTCAGGTGCTGGTTTTTCACGCTGGACTTCAGCTCCATATCCAGCGTGCCGCGCTTCACCTCGGTTTCCGACGCCTTGATGAGGTAAGGCTGGAGAACGAGCAAATCCACGCCTTGCAGCTTGCTGGTGATTTCCGAATTCTTGCTGGCCAACTGCATCCAGCCGTCGATCGCGACCGTGCCGTCGCGCCGCACGCCCTTGATCGTCCCCTTCAGATTGAGCCGGGTATTGGCCTGCAGATCCGGCAACTGCAGGTTCTCCAGCGTGGCGTCTATATGTTCCAGACGCAGCTTGTGCGGTTTCTTGCGCACCGAAGCATCATAGAAATCGAGTGACGCAGACTTCAGCTCGACCGTACCGATGCTGACGGGAATGGCTGCAGACTCCGCCCCCTCCTCGGGGTTCTCAAGCATGCTTGGCAGCAGCCGAACGTGCCCGGTCCGGGGACGCAGGATCGAGAGATACGCATCGTCGACCGTGATACGGTAAATCCGCACCTTGGCGGACAGCAGTCCGCGCAGATCGGGTTCGACGACAATGCGTCGGGCACGCAAGGTGTCCTCCGCCGGCCAGTCCTTCGGCGCCCGGATGCGCACTTGGTCGATCACGATGGAAGACAGGCCCAGCTTGATGTCGCCCACTTCACTTTGCGGGCCAAGCGCGTGTTCGATCTGGCCTTTGAGGGTCTGGATGGCGAAATGCAAGCCGAGCGCGCCGACTCCCGCCAGAACAGCGACCAAGATCACCGTTCCCCACGCCCATCGCTTTAATGTTCCTGCTCGCATCGAAACACCTTTCCTGATCGCAAATTTTCGAGCGCCATTTCACCAGATGGGGAAGCGCGTGACAAGAAAAAGCGGCGTCAGCAGCGCTCAAGAAAGGCCATGCCGGCCTTCATTACACTAAATTAATTATTTTTGTAAACTTTCATGGTGATAGCTGCGTTAATAGCTCAAGGCGGCTACCGCCTCAACTTGACTGGAGCGAAAAATGGGCAGGCTGGACAACGAACCTTTTGTTGAATTTCTCAATTCCTTGAAAAAAGCCGGGGTGGAAATCATCAATGAGCAGGAATTGCGCGAGCGCCTCGCCGAAGCGCAACGCTGGCGTTACGCTTTCGACACTTTGGCCATGAACGGACGCTCGATCGGCATTCGTTTCGCCGACCGGGGCGCCGGTCACAACGAAGCAGAAATCCACCGCGCTTTCGCTGAATTCCAGTTTCCGGAAAAATCAGAAGAAATATTCAACGCCAGCCTCAAAGCCAGCCACTAGTCGAGTCACGCGGGTCAGCCCGCGGTGGCTCCCAGGTGACGCAGCGATCAGGCCTTACGCCGCCGCCAACTCACCCGCGGGCTGTGCACTCAAATGAGCCACACGGTTGCGGCCTGACTGTTTGGCCACATAAAGCGCGTTATCGG
>JBDKRR010000422.1:0-14546 GCA_039683315.1 Sulfuricella sp.
GGCCAGGTCGTAATTTTCGAAAATCTGAATTTCGGCATCCGAAAAGGCCCGCGCCAGCCACGCGCTCCAAGCGATCAGGCGACCACTGGCGACCACCGCAATTTTCTGGAAATCATGGGCATGCTGCCAGTTGAAACGCGCATCCTCCCATGCCACATCGAGCGTGAAGTCGGCCATGTCGCGCAAATCCACCAGCAGGTTGACCTTGCCCTTGAATTTCATTTCATAGACAACAGCATCTTCCAGCTGTTTGTAATCGGCGAGCGTGAATTCGCCGAACACGGATACCTTGACGATAT
The DNA here is from genome assembly GCA_039683315.1 of Sulfuricella sp. GTDB lineage: Bacteria > Pseudomonadota > Gammaproteobacteria > Burkholderiales > Sulfuricellaceae > Sulfurimicrobium. The sequence goes on from JBDKRR010000422.1 coordinate 300, forward strand.
GGTCATGATGTTCGATGGTAATCATTTTCAGGGCTCTTCCATTTGGTTCAGAAGCCTATTCTATCGCAAAAAACCAAAGGCCCGGCAATGCACAACACTGCCGGGCCTTTGTTGACAACAGGATTTCGGCTTATACGCAGCCGGTAGGCTTGGGCAGACCGCCGTATTTGGTGATGGGCTTCATCGGACCGGTCATCCAGGTATTGAAGATGATTTTCTGGTCTTCATCGATATACTTGGCGAATTTCCGGATCGGCGGCACGGAACTGGTTTCTTCGTAATACTCGCGCGCTTTCAGGATGTGGTTCCATTTCACATCGTCGAGTTCCACGCCGTCAGCTTCAGCCATTGCACGGCCAACGTCCTCGGTCCATTCATTCATGTCGGTCAAATAACCATCGCCATCGCGTACTGGAAGTTCCATCTTTATGCTCCTTGAAAATAAGTTATTGAACGTTTTCGTCTTGAGTCACCACAACAACTAGAGGTGATATAAATTCTATACTTGAGTAATATGTGTGCCATTAGAACATACCCGATCTAAACAGTCAACAATAGGGATTAATGTGTTCAATGTATAATTGCGCCGATCTTGTTCAGCCTATCCAACGTGCCCGCCGACTTCCGCACCCTTTCCTTCCAAATCGCTAATTGCATGCAGCGCGACCGGCACCGCTTCATGCGTGAGCTCGGTAAAATCGAAAACGCACAGCGCAGCGGCAAGACGCCGGAAGCAGGCCTGGCCGCCCTCGGCGCCCGCATCCATGCCTCCGCGGCAAAGCGAGCCAGCCGACTGGAGCGCATTCCGACCCCGACCTTCGCCGCCGAGCTGCCGGTAAACGAAAAGCGCCATGACATCGCGGCGGCGATTGCGGCCAACCAGGTCGTCATCGTGTGCGGCGAAACCGGCTCCGGGAAAACCACCCAGCTGCCGCAAATCTGCCTCGATCTGAAGCGTGGCGCGGCCGGCCTGATCGGCCATACCCAGCCCCGACGCATCGCGGCGCGCAGCGTGGCGGCGCGCATTTCCGCGGAACTCAAAAGCGAGCTTGGCCAAGCGGTGGGCTACCAGGTGCGCTTCCACGACCGGGTGAGCGAGAACAATTACATCAAGGTGATGACCGACGGCATCCTGCTGGCGGAAACCCAGGGCGACCGCCTCCTCGACGCCTACGACACGCTCATCATCGACGAAGCGCACGAACGCAGCCTCAACATCGATTTCCTGTTGGGCTACCTCAAGCGCATCCTGCCGCGCCGTCCCGATTTGAAAATTATCATCACTTCCGCGACCATCGATGCCGAGCGCTTCTCGCGCCACTTCGACGGTGCACCGGTGATCGAGGTGTCGGGCCGCATGTACCCGGTGGAAATGCGCTACCGCCCGCTTGCGGAACAAGAAAACGGCAGCGAGGCCGATCTTGAAGTGGCCATACTCCACGCGGTGGACGAAATTGCCGGACACGGCGGCGACATCCTCATTTTCCTTCCCGGCGAGCGAGAAATTCGCGAGGTCGCTGAAGCCTTGCGCAAGCATCATCCGCCGGGCGCGGAAATCCTGCCGCTCTATTCGCGCCTCTCCAACGCTGAGCAGGACCGCGTCTTCAAGCCCGGCGGCGGGCGACGCATCGTGCTGGCGACCAACGTGGCGGAAACATCCCTCACCGTACCCGGCATCCGCTATGTGATCGATCCCGGCTACGCCCGCATCCGCCGCTACAGTGTGCGGGCCAAGGTGGAACGACTGCAGGTGGAAGAGATATCTCGCGCCTCCGCTTCCCAGCGAGCCGGGCGCTGCGGTCGGGTTGCCAGCGGCATCTGCATCCGCCTCTACGACGAAGAGGATTTCAACACCCGCCCCGCCTTCACTGACCCGGAAATCCGTCGCAGCAACCTGGCGGCCGTAATCCTACGCATGCAGGCGCTCGGCTTGGGTGCGGTGGAAGACTTTCCCTTCCTCGAAGCACCCGACCCACGCGCAATTTCCGACGGATTCCAGTTACTGGAAGAACTGGGCGCAGTGGACGAGTCGCGCAAACTTACTCCACTTGGCAAGCAGCTTGCCCAACTACCCATCGACCCGCGCATCGCGCGCATGATCCTCGCGGCGCAGCAGGAGAACTGCCTCAGCGAAGCACTCGTCATTGCCTCGGCGCTCACCGTGCAGGACCCCCGTGAACGGCCGCTGGCAGCCCAGGATGCGGCGGACACAGCACACCGCCGTTTCCAGGACGAGCGTTCGGATTTTCTCGGCTTCATCAAGCTGTGGCGCTTCTACGATGAGGCGCTCATCCATAAGAAGTCCAGCCGCAAGCTGGCGCAACACTGCTACGACAACTTTCTCTCGGCCATGCGCATGCGCGAGTGGCGCGACGTCCATGGCCAACTCGCGGTCATGGTCAAGGAAATGGGCATGCGCCCCAATGAAATCGGGGCGGATTACGCGCAGATCCATCGCGCCCTGCTCGCCGGTCTGCTGGGCAATATCGGGCTGAAGGGCGAAGGCCGCGAATATCTCGGCGCGCGCGGCATCAAATTCTCCATTTTTCCCGGATCGGTGCTGTTCAAACCCGGCTCCGCCAGCAAGGAAAAAACCGGCGGGGCTAGCCCCAAATGGCTGATGGCCGGCGAACTTACCGAGACCACGCGCCTCTATGGCCGCACCCTGGCCCGCATCGAGCCGGAGTGGATCGAGCCGCTGGCGGGTCACCTCATCAAGCGCAGCTATTTCGACCCGCACTGGGAAAAGAAGGCGTCACGGGTATCCGCCTACGAACGGGTGACGCTCTACGGCCTGGTGATCGAGCCCAAGCGCAAAGTCCATTACGGCCCAATCAGCCCAACGGAAGCACGCGAAATTTTCGTCCGCTCCGCTCTGGTCGAAGGCGAGTATGTTTCCAACGCCCCATTTTTCAAGCACACCCGCAAGCTGGTCGAAGACATCGAAGAACTGGAGCACAAGGCACGTCGCCAGGACATCCTGGTTGACGAGCAACGCATTTTCGACTTCTACGACCAGCTGATTCCGCAAGGCATCCACAACGGCGCGGCATTCGACAAATGGCGCCGCGAGGCGGAACGCGGCAGCCCGCGCCTGCTCTTCCTGACACGCGAACAGCTGATGCGCCACGAGGCAGGCCATGTCACGGAAGACCTGTTTCCTCCCTTGCTTCAGCTAGGCGGCGGGGAATATCCGCTGACCTATCGCTTCGAACACGGACACCCGCTGGACGGCGTGACCATCACCATTCCTCTCGCTGCGCTCAACCAGATCAGCGCCGCGCAATGCGAATGGCTGGTGCCCGGTCTGCTGCGGGAAAAAATAACCTGGTTCATTCGTGGTCTGCCGCACAAGTTGCGCAGTGCCTGCGTACCGGTGCCAGAGTTTGTCACAGCAGCCCTGGGCAAGCTCATTCCCGGCGAACACTCGTTAACCAGTGAGCTGGCTGCTTTCGCCAAGGCTACCAAGGGCATCGACATCCCGGCGGAAGCATGGTCAAACGACACTCTGCCCGAGCACCTGCGCATGAATTTCCGCATCATCGATGGAGACAATCGCGAACTCGCCAGCGGCAGGGAATTGGAAAAACTACGACGCGAATTAGGCGGCCAGGCGGAACAAAGTTTCGGTGCCGCTCTGGCATGCGAATTCGAGCGCGATGGCATAACCAACTGGGACTTTGGCGACCTGCCGGAGAAGGTTGAATTCCAGCGCCATACTCAGACGCTTGTTGGCTACCCTGCGCTAGTGGACCAGGACGGCGATGTCGCCCTGCGCCTGTTCGACACCCCCGCCAAGGCTGAGCAAGCCATGAAAATGGGGCTGGCGCGCCTGCTTCTGTTGCAGCTACCGGAGCAGGCGCGCTTTCTTGAAAAAGCACTGCCGGTCAACAAGGAAATGTGTCTGCGCTATTTGCCGATAGGCACCTGCGACGAGCTGAAGCACGATTTGCAGCAGACCATCGCCGAGTACATCCTGATCGGCGGCAAGCCGGCGCTGCGCACTGCCGCGCAATTTGCCCAGCGCCGCGATGAATCCCGCCCCCTGCTGGTCAGCACAGCCAACCAGACATGCAAACTTGTCGCTGACATCCTGAGCGAATACCACGCCGTTGCGCAGAAGATCCAATCTGCCAGGGGTTCTCCCTCGGCCATCAGCGACATGAAGGAGCAACTCGGTCATCTCATCTATCCAGGCTTTCTGGCCCAAACACCCATGAACTGGCTACGCCATTACCCACGCTACCTCAAGGCCATGGCACTGCGCCTCGACAAGCTCCCCAATGCTGCAAACCGCGATAGCCAGCTGCAGGCCGAACTGGCTCCGTTCTGGCGCCGCTATCTGGACGCCATGCTGCAACTGGAAAAGCGCGGCGCATCGCCAAGCCCGGAACTGGTTGATTATCGCTGGATGATCGAAGAACTGCGGGTCTCTTTATTCGCGCAGGAGCTTAAAACCATTCAGCCCATATCGACGAAAAGGCTGGAAAAACAATGGGAAAAAACAGTTCGCCAAGTTAGCGCCAAACATTAAAGCTTATTTGTGGAATCCGGCCCAAGCTCATCAATTAAAAAGACTTATTTTGTTACTCACAATTCCTGTGGATAACTCTGTGCATAGCTGCGCAATAACGCACATAACCCCTTTGAGGCAACAGGACTTTATTGTGCAGCACAGCAAATGAACGATTTATTTATCTTTCATTTACAATACGTTACAAATCACGCGTACAAAAACAATGTGCAACGAAAAATGACATATGGCATTTATTCGGGGGTGTGAATAAACGGTCTGTCAAGCGTAATTTCGACACCCCATAAAAAAACCGGCCATTTGGCCGGTTTCAGGCGCAATCGATAGCGATCAGTATCGGTAACTATAGATGAACTGCATATTGTTCTGGCTATGGCTAACCGTCACGCCGCTCCCGTTGGTGGCGGTGACTTCCGGGGCGTAGCTATAGGCGAAGTCGATGGTCGATGCCTTGCTGTAACGATAGCCGAAGCCAGCCGTAACGTGATTCTTGATGATGGCCGGGAACAGGGGATGCATGTCGAAATCCGGTACCGGGTTGTTCGCCACGTTTACGCCTGCGCGCAGCACCAGCGCATCGCTCGCCTGGTAGGAAAAGCCCGCCATGAAAACGTCCTGATCCACCCAGTTCTGTGGCAACCTCATATCGAGGGACACGTCACCCGCACTGGAAAAGGTCATATGAAAATCCTTCATGACCTTCGACCAGTTAATGCGCTTGTAGTCCATGACCAACATCAACTTGTCGTTTGCCTGATAGGCCACACCTACACCGTAAGTTTCCGGCCACTGGAAGTTGATGACCTTGATTTTGCCGGTCAGTGTCGTGGAGCCCCCTGCCGCATTGCCATTGTCGATCATGGACACTTTGGCGCCATCGGCTTCCAGGTCGCCTAGCTGTGTTACTGAGTGATAGGAGGCTCCAACAGAAAACTGCGGGCTCACCTTATAGACGAACCCGAGCTTGCCGGCATACCCAGTCGCCTGCGCTTTACCGGTAAAGGGACTGCCGTTCGAAAAATCGAAATAGCCCTGGCACGTGCCGCAGGCCAAATATCCGCCAAGACCACCTATCGCATTGGGACTGAGAGACAGATTCCCTGCCACGCTCATAGCCCCCATCTGGGCTGTAGTCATGGCCATCTTCAGGTCCAAACCGGCCCATACGAAATCAAAGGAACCGCCGACCACCAGGTCGGGCGTTACATTATAAGTGAGCGGAAAAAGCAGCCGACCGACCGACAACTCGCTCCGTGTTTCCAGCCCAGATCCGGCACTCATGAAACTATTGCGGTCGTATTGCGTCCCCATACCACCCTGGCCATACACGCCGACACCGTAGGTCAATTTATCGTGCCGGTCGCTCCAGCCAAAAGCCGGACCGCCAAACGCATCCGCCGAAGAATGAGCAGTCGCGCCGCCAGCCCTGGCCTCCACATTCGGCCCCATGAAGCCGAGCGCCAGATCAACCCGGTGACCTTCGCTCAACAAACCCAGCGTGGCCGGGTTATTCATCATCGCGGCCGTGCCGTTATCGTATGCCATCGAGGCGCCGCCCATGCCCAGCGCGATAGGGCCGTAGCCCTCCATGTTCATGCCATTGGTGGCAAAACTCACGCCCGGCAAAGCCAGACCCGCCAGGAGCACTACTATCTTTCTCAGCCGCATTACTCTTCCATTTCAATCAATAAAAAACCCCGCGTGTGCGGGGCTTGAACTCTTCCGGCGAAGCTTTGCAGGAAGAAAAATAAATCAGAACGCGCTGGACTTCTCGTAGGTGCCACCAGCAACGCCGGTCAACGTTTCCAGAATTTCATCCGGAGAATCGCTGATCTTCATGAAAGTGCCCATCCCGAGCGTGGGCCAGCCCAGCGCGATACGGTAGCGGCCGTACAGGGCACTTGCCTTGCCACCGACCACGTAGATCTCATACGGTTGCGCGGCAATGTGGTCGGTACCGATCTTGTTCAGCCAGACGCCTTCGCCCGTCTTGGGATCGTTCATGGCGACACCGAACACGGCAATTTTCTTGTCTGCCACGACGATCTCGTAAACTTTGGAAGTCTTGTTGGTGCCCTTGGCCAGGTTGTCCTGAATCGCCTTCACCGCGGCCTCGAAGCTGGCATAGCTCTTCAGTTCGTTCTTGTTGGACTCGAAACGCTCCATGCCCACCATGTAGTGGTAATTCGGCAGGTCGCCCGCTGACTCGTCACCGCCAAAACCCTTGCCGGCGCCCAGCGACTTCTGCAGCTTGGCTTCCAGCGCCTTCACTGCCGGCTCGGCAGAGCTGTACTGCTTGCGGAAAAAGGCACGGTACCAGTACTCGGGGTTCATGTAACTGACAGTGCCATCGGCCTTCACGCCTACGCGAATGGCAGCGCCCACAATCGCCGAACCGCCGAGGTTGCGGACTGCATCCAGAATGCCTTTATCCGTCACCACCACCACCCCGTATTGGCTCACACCCTTGGGGGAATATTTGCCAACCACGGTAAAGCCTTCCGCAGCCAGTTTTTTCTCGACTTGGCCCATCACGGCATTAACGTCACCGCCACTCACCTTGTCGCCGGAAACATACGGCGTAATGGCGAAGGCGAGCGGCGCCCAGATCAGAGCAGCAAATGCTATTAAGATTTTCTTCATCATGTTCCTCCAAAAAATAAGGGCTGGAACTGATTGCTCAGTTCCAGCCCTGTTAGTTTGCTTCACACAACACGGTCAATGGCAATATTAGAACTTCATGCCATAAGCGATGCCGAGGGAGTCCTGATACATCTTGATTGTTTCCGTTCCGGAAGTATTGCCGGTCCAGGTATTGAACAAACTGCTGCCGGATACGCTGTTTTCCTGGGCATGCATGTAGGCCATGGTGATTTCCGAGTTCTTATCCAGCGCATAGGTGAAGCCCAAGGTGAAGTGATCTTCGATTACGGCCGGAGCAATGATGTTGAAGGTCACATCGCGCGATGAGATCGGATTGTTGGTGTGGCTATAGCCGGCGCGCAAAGTCAAAGCATCGCTATAGGCGTATTCCACGCCCAGTTTCACAACATCAATGTCACTATAACCAAATCCACGTCCATTAACAGGCCCAAGGGTGCTTGCGATGGCTGGGTTCATATTGGTGCTGGGGTTTCCAACGGAATTCACGCCACTGTAATTAATACGCTGGTAATCAAGGGCCACGGTCGTTTTGGCATTGGCTTTGACCGCAATGCCAACGTTCCAGTTTTCCGGCATATCGAAACCACCCTGCTCGGCAAACAGGCCTTTGTACTTGTCAAAAGCGCCCATTTTCATCTTGGAAGCATAGGCTGCACCAACCGTCACCATGTCGTTGATCTTGCCCATGTAGCCAACGCGAATACCATAGCCTGTCGAGCTGTCATAACCCTTGTTGGTCAGATTGTTGGCGTCAGCGGAAAAACCGGAGAAAGCCTGCAGGCCTTCAGCCTTGAAACGCTGATAGCCAAGCAAGGGAGAAACACCAATGGAATTATTTTCGTTCACTTTATAGGCAAAAGTCGGCGCAATGATCAACTGCATCAGATCGATGCCCAATTTTCCATCACCGCAAAGCATGTTGTAGGTTGAACCCGCAACTTGTACAGGGTTAAAACCTGTGCCGCCACCATTACCACATGTCCCACCAAAAGGAAGTTGACCACCCTTGTAATCGGTATTCATGCCGCCATTACCGTAAACCGTGACGCCCAAAGACATATTCGCATTAAGCATCTTGTTGTAGCCAAATTCCGGCACGGCAAAATCATTGCTATCGCTTTTCACAGAACCATTCATGGTCGGGTCCGTAGCACCGCTGCGCTCAACACTGCGAATCGGACGGAACCAATCCACGCCGATATCAAGCCGATCACCAACAAATGCCATACTGGCCGGGTTGTTGGCGCCGCCGAAAGCGTCCTTGGCCATCGCGGTGGATGCGCCACCCATGCCCTTGGCGGTCATGCCATAGCCGTGAGCAAAATAACCGTTGGTTGCCATTGCCACACCCGGTGCCGCAATGCCGATCGCTGCCAGAACGCCTACAATCTTTTTCAATTTCATGCTCATATCCCCTCTTCTTTAAAAGTTGTTATTTGTACTACGTGATGCTTGGTTCTCGTCTCATTTATATAAATCTTTTTGTTGCCGCAATGATACACAAAAAAGCCTCGTGAGCAAGCTCACCTAGACCAATTCTAGCGTTCGTGTTGCATATAAACGACACTCGCAAATCGTCCGTTTGAACTCCACCTGACGCAGCACCTTCTCACCCCGGTTTGAAACTGCGCAAAAAAACTGCGCCCCTTCGCTGAATATGGCCTGAAATACCCTCGCGTGCTAATATTGCGCGTTCAAAATTCTGTCGCTCAATAAAGCAAACACATAAAATTTATGGATCAATTCGCCAAAGAAACAATCCCGGTCAGCCTGGAAGAAGAAATGCGCCGCTCCTATCTCGATTACGCCATGAGCGTGATCGTGGGGCGCGCGCTGCCGGATGTGCGCGATGGCCTGAAGCCGGTGCATCGCCGCGTACTATTCGCCATGCACGAACTGTCCAACGACTGGAACAAGGCATACAAGAAGTCGGCTCGCATCGTCGGCGACGTGATCGGTAAATACCACCCCCACGGCGACACCGCCGTATACGACACCATCGTGCGCATGGCGCAAGACTTTTCCTTGCGCTACCCGCTGGTGGACGGCCAGGGCAACTTCGGCTCGGTGGACGGAGACAACGCCGCCGCGATGCGTTACACCGAAATCCGCATGGCCAAAATCGCCCACGAACTACTGGCGGACCTCGACAAGGAGACGGTGGATTTCGGCCCCAACTACGACGGGTCCGAATTCGAGCCGCTGGTGCTGCCTGCCAAGATCCCCAACCTGCTGATCAACGGCTCATCCGGCATCGCTGTCGGCATGGCCACCAACATCCCGCCCCACAACATGAACGAGGTGGTGGATGCCTGCCTCAAGCTGCTGGCCGAACCGGAAACCGGCATTGAGGAACTGATCGAGATCGTGCCGGCACCCGACTTCCCCACCGCCGGGATCATTTACGGCACCGTGGGCGTCAAGGAAGGCTACCGCACCGGGCGCGGCCGCGTGGTGATGCGCGCGCGCTGCCACTTCGAGGATATCGGCAAGGGCGAGCGCCAAGCCATCATCGTCGACGAGTTGCCGTACCAGGTGAACAAGGCCAATCTGTGCATCAAAATCGGCGAACTGGTGCGCGAGAAGAGAATCGAGGGCATTTCCGACCTGCGCGACGAGTCGGACAAGTCCGGCATGCGCGTGGTGATCGAGCTGAAGCGCGGCGAAGTGCCGGAAGTGATCCTCAACCAGCTGTACAAAGACACCCAGATGCAGGACACCTTCGGCATGAACATGGTGGCCCTGGTCGACGGGCAGCCGCGCCTGTTGAATCTGAAACAGATGCTCGACGCCTTCCTGCGCCACCGCCGCGAAGTGGTCACGCGCCGCACCGTGTTCGAGCTGCGCAAGGCGCGTGAACGCGGCCATATCCTCGAAGGCTTGGCCGTGGCGTTGTCCAACGTGGACGAAATCATCGCCCTGATCAAGGCCGCGCCCACCCCGGCTGCCGCCAAGATCAGCCTGATGGAGCGCACCTGGCGTTCGCCGCTGGTGGAAGAAATGCTGCAGCGCGCTGCCGCCGACGCCTCCCGCCCGGAAGGGCTGGCACCCGAATTCGGCTTTTCCGCCTCGGGCTACCGCCTCTCCGAAGCCCAGACCCAGGCCATCCTGGAACTGCGCCTGCAGCGCCTGACCGGTCTGGAGCAGGACAAGATCGTCAACGAATACAAGGACGTGATGCTGCGCATCGCCGACTTGCTGGACATCCTGGCACGCCCGCAACGCGTGACGGAAATCATCACCAACGAACTGGTCGCGATCCGAACCCAGTTCGGCGACAAGCGCCGCAGCGAGATCATCGCCCACGCCCAGGATCTTTCCATGGAAGACCTGATCACGCCGATGGACGTAGTGGTCACCCTGTCGCATACCGGCTACATCAAGTCTCAGCCGCTCGATGAATACAAGGCGCAGAAGCGCGGCGGACGCGGCAAGCAGGCGACGGCGACCAAGGAAGACGATTTCATCGACAACCTGTTCATCGCCAACACCCACGACTACATCCTGTGCTTCTCCAACCGCGGCCGGGTGTACTGGATCAAGGTTTACGAAGTGCCGCAGGGCAGCCGGATCTCGCGCGGCAAACCGATCGTCAACCTGCTGCAACTGGAGGAAGGCGAGAAGATCAACGCCGTCCTCCCGGTCAAGGAATTCGACGACAATCATTTCATCTTCATGGCCACTTCCAGCGGCATCGTCAAGAAGACGCCGCTGACCAGCTTCTCGCGCCCGATGAAGCGCGGCATCATTGCCATTAATCTGGATGAGGACGACTTCCTCATCGGCGTCGCCATTACCGACGGGCAGCACGACATCATGCTGTTCTCCGACGGCGGCAAGGCGGTACGCTTCGAGGAAGGCGACGTGCGCGACACCGGCCGCAATTCGCGCGGCGTGATCGGCATGCGCCTGCAGAAGGCACAGAAGGTCATCTCCCTGCTGGTGGCGGAAAACGAGAACCAGTCCGTCCTGACGGCGACCGAAAACGGCTACGGCAAACGCACCCCGATCACCGAGTACACCCGCCACGGACGCGGCACCCAAGGCATGATGGCGATCCAGACCAGCGAGCGCAACGGCAAGGTGGTCGCCGCTACGCTGGTGGAAGAAAAAGACGAAATCATGCTCATCACCACCGGCGGCGTGCTGATCCGTACCCGCATCAAGGAAATCCGCGAAATGGGCCGCGCCACCCAGGGCGTGACGCTGATCAACCTGGACAAGGGCGAGAAGCTGACGGGCCTGGAAAAAGTGGTGGAGTCGGATGAGTCCGATGACGCCGAAGAAGAACCGACCTTATAACCACGGAGCACACGGAGAGCACGGAGACAAGCTAAGACTCTGCTTCGTGTCCTCCGTGCTCTCCGTGGTTAAATTGTTTTATCGAATTTAGAATTCATCATGGAACGAACTTACAATTTCAGCGCCGGTCCCGCCATGCTGCCCCAGGAAGTCCTGGAGCAAGCGCGCGACGAACTTCTCAACTGGCATGGCTGCGGCCTGTCGGTGATGGAAATGACCCATCGCGGCAAGGATTTTTCCTCCATCATCGCCCAGGCGGAGGCCGACCTGCGCGAGTTGCTGAACGTCCCGGCCAACTACAAGGTGCTGTTCCTGCAGGGCGGCGCGACTATGCAATTCGCCCAAATCCCGCTCAACCTGCTCGCCGGCGGCTCCGCCGATTACCTGGTGACCGGCGCCTGGTCGAAAAAGGCCTTCAAGGAAGCGCAGAAAGTCGGCAGCGCACGCCTGGTCGCCACGACAGAGGCCAGCAATTTCACCCGCCTGCCCGACGCGTCCGAACTGGCCTACGACCCCAGCGCGGCCTACCTGCACGTTTGCAGCAACGAAACCGTGCATGGCGTGGAAATCCACGACATGTCCGCGTTCCGGACATCCGCCACTATCGTTGCCGACATGAGCTCGCACATCCTGTCGCGTCCCGTCGACATCAGCCAATATGGCCTGATCTACGGCGGCGCGCAGAAGAACATCGGCCCGGCCGGACTCACGCTGGTGATCGTACGCGAAGACCTGCTCGGCCGCGCGCCGGCAAATCTGCCCACCATGCTCGACTACGCAGTGCAGGCCGAGCACGGCTCCATGCTCAACACGCCGCCCACCTATTCCATCTACGTCGCCGGACTGGTGTTCCAGTGGCTGAAGAAACAAGGCGGCCTCGCAGCCATGGAACAAACCAACATCGCCAAGGCGAAGCTGCTTTATGGGGCCATCGACAACAGCGGCCTGTACCATAACCCGGTCGAGCCCGGCTGCCGCTCGCGCATGAACGTTCCATTCACCCTGAACAAGCCGGGACTGGAAGAACTGTTCGTCGCGGAGGCGAAAAAGCAGGACATCGTCTCCATCAAGGGCCACAAGATGGTGGGCGGCATGCGCGCCTCCATCTACAATGCCATGCCGCTGCAAGGCGTGCAGGCGCTGGTCGACTTCATGCAGGACTTCGAGCGCCGGCATGGATAAAGCCTTGCAACAACACCGCGCGGCCATCGACGCCATCGACGACGAGATGCTCAAGCTCGTCAATGCACGCGCCATGCACGCCCAGGCCATCGGCGCGCTCAAGGGCGGCGGCCTGATCTACCGTCCCGAACGCGAAGCCCAGGTGCTGCGCCGGGTCAAGGAAAACAACCCCGGCCCGCTGTCCGGCGAATCCGTGGCGCGCCTGTTCCGCGAAATCATGTCCGCCTGCCTGGCGCTGGAAAAGCCGCTGAAAGTGGCTTATCTCGGTCCCGAAGGCACATTCAGCCAGGCTGCCGCCATCAAGCATTTCGGTCATGCCGCAAACACCGAGGGCTGCGCCTCGATCGATGAGGTGTTCCGCAATGTCGAAGCCGGCACGGTCGATTACGGCGTTGTACCAGTAGAGAACTCCACCGGCGGCGCCGTGGGAACCACCCTGGATTTGCTGCTGGAAGCACCGCTCAAGGTGTGCGGTGAAGTCGACCTGCGCGTCCACCAGTTCCTGCTGCGCAAGCCCGGCACCACGGCCAAAGCGGTAAAGGTATATTCCCACGCCCAGTCCCTGGCCCAGTGCCACGAATGGCTCAACCAGCACCTGCCGGGTGCAGAGCGCATCCCGGTGGTGAGCAACACCAAAGCGGCGAAGCTGGCGAGCGAGGATGAAAACGCTGCCGCCATCGCCGGCGAAGCGGCAGCTGAGGTTTACGGCCTGGAAAAAGTGGCGCAGAACATCGAGGACGAACCCAACAACACCACGCGCTTCCTGGTAATCGCCCTGCATGATGCCGCGCCATCCGGCAGGGACAAGACTTCCCTGGTGCTGTCGTCGAAAAACCAGCCCGGCGCTGTCTATGAACTGCTGGCACCGTTCGCCCGCTTCGGTGTCAGCATGAGCAAGCTGGAGTCCCGCCCCTCCCGCACCGGCCTGTGGGAATACATGTTTTTCGTCGACGTGGAAGGCCATCATCAGGACGAAAAAGTGGCGCAAGCCCTGGCCGAACTGCGCGACAAGGCCGCTTTCCTGAAGATACTCGGCTCCTATCCGGCCGCCGTTCTGTAACACGCAGGTACATCATGGATCTATGTAACTTCTCCCCCTCCTACGTGCGTGCCATCGCACCCTACCAGCCAGGCAAGCCGATCGCCGAGTTGGCTCGCGAGATGGACCTGGCCGAGGAAGACATTGTCAAGCTCGCCTCCAACGAAAACCCGCTCGGCGCCAGTCCGCGCGCGCTGGCGGCGATGGAAAACGTGTTGATGGAAATTGCGCGCTATCCCGATGGCAACGGCTTCCTGCTCAAGACCGCGTTGGCTGAAAAATACGGCGTGGAGCTGAACCAGATCGTGCTCGGCAACGGTTCCAACGACGTGCTGGAAATGGCGGCGCGCGCCTTCCTCGCGCCCGGCACGTCGGCCATCTATTCCCAGTACGCTTTCGCCGTCTACCCCCTGGCAACCCAGGCGGTCGGCGCACGCGGCATCGAAACGCCGGCACGCGATTACGGCCACGACCTTACCACCATGCTGGAAGCCATAAGCGACGACACGCGGGTAATTTTCATCGC
>JBDKRR010000423.1:0-6088 GCA_039683315.1 Sulfuricella sp.
TCGCCAGCGCCGCAACGACGCAGACATGGCCTTCTCGTTACAACCCTTCGGGACGGGGGCGATTTGGGCGCCTCCCTTTGTCACAAGCCGCTTGTTGTGGGCGGCACAACCGCGCGTCTTGCTTCGCGGGCGGCATCCCAAATCGCCCCCGTCGCAGACGCGAAATTAGTGTTAACACGCCCTAACGTCATTTAAATGTCGAATCCGTTACCTGCTGTCTACACCTGGCCCTACATCCTGGGCATCGCCAGGGAGCACAAGAAAGAACTCGTCGCCGCCCACGTCATTGCCGTTTTCGCGGCGCTGGCGAGCGTCCCCATCCCGCTTCTCATGCCCTTGCTGGTGGACGAAGTGCTGCTGCACAAGCCCGGCGTCATGGTGGGCTGGATCAATAGCCGCTTTCCCACTGACTGGCACAGCCCGCTGCTGTATATCAGCGCCATCCTCGCTCTCACCGTAGTGCTGCGCCTGTTCGCCGCGATGATGGGCGTGTGGCAGACGCGCAATTTCACCCTCATCGCCAAGGATGTTTCCTACCGCCTGCGCGAAGGCCTGCTGCAGCGCCTCAAGCGCATCGCCATGTCGGAATACGAAACCCTCGGCAGCGGCGCGGTGGCCTCCCATTTCGTCACCGATCTCAACGCCGTGGACGACTTCATCGGCGCCACCATCAGCAAGTTCCTGGTCGCCCTGCTCTCCATCATCGGCACCGCCGCCATCCTGCTGTGGATGCACTGGCAGCTGGCGCTGTTCATCCTGCTCATGAACCCGGTGGTGATCTACTTCACCACGGTGCTGGGCAAGAAGGTCAAATCGCTCAAGAAGAAGGAAAACAGCGCCTTCGAACTGTTCCAGCAGGCGCTCACCGAAACCCTCGACGCCATCCAGCAGATCCGCGCCGCCAACCGCGAGGAGCATTACATCAGCCGCGTGCTGGAGCGTGCGCGCGGCATCCGTACCCACGCCGCCGCGTTCTCGTGGAAAAGCGATGCCGCCAGCCGCCTGTCGTTCATGGTTTTCCTCATCGGCTTCGACGTGTTCCGCGCCATCAGCATGCTGATGGTGGTGTTCTCCAACCTCACGGTGGGCGAGATGATGGCGGTGTTCGGCTACCTGTGGTTCATGATGGCGCCGGTGCAGGAAATCCTCGGCATCCAGTACGCCTACTTCGGCGCCAAGGCCGCGCTGGGACGCCTCAACCGTCTCATGCAACTGGACGAGGAGCCGCACTACCCCGCCCTGCGCGACCCCTTCAGCGGCAAGCACACCGTCGGCGTGCGCATGGAAAACATCTCTTTCCGCTACGGCGACGGCCCGCTGGTGCTCAACGGCGTCGACCTCGACATCAAGGCCGGGGAAAAGATCGCCCTGGTGGGTGCTTCGGGCGGCGGAAAATCCACATTGGTGCAGGTCATCCTCGGCCTCTACCCCACCGAGTCCGGCACGCTTTATTTCGACAACGTCCCGGTCACGCAGATCGGCATGGAAGTGGTGCGCCAGCACGTGGCGACCGTCCTGCAGCACCCCGCCATTTTCAACGACACGGTGCGCGCCAACCTCACCATGGGGTGCGACTGCAACGACGCGGACTTGTGGCAGGCGCTCGAAGTGGCGCAACTGAAAGACATGGTGGAACAACTGCCCAAGGGACTGGACACCATCGTCGGTCTGCAGGGGGTGCGCATCTCCGGCGGTCAGCGCCAGCGCCTCGCCATCGCGCGCATGATCCTCGCCAAGCCGCAGGTGGTGATCCTGGACGAAGCCACCTCCGCCCTGGACGCGGAAACCGAAGCCCGGCTGCACGAAGCGCTGGAGGCATTCCTCAAGCACCGCACCACGATCATCGTGGCGCACCGCCTCTCGGCGGTCAAACAGGCTGATCGGGTTTACGTGTTCGAGGACGGGCGCATCATCGAAGAAGGCGCCCACGAGGAGTTGCTCAAGAGCAACGGGCTATACAGCAGGCTGTACGGGCAGTTGCAGCACTGAGGCCGCACTGCCTTCATATGGAGCTCACGCTCCGTTGTGGTGCAACGTCCATGCGCTATCGCGCAGTACCGTGCTTTTCTGGTTCAGTGCGCCGGGCCAGCCATGCGGCAAAGAAAATCTTCCAGGTCCTGCGTTGCCAGCGCCGCCGGCATGCCGGCGTAACGCGACGGGGCAGCCACAAGTTCGCAGAGTCCGGCCTGCACCTGTGGGGGCACCGCGTATGCACCCGGGGAATCACCCGTTGCCGGGGTATCGGGGACCATGTCGCCACGCTCCCATTGGCCAGTCGCCATTTCCATCGTGCTGATCATGGTACACCTCCATTCGAATTGCACTGCCTATAACTTCTTAACGTCACCAGGCGCAAAAGGTTGAGGCTGCACATCCACCGTTTGGCCTTATATTTTTACCAGCACGATCTGTGCCTGATATGCTTTCGCAACACCGCCCCCCATGATTTCATGAGACGAATTTATGCCCAAACTCGCCAATTCCCTGCGTGACTGGCCATCGGCCGCCTTCACCCAGACGCTGAAAGACGAAATCGGCGCACTGGAATCGGGCACGTTGCCGCTGCAAAAAGGCGTTTCCCAGGGTGGATATGTGGATGACGGCAATCTCGCTTGCACGATTTTGCGCGTTGCCGACGACGAACGCGCCATCCACGCACGTGTCGGCATCTTTTTCACCGAGATCGTCGCCAGCTGCGGCTGCGGTGCGGAACCTATGCCGCAGAACGCCTATTGCGAAATGCTGATCAGCATCGACAAGACGAGCGCCGAGGCGCAGTTCATGGTGCTGCCGGACTGAGGAACGGCGGGCATCCGCGCCGCCTCACTCGTGAGTCTTCAGAATCGGGATGGTGGCCTTGCCGATGCGGCGATTCTTGTGGCCGCTGGGCATGCGGTTCAGCTCGCGTTCGATGATTTCCATGGTCAGGCGCCCGATGTATTCGCTGCTGGCATCGAGCGAATCGACCGCTTCGAGATACGCGCGACCGATCAGGCGCCCCAGCGGTTGCGGGTTGTAGAGCAGCTTCTTGATCAGGAACGGGTTGAGCGACAGCGGGTTGTAGTCCGGCTTCAGATAGCCCTGGCCGATCAGCAGGCGTTCCACCGGCGTGTTGGGCTGGATGCCGATGAAAAAGATGAACGGCAGCACGTTGTCGCGGCCGAACAACGCATACAGCTCCTTGATTTTTTCGATGGTCATGCGCAGGGTATGGACGGTTTCTCCCGGCGCGTTGAGCGGCATGTAGAGCTTGATCTTCTGGTCCGTGTAAGCGCTGCTCCTGAACATGCGGAATGCTTCCATCTGCTGCTCCAGCGAGTACCCCAGGGTCAGCGTATCGATGATTTCCTGCGAGCCGGTGAAGGACAGATCGACACTGCCGAGGCCGGATGCGAGCATCTTTTGCGCCAGTTCCGGCGTCAGGTGGTTGAGGCGCAGATAGCCCGACCAGGTGATGTCCAGCTTGCGCGGCAGCAGTTCGTCGAGGATCAGGCCGACGTGCTCAGTGCTCTTCTTGGTCGAGCAGAATTGCGCGTCGGTGAACCAGATCCGCTTGACGCCGTAGTTCTTGTTGAGCGCCTCGATTTCCTTGGCGATTTCGAGCGGTTCGCGGTAGCGCTGATGCGCGCCCTCGATCTTGTTGTAGAGGCAGAAATGGCACTGGAACGGGCAGCCGCGCTTGGTATGCACGCCGATGTCGTCGTTCAGGTAGCTGCGGAATTCCGGGAAAATCGACTCGACGTAAGGGAAGTCCACTGCCGTGAGCGTGCGCAGGTCGAAGGTTTCCTCGCGCGAACGGTGTTCGATACGCCCGGCATGATCCTTGTAGTAGAGCTCGCCGGCCGGCTGGGTGAAGCCGTCGACGATGGAGAGCATGGCGTCCTCCCCTTCTCCGATCACGATCACCGTGTCGGTGGGGCATTTCTCGGCAACGTATTTGCCGAATATGGAAACCGCCGTGCCGCCCACCACGATGCGCGTCGCGGGCAACAGCTTGCGCACCAGCTTCATGTAGCCGAAGTTGTTGAGCCGGCTGGTGGTGTAGTCGTAAATGATGGAAAACGCGCTCCTGGCCGCTTTCAGCTTGCGCTTCCAGTTGGGCGAATAGTCGAAGTTCATCACCACGCCGAGCGCGTCGTCTTCCGGGTGCGGACCGAAGGACTGCATGTTGCGCCAGGAAAAAGCCACGATATCCGGCCGGAGCGAATCAAGGCGCTCCCGGAGCACGCGCTTGCGGTCGGCGGGCGCAACCAGCGCCATATCCAGCAGGTGCTGCTGGATGCCGGGGCGCTGTTTGTGGATGTAATCGGCTACATATATGACGCCGCCCGGATAAATCTTCCAGCACGGCAGGCGAATGTAAAGCACAGTCTGTTTTTCGGAGTTCATGGCAATTCCAGTTCGCTTATTGTTGTTATAAAAGTCCGGATACCACTGGAATAGAACCGGACCCCCGCATGCTTCACCTGCATGGTCTTGATTTCGTTCTACTACTGCCTTATGACAATTATTCGATTAAGTTGGTTGCTTAATGATAGCCCCCGCTTCATAAGCATCCGCTAATATAATCATACGCCTCGAATCGGAAAATAAATCGTGCATAAAAACAATTTGGGCTGACACCCTGGCCAGCCCATTTATTAGTGAAATCAATCGCTGCAGACTTCCTAGACTTCAAGCGCCCGGTAGCGGATTTCCACCACGTCCAGCTCTTCCACGCCGCCCGGCGTGCGCAGCGTCACCACATCGCCTTCCCGCGCCTTGAGCAGGGCCATGGCCAGGGGCGAAATCCAGCTGATATGGCCGCGCCCGAGATCGACCTCGTCCATGCCGACGATGCTGTAGGTATTTTCTTCGCCGCGCGGGTTGCTTACCGTCACTGTGGCGCCGAAAAACACCTGGTCGCAATCCCCGCGCTGACCCGGATCGATCACTTCGGAATGTTCCAGCCGCTTGGAGAGGAAACGAATACGCCGATCGATTTCGCGCAGGCGCTTCTTGCCGTAGATGTAATCGCCGTTTTCCGAACGGTCGCCGTTGGAGGCCGCCCAGTGGATCACTTTCACCAACTCCGGGCGCTCCTCTTTCCATAGCTGGTCGAACTCCTCCAGCAGGCGTCGATAGCCGCCCGGCGTGATGTAGTTTTTCGTTCCCTGGGGCAGCTTGGGCGTCGCGTCTAAGTCCTCGTCGTCCTCGCTCTCCTTGGTGAAAGCCTTACTCATATTCTGCTCCGTGGTCGCCGGTCAGCGGCACGAATGCCACCGGCAGCACATTGTGCGAGGACACTTCCCCCGCCGCGTTTTTTTCCACCAGCATCAACTCCTGTCGTCCATGCGGCTGCCCCACCGGAATCACCAGTCGGCCGCCCGGCTTGAGTTGCTCGACCAGCGCAGGGGGAATTTCGGGCGCCGCAGCAGTGACAATAATCCCGTCGAACGGCGCATGTTCCGGCCAGCCATGGGAGCCGTCGCCCTGGCGCACCGTCACGTTGGCGTATCCCAGACGTGCCAGGCGTTCCTGCGCCGCCTGTGCCAGTTCGGGGACGATCTCTACGCTATAGACATGGCTAACCAGTTTTGACAGCACGGCACTCTGGTAGCCCGAGCCGCAGCCCACTTCGAGTACCACGTGGTGCGGCTCTGGCTGCAGCATGTCGCTCATGAGCGCGACGATGAAGGGCTGGGAAATGGTCTGGCCGTGCCCGATGGGAAGCGGGCCGTTATCGTAGGCATAGGGCGCCTGCCATTCCGGCACGAAGGCATGGCGGGGCACGTGTTTAATTGCCTCCAGCACGCGGGGGTCGAGACTGCCTTTGCCGATCCAGGGACGCGACTGCGCGCTTTCCCAATCGATGTCGTGCAGCAGCTTGTCGATCTGGTCAGATTTTTCAGCCATCTTCCTGAATCTCGTCCATTTCCGCCAGGATCTCCGCCACCATCTCGCGCACCGCAGCATCCGGGTCATCCACGCAGGCTTGCAGGTACGGGGCGATTTCCTCGCCGCCCACCAGGGAAAGGTAATGACAGGCATCGGCGCGGACCAGCGGGTCGGCGTGGCGGGTCAGCTCGCCCAGGCCCGGCACCATGGC
>JBDKRR010000424.1:0-3040 GCA_039683315.1 Sulfuricella sp.
GCGTCACCCATCAGGCCGAACAGGGAGCGCTTTTGCTTGAAGCTGGAGAAAATCTCCCGTTCCTTGGTTTTCTTGTCCACGCCGTCCACGTGCAGCATGTTGTGGGCCGAGCGGTTGACCAGCTCGGGGTAGGTGGTGAAGAACTGGCGGTTGTGATGGAAGATTTCCGGCATTTCCTGGTATTTCTTCAGGTCCTTGATGACGAAACTCTCGTCCAGTTTCTTGCGGTATTCGGCCAGGTTGGCGGCGGTCATGTCCTTGCCCGCGGTTTTCATCTCGATCACCGTTTCGGCCGCCAGGCGTCCGGTGGTCATGGCCAGGTTGGAGCCCTCGCGGTGCACCGCGTTGACGAACATGCCCGAGTCGCCGACGATCATCCAGCCGTCGCCGTAGATCTTGGGAATGGCCTTGTAGCCGCCTTCCGGGATCAGGTGGGCGGTGTATTCCTTCATCTCGCCGCCGGCCAGCAGCGGCTTGATGGAGGGATGCTCCTTGAGCTGCTCCAGCAGGGCGTAGGGCGTGGTCTTCTGATCCTTGAAGTCGGACAGCATGCAGCCGACGCCGATGGCGATGGACTCCTTGTTGGTGTAGAGGAAGCCGGTGCCCATCATGCCGTTGGTGATCTTGCCGAACAACTCGATCACCACGCCTTCCTCCTCGCCGATGTTGAAACGCTCCTGCAGCACCTCCTGCGGCATGAAGTGGATCTCCTTCACCGCCAGGGCGACGTTCTTCGGCTCCAGTTCGGGGTGGAAGTCGGCTTTCTTGGCCAGCAGGGAATTGACGCCGTCGGCCAGGATCACCACGTCGGCGTAGATGGTGCCGCCTTCGCGGTCGACCTGCACGCCGACCACGCGGTTCTTGTCGTCGCGCAGCAGGCTGGTGACGGTGGTCTCGCACACCAGCAGCGCGCCCGCTTCCTGCACCTTGCCCGAGAACCACTTGTCGAACTGGGCGCGGATGATGGTGTAGCGGTTGTAGGGTTCCTTGTTGAAGCCCTCGGAACGGTAGTGCGTGCCGATGAAGGAGTCGTCGTCCATCACCCACATGCGCTGCTCGATGATGTGGCGCTCCAGCGGCGCGCTGTCGCGAAAATCCGGGATCATGCGCTCCCGCGCGTCGGCGTAGAGGATGGCGCCCTGCACGTTCTTGGAACCGGCGCTTTCGCCCCGCTCCAGCTGCAGCACGTTGAGCCCGGCCTTGGCCAGGGTAAAGGCGGCGGCGTTGCCGGACGGGCCGGCGCCCACCACGATTGCGTCGAATTTTTCACTCATGTCATTTGCTCCTGTTTGCCTAGCCTGCTTTTTTCGCCGTCGCCAGCGCCTGGCGGAACGACTCGGTAAGCGCAGGCAGGATGGTCATGGCGTTGCCGACGATGCCGTAGGTGGCGAAGTCGAAAATCGGCGCGTTGGGGTCGTTGTTGATGGCGATGATGCAGTCCGAGTCGGCCATGCCGACGCGGTGCTGGATCGCACCGGAAATCCCGGCGGCGATGTAGAGCTTGGGCCGCACTGTCTTGCCGGACTGGCCGACCTGACGCTCCAGGTCTACCCAGCCGGCCTGCACCACCGGGCGCGAGGCGCCCACTTCGGCGCCGAGCACCTTGGCCAAGTCCCAGATGAGCTGGAAATTCTCCGGCCGCTTCATGCCCTTGCCGCCGGCCACGATGATGTCGGCGAAGGCGAGCTGCGGCTTGTCCTGGTTGGCGTCGGGGATGAACTCCAGCACCTTGGTGATGATGGACTGTTCGATCATGCCCAGCGAGTGTTCGACGATGCGCCCGCTGCGGCTGGCGTCGCGCTCCGGCATGGCCATCACGCGCGGCCGGACCGTGGCCATCTGCGGGCGGTAGTTGAGGGTGACGATGGTGCACAGCAGGCTGCCGCCGAAGGTCGGGCGGGTGGCGGCCATGCTGCGGTTGTCGGGGTCGATGGTCAGCCCGGTGCAGTCCGCCGTGAGGCCGGTTTTCAGGGTGGTGGCCACGCTGCCGGCGAGGTCGCGTCCCTGGGTGGTGGCGCCGAGCAGCAGGATTTCCGGCTCGTAGGCGTTGACCATGTCGGTCAGGCCCTTGGTGAAAGGCTCGTTGCGGTAATCCTTGAGGATCTCGTCCTGCATCAGGTAGCACAGGTCGGCGCCGTGGCTGAACGCCTCGCTGCAGAACTGGCGCGTCTGTTCTCCAGGTGGGCCCATCACCACGCCGGCCAGTTCCACGCCGAGCATGTCGGCAAGCTTGCGGCCTTCGCCCATGAGTTCCCAGGAGACCGGATGCACTTGCCCGCGTTCGTGTTCGACGAACACCCACACGCCCTTGTAACTGGCGAGCCGGGGATCGAGCTCGAACTTCTTTTTGCCTTTTTTGACTGGTGCTTCGCTCATGATTTGGCTCCTTATGCGCGCTTGGCGATTTCTTTGGCCACCGCCGGGAAGCGGGTAAACATCTTGGCCAGCACGGTGTCGGCGATATCCTTGGGACTGCCGCTTTCCACCTCGATCATCTCCGCCGGATCGGTGTGCGGGGTCGGGGCGAAGACCTTGCTCACCACCGTGGGCGAGCCCTTGAGTCCGATCTTGACCAGATCGTCGTCGCTGATGCCTGCGGTCTCGCGGTTCCACATCTTCACCGGGTGGCGCGCGGCGCGGAACATGTTGGGCATGGTGGCGAAGCGCATTTCGTTGTTGCCTTCGAGGATGGTGATCAGGCACGGCAGCTTCGACTTGAGCAGCTGCACGCCGCCTTCGGCGCGCCGCTCGACGACGATCTGTCCTTCATTCGGCAGCACGGAAGACACCTTGGAAACGTAGGTCAGCAGTTGCATGTCCAGGCGCTTGGCCACGCCGGGTCCGACTTGGGCGGTATCGCCGTCGATGGTCTGCTTGCCGGTGAACACCAGGTCGACCGGCATGTTCTTCTGAATCTGGCGGATCGCCGACGCCAGCGCGAAGCTGGTGGCCAGGGTGTCGGCCCCGGCGAAGGCGCGGTCGGTGATCAGGATGGCGTCGTCGGCGCCGTAGGACAGCGCCTTGCGCAGCGCGCCCTCGG
>JBDKRR010000425.1:0-15331 GCA_039683315.1 Sulfuricella sp.
TACTCTTCCCAATCCGTGGCGGCATGCAGATAACCACCTGTTTTGATGCGTTCGCATAATAGCGCGATGAACTCCGCCTGTATCAGGCGGCGCTTGTGATGGCGCTTCTTCGGCCAAGGATCGGGGAAAAAGATATGCACTCCGTCCAGCGTGCCTGGAGCCAGCATGAATTTCAGCACTTCCACCGCATCGTGCTGAACGATGCGAATGTTGCTCACGCCCGATTCCTCGATTTGCTTCAGTAGACTGCCGACGCCGGGCGTGTGAACCTCGATGCACAGGTAATCGTTTTCAGGGTGTTCCCGCGCGATTTGTGCGGTGCTGTCCCCCATGCCAAAGCCGATTTCCAGGATTTTCGGCGCGCTACGGCCAAAGGCGTGGTCTAGATCCAGCCGTTCCATTTGAAACGGAATGCCGAAGCGGGGCATGAGCGTTTCATGGGCCCGGCCCTGGGCATTGGACATGCGGCCCTGGCGCAGCACGAAGCTGCGCACGGGGCGGTGTGAAGATTCGCTCATGGTTGGGCTTACTTGCCGATGAGGCCGGTGGTGGGCGAACTTGGGCTAGCGGAATAGAGCTTCTTTGCCATGCGCCCGGCGCGGAATGCTTCACGGCCGGCTTCCACCGCCTTTTTCATCGCTGAAGCCATGAGGATCGGATCTTGTGCCGCGGCGATGGCGGTGTTCATCAGCACCCCGTCGCAGCCCAGTTCCATGGCGATCGCGGCGTCCGATGCGGTCCCTACGCCCGCATCAACGATGACAGGGACCTTGGCGTTGTCGATGATGATTTGCAGGTTCCACGGATTGAGGATGCCCATGCCCGAGCCGATCAGTGAAGCCAGTGGCATCACGGCAACACAGCCGATTTCTTCGAGTTGCTTGGCAATGATGGGGTCGTCCGAGGTGTAGACCATTACCTTGAAACCTTCCTTGACCAGTGTTTCAGCCGCTTTCAGCGTTTCCATCATGTTGGGGTAGAGCGTTTTCGGGTCGCCCAGCACTTCCAGCTTCACCACGTCAGGCCCATCCCGCAGTTCGCGCGCCAGCCGCAAGGTGCGAACAGCGTCGTCGGCACTGTAACAGCCTGCGGTGTTGGGCAGGTAGGTGTACTTGGAGGGTGGTACAGCATCCAGCAGGCTGGGCTCGCCGGCGTTCTGGCCGATGTTGGTGCGGCGGATGGCAACGGTGACGATCTCTGCGCCGCTGGCTTCGATGGCGCGTCGCGTTTCGTCAAAATCCTTATATTTCCCGGTGCCCACCAGGAGACGGGAGGCGTAGCTGGTTCCTGCAATGATCAAATTGTCCATAAATTCCGCTTGGGTTATTTAGCCCCCGCCGACGGCCACGACAATTTCAAGTTTGTCGCCGCTGGCTAGGGGAGTGTCACTGAATTGGCTGCGCGGCACGATGTCACCGTTGCGTTCCACGGCGATGCGTTTGCCGAGCAGTTCGAGATGTTCCACCAGTTGGGTTACGTTGAGCGGCCCGACAAACTGGCGCGGCGTGCCATTGATGGTGAGTTCAATCACGGAATGCGGCCCTGCACGTTAAACAAAGCGTGATTTTATCACTCTTGCCGGAATGCAGGCATCACCTCGGTGGCAATGCAGCGCAAGGATTCTTGTGCAACCTCGGTTTTTACGGCACCAGCGCCCACTGCACAGAGAATATGCGTGACGCCGGCGGCTTCGAACTTGCGCAACTGCTCGATACATTCCGCGGGTGTGCCGACAACAGCCATGCCGAAATTTTCCAGCAACGCCAAGTTGATGCCGAGTTTCATGAATTCCCGGAAGTGCCCCAATTCGCGCAGATGTTCATAGCTCGGATACAGTTTTTCGAGTATCGGCAAGGTGGTTTTATAAAGTTCACGGTAATACCAGGTCAGGGATTGTTTTGCCAGTTGTCGGGCGCGCTTGCCATCCGGCAGGCATAGGATGGCCACAGCCATGCCGATGCGCGGAGGAGTCGCGCCTTCCCAGGCGCCCAGGTAATTCTTGATGTCAAACTTGGTCATCAGCCATGGTTTGAGCGGCCCAGCCAGCATGCCCAAGCCCTGTTGCGCTACCCAGGCGAAGCTGTCCGGGCTGACTGCGGCAGACCATAGCGGCGGATGGGGCGCCTGCAGCGGATGGGGCAAAATATCCACATGCTCCAGACGGTGATGGGTGCCGTGGAACGAAACCGGCTTGCAGGTAAAGCTGGCGCGCAGGATTTCCAGCATTTCAGCGCTGAGCGAGCGGCTGTCCGACATGTCGACGCCGAAAGCCCTGTATTCGTCGGCGGAAAAACCTCGGCCCAAGCCCACTTCGATTCGGCCCCTGCTGAGGAGGTCAAGGGTGGCGATGCTTTCGGCTAGATGCACCGGGTGGTGATAGGGAGTAGGAATGATGCCCATCCCCAACCGGATTTGGTGGGTGCGCTGGGATAACGCAGCCAGCACCAGTTCCGGCTTGGAACAGTGGGAATATTGGCGCATGAAATGGTGCTCTGCCAACCAGGCGCAACGGAACCCCAGTCTATCTGCCAATTCGATTTCCGCCTGGATATCGGAGTAAGCATCGCTTTCGGTGCGCGCCACAAAGGACGGCATGGCAATTTCATGAAAAGTATCGAATTCCATGGGCCATATGATGCCAGTTCGACACTGAAACACCAACAATACACTTTACATCGAGGCGTTCTAGTCTAGGACGGCTGAATGGGTTAGAATTTCAGCCTTTTCCAAGCCCGTCCGGTGTTTTATGTCCAGTGACAATCTGGTCGAATTTCAAAACGTCAGTTTCGCCTATGACAAGCGCCCGATCCTCAAGGGGATCAACATGACCGTGCCACGCGGCAAGGTGGTGGCGATCATGGGTGGCAGCGGCTGCGGCAAGACGACCATGCTGCGTCTGATCGGCGGACAGATAAAGGCGTCTCAGGGGCAAGTGGTGGTCGACGACAAGGTGGTGCGCGACCTCGATGCCGACGGCTTGTACCACCTGCGCCGCCGCATGGGCATGTTGTTCCAGTTCGGCGCATTGTTCACGGACATGTCGGTATTCGACAATGTTGCATTCCAGATGCGCGAGCACACCGATTTGCCGGAAAGCGTGATCCGCGACCTGGTGTTGATGAAGCTCCACGCCGTTGGTTTGCGCGGCGCGCGCGACCTGATGCCGTCCGAGCTTTCCGGCGGCATGGCGCGGCGCGTGGCGCTGGCCCGTGCGGTGGCGCTGGATCCCATGCTGATCATGTACGACGAGCCTTTTGCCGGCCTCGACCCGATTTCCCTGGGTGTGATCGGCAACCTGATCCGCCGCCTCAACGACGCCCTGGGGGCGACGTCCATCGTCGTGACTCATGACGTGCACGAGTCCCTGGAAATAGTCGATTACGTCTACTTCGTCTCGGAAGGAGTGATCGTTGCGCACGGCACGCCGGAAGAGATGCGCGCCTCGGACAAGGCTTTCGTGCATCAATTCATCCACGGCGAGGAGGATGGCCCGGTGCCTTTCCATTACCCTGCATCGACCTATGGCGCTGACCTGCGACTGGGAGGCGAAAATGCCTAGCCGCATCGTCAAGGCAGTGCGTCGTGTCGGCGCCCGGGTGATCGACGGCGTGTGGCGCTTTGGCGTGGCGAGCCGTTTCCTGTTCCTCACCCTGGCGTATTCCGCGACCAGCTTTCGCCGTTTCCACCTCATCATCAAGGAGATCTTTTCCACCGGCGTGCTATCGCTCATCATTATCCTGGTGTCGGGGCTGTTCGTCGGCATGGTGCTGGGGATGCAGGGCTACGATACGCTGCAGCGTTACGGCGCATCGGAATCCCTTGGCGTGATGGTGGCTTTGTCCCTGGTGCGCGAACTGGGCCCGGTGGTGGCTGCGCTGCTGTTTGCCAGTCGTGCCGGGTCGGCGATTACCGCGGAAATCGGCTTGATGAAGGCGACCGAGCAGCTTTCGGCCATGGAAATGATGGCGGTCAACCCCATCGCGCGCGTGGTGGCGCCGCGTTTCTGGGCGGGCGTGATTTCCATGCCGCTGCTGGCGGCGATGTTTTCCGCCATGGGCGTGTTCGGCGGTTATCTGGTGGGCGTCAAGCTGATCGGCGTGGACGAGGGCTCCTTCTGGTCGCAGATGCAGAACGCGGTGGACTTTCAACAGGATGTTGTCAATGGTGTAATCAAGAGTTTTGTATTCGGCGTGGCGGTGACCGCCATCGCGCTGTTCGAGGGGTATGATGCGCCGCCGACCGCGGAAGGCGTATCTGGGGCGACGACGCGCACCGTGGTGACTTCGTCACTGGCGATTCTGGCGCTGGATTTCGTATTAACTGCATTCATGTTTCGGGGAGAGGTCTGATGGAGCGCACCACAATTGACTTGTGGGTTGGGTTGTTCGTGGTGATGGGGCTGGGGGCTCTGCTGGTCCTGGCCCTCAAGGTCGGCAACCTGGGTGGCGTCAATATGAATGAGAGTTATGCCGTGACTGCCGACTTCAGCAATATCGGCGGACTCAAAGTGCGGGCGCCGGTGAAGAGTGCCGGCGTGGTGGTGGGGCGGGTGGCGGAAATTAAATACGACGCCGAAAACCACGAAGCCCGAGTGACGTTGAAGCTGGACCGAAAATATCCTTTTTCCAAGGATACTTCGGCCAGCATCATGACTTCCGGATTACTTGGCGAACAGTACATAGCCCTCGAGTCGGGGGGGGATAGTGTTGTGCTCAAGGAAGGCGATAAAATCAAGATTACCCAGTCGGCAGTGGTGCTGGAAAATCTGATCGGCCAGTTTCTCTACAATAAGGCAGCAGATAGCGGAGAGAAAAAATGAACAAGAAATGGTTAGCGGTAGCATTCGGCGCCTGGACAAGCTTCTCCGGCGTGACGACTTGGGCGCAGACGGTCAATCTGCAGCAGGCAATCGACATGAGCATGAGCGCAGATCCGCGCATTCAGGAGCGTGAACAGTTGGTGGAGCAGGCGCGAGCCCTGCTGGAAGAGGCCCAGGGCAACAACGGCCTGCGCCTCGATGCCAATCTGTTTGTCGGTCTGGCACCCAAGGTCGAGGGCGGTTTCTACCAGGGCGGCGCGACTTCGGGCACGACTCCGCGCAATGACGCCTACGACTGGAAGGGCCTGTCGGACTGGACCTCATTGCAGTTTTCCATCGTCAAGCCGCTCTATACTTTCGGCAAAATCGAGAATTACAGCGACGCAGCCCGCGGCAATATCGACGTCAAGCGCCAGGACGTGCGGCTGCAGCGCGGCAGTACCGTGCTGGATGTGAGCCGCGCCTATTATGGCTACCTGACGGCGCGCGATACGCGGCGCATGCTGGAAGACGTGTTGTCGAAAGTGAACGGCGCCATCTCCCGAGTCGAGAAGGACCTCAAGGCTGACAACGGTCAGTCCCGGCAATCCGACCTCTATGAGCTGCAGGCCAAGCTGGGTTTGCTGAACAAATATCTGAGCCAGGCCCAGGCGGTGGAGACGGTCAGCCTGAATGGCTTGAAGGTGCTCACCGGTGTTGGACTGGAGGGCAAGCTGGAAGTGTCGGACGAGAGCTTGAAACCCGTGGCGCTGCCGACAGCCAATCTGGCGGACTACCAGGGCAAAGCCGTGTCGTCGCGGCCCGAACTGTCCCAGCTTGAAGCCGGCCTGCGCGCACGGCGCGCGTTGGTGGACGCGAAAAAAGCCGAAATGTACCCTAACATTTACGCCGGTGTGGTGGGCAGCTTTGCCTATGCGTCGCGGCGCGACACCCTGGACAACCCGTATGTCTATGACCCGTTCAATCATGCCGGACTGACTCCGGTGGTGGGGCTGAAATGGGACCTGGCTTTTGATGTTGTGCCGGCGCGGGTGGCGCAGGCACAGGCGGAGCTCGATGCATTGCTGGCGAAGAACCGTTTCGCGCTGCAGGGTATTCCCTTCGAGGTGGCGGAAACTTATACCAAAATGCAGGCTTACTACAAGGCGCAACAGGACCTGGCGCAGGGTGCGGCGTCGGCACGGCGCTGGATGGTGGCTTCCTACGCCGACTTCAATGCCGGGCTGGAAAAACCCGAGCGCGTGAGCGAGGCCTTGAAAACCTATGCTACGACCCAAGCTGAGTACCTGTTGACGGTGAACGACTACAATATGTATGTGGCCCAAATGGCTAAAGTAACTGGAGATTACAAATGATTCAGAAGATTCGGGTCGCGTTCCTGGCTGTTTCCATGGCGGCTGCTTTTTCTGCCGCAGCGGCCGAAACACCCCCGGATGTGCTGGTGAAGAGCACGGCTCAGGATGTACTGACGATCATCAAGCAGGACAAGGACATCCAGTCCGGCAACAGCCAGAAAGTGCTGCAGCTGGTGGATGCCAAGGTGTTGCCGCACTTCGATTTCGCCCACATGGCGCAGCTTGCGGTTGGGCGCTACTGGCCCAAGGCGACGCCGGCGCAACGTCAGGCGCTGGTCAACGAATTCCGCACCTTGTTGGTACGTACTTATTCCAATTCCTTGACCTCTTACAAGAACCAGACCATTGATTACAGGCCGCTCAAGTTGCAGCCGGGCGACACGGACGTAACGGTCAAGACGGTAGTCAACCAGCCCGGCGGCCAGCCGATCCCGATCGATTACAGCCTGGAAAAAACCGGCAATGAGTGGAAGGTCTACGATGTGGCGGTGGACAACGTCAGCCTGGTGACCAATTATCGGGGTTCGTTCGGAACTGAAATCCAGAGCAAGGGCATCGATGGCCTGATCAAGACACTGTCGGATAAAAACCGCCAGGAATCGAAAGGCGGCGAAAAGACTCCCGCTGCGGCAAAGAAAAAATGATCGAGCAGGGCGGTGGCGCAATCCATTTTAGCGGGCCGCTGACCATGGTTACCGTGAACGAGGCGCTGCGCGAGAGCGCGGCGCTTTTCGCTGAGGAAGGCCCTTGGGTACTGGACTTCAGCGGCGTGGATGAGGTCGACTCTGCTGCGGTCAGCTTGTTGCTGGAGTGGGCGCGACAAGCTGCGAGGTCGGGCCGCGAGTTGCATATCAGTCATCTTCCCGAAAATCTGCAAAGCCTGGTGAAAGTATACGGCGTAGAAGACCTGTTGCCCGCCGCGTAAGCGGCAAGGCTCCGTTTCCCCATGTTCCCCGCCATCGAAATCCGTCAGGTTCACAAGCGTTTCGGCACGGTGCAGGCCCTGCGCGGCGTTGATCTGAGTATTCAGCAAGGCGAGTTTTTCGCTCTGCTGGGCCCCAACGGCGCGGGCAAATCCACTCTGATCAATATCCTAGCCGGTTTGGCGCTGGCTGACAGCGGCCATCTCAAGGTGCTTGGCCATGATGTAAGGGCCGACTATCGCGAAGCGCGCCGTTCCATCGGGGTTGTGCCGCAGGAATTGGTGTACGACGCATTTTTCACGGTGCGTGAAATGCTGCAATTCCAGTCCGGCTATTTCAACATCCGCAACAACGACGCCTGGATCGACGAATTGCTGGAAAGCCTGGGTTTAACCGACAAGGCGGATGCCTATGTGCGCACACTTTCCGGCGGGATGAAGCGCCGCGTGCTGGTGGCGCAGGCGCTGGTGCACAAGCCGCCGGTGATCGTATTGGACGAACCTACTGCCGGCGTGGACGTGGAGTTGCGTCAGAGTTTGTGGGGATTCATCCGCCGTCTCAATCGCGAGGGGCACACCATCGTGCTCACCACGCATTACCTCGAAGAGGCGGAAACCTTGTGCAGTCGCGTCGCCATGTTGAAGCAGGGCGAAGTCGTGGCACTGGACACTACCGCCAACCTGCTGAACCGCTATGCGGCCATTCAGGTCAGTATGCGGCTGGACCCGCCGCGCCTGCCCGATATTTTGCAGGCCTTGTTGAGCGGACGGGACGGCGAAGTTTTCAAGCTCTCACTGAAACACCATGCCGAGCTGGAAAACGTGTTGCGCGCTTTGCGCGAAGCGGGAATCAAGGTGGCGGACCTGGACGTTTCCAAACCTGATCTGGAGGACGTGTTTCTCAAGCTGGTGCGATCATGACCGGCCTGTGGACACTCTTTTACAAGGAGATTTTGCGTTTCTGGAAAGTCAGCCTGCAGACCATTCTTTCCCCGGTGGTGACCACCCTGCTTTACCTGCTGATTTTTTCCCACGTGCTGGAAGAGCACGTCCATGTCTATCCGGGCGTGAATTACACTGCGTTTCTGATACCCGGCCTGGTGATGATGGCGATGCTGCAGAACGCGTTTGCGAATAGTTCGTCCAGCCTGATCCAGTCGAAGATGAATGGCAGCATTGTGTTCATTTTGCTGCCCCCGCTGGCGTACTGGGAGTTTTTTACCGCCTACGTGGCAGCATCGGTGGTGCGCGGTGTGGTAGTGGGTTTGGGGGTGGGGCTGGCCGGGTTGTGGTTCACCGCCGTGCCGCTGGTTCATCCAATGTGGATACTGGCTTTCGCTTTGCTTGGCTGTGCCATGCTGGGCGCGACAGGGATCGTATCCTCGCTGTGGGCGGAGAGTTACGATCAGATGTCGGCGGTGCAGAATTTCATCATCGTGCCGCTGACCTTTCTCTCCGGCGTTTTTTATTCGATCAATTCCCTGCCTCCGTTCTGGCAGGGTGTGTCGCGCTTCAACCCGTTTTTTTATCTGATCGACGGCTTCCGCTATGGCTTTTTTGGCACGTCGGATGTTTCCCCGGTATTCGGGCTGTCGATTGTCGCTAGCTGCTTTTTGGCATTATCATTGGCTACTTTGCTTTTGCTCAAGAGCGGATACAAGTTGAGGAAATAGATGATTACCAAGGAAGAAATCAGGGGCCATATTGAAAATGGACTGAAGTGTGACCATATCGAGGTGTCGGGGGACGACGGCCAGCATTTCGAAGCGGTTGTCGTCAGCGCCGAGTTTGTCGGCAAGAGCATGGTGCAACAGCACCAACTGGTTTACAAAGCTCTCGGGCACCGGATGGGCGGAGAAATTCACGCTTTGTCATTTAAAACCTTAACCCCCGAAGAATGGCGCAAACTTTCAGGCGCCTGAGCGGTGGGTGACTACCAACAAGGAAATATCATGGACCAACAAGTTCTGGACCGTATCAAGCAGATCGTTACCGAACACCCGGTGGTGCTTTTCATGAAGGGCACGCCGAAATTTCCTCAATGCGGCTTTTCCAACGTCGCGGCACAGGTGCTCAATGCTTGCGGCACGGAGTTTTATGCCGTCAACGTGCTGCAGGATCCCGAGATTTTCGAGAACCTGAAGTACTACGCCAACTGGCCGACCTTCCCGCAAATTTACATTAACGGCGAATTGATCGGCGGTGCGGATATTTCCAAGGAAATGTACGAGAAGGGCGAGTTGCAGAAACTTCTGGCTTGCCTCAAGCAGGCCTGATTGATGGATAAACTCGTTATTCAGGGCGGCGTGCCGCTGGCTGGAGAAGTTCGCATCTCCGGCGCCAAAAATGCGGCACTGCCGATCCTGTGTGCGGCTTTGCTGGCGGAAACGGATACCCTGCGGGTGGCCAACGTGCCGCACCTGCACGACATCACCACCATGATCGGACTGCTGGTGCAGATGGGCATGGGGGTTTCGGTGGACGACAAGCTGGGCGTGGAACTGGACGCCCGCAATATCGACAACCCGCTGGCACCCTATGAGCTGGTGAAAACCATGCGTGCCTCGATTTTGGTGCTCGGGCCGTTGCTGGCGCGTTTCGGCAAGGCACGGGTGTCGCTTCCCGGTGGCTGCGCCATCGGCTCGCGCCCGGTCGACCTGCATATCAAGGGGCTCGAGGCGATGGGTGCCAGCATTTCCATCGAGCATGGCTACATCAACGCCAGCGCAGGACGGCTTAAGGGCGCGCGCATTTTCATGGATCTGGTTACGGTCACCGGCACCGAGAACCTGATGATGGCGGCGGCGCTCGCCGAAGGCTCCACAGTGCTGGAAAATGCGGCGCGCGAACCGGAAGTGGTGGACCTGGCCGAATGCCTCAAGGCCATGGGCGCCAACATCGAGGGCGCGGGCAGTGACGTGATCACCATTCATGGTGTGGAGCGCCTGCATGGCGCCGGTTACAGCGTCATGCCGGACCGCATCGAGGCCGGCACTTTCCTGGTGGCGGCTGCTGCCACGCAGGGCAAGGTGAAGCTGCGCAACGTCCGCCCCGACATTTTCGACGCCGTGTTGGACAAATTGCGCGATGCTGGTGCGACGATCGAAACCGGCGCTGACTGGGTGAGCCTGGAAATGCATAATCCGATCAAGTCCGTGAATATCCGTACCGCGCCTTATCCGGCTTTCCCCACCGACATGCAGGCGCAGTTCATGACGCTGAACACCGTCGCGAAAGGTGCGGCGACCATGACCGAAACGATTTTCGAGAACCGCTTCATGCACGTTCAGGAATTACGCCGGCTGGGCGCCGACATCGAAGTGGAAGGCAATACCGCCATCGTGCGCGGCATACCCGAATTAAGCGGGGCGACCGTTATGGCAACCGACCTGCGCGCGTCCGCCTCGCTGGTGATCGCCGGGCTGGTAGCGCAAGGGGAGACCACGGTCGAGCGTATTTACCACCTCGACCGCGGCTATGAATGTATCGAAGAAAAACTGTCCCAACTTGGGGCGCGAATTAAGCGAGTCCACTGAACATGATTACCATCGCCCTCTCCAAGGGACGCATTTTCGAAGAAACCACGCCGCTGCTGGCGGCTGCCGGCATCGTGCCGCAGGACGACCCGGAAACCTCGCGCAAGCTGATTCTGGACACCAATCATGCCGATGTGCGCCTGATCATCGTGCGTGCTTCGGACGTGCCGACCTACGTGCAGTACGGGGCGGCCGACCTCGGGATCGCCGGCAAGGACGTGCTCCACGAGCATGGCGGGGATGGCCTGTACCAGCCGCTGGACCTGCAGATTGCCAAGTGCCGCATGATGGTGGCGGTGCCGCAGGGCTTCGACTACGAGGGGGCTGTCAAGCAGGGTGCGCGTTTGCGCGTGGCCACCAAGTACCTGCAGACGGCGCGCGAACACTTTGCCCAGAAAGGCGTGCACGTCGACCTCATCAAGCTGTACGGCTCGATGGAACTGGCGCCGCTGGTCGGGTTGGCCGATGCCATCGTCGACCTGGTGAGCAGCGGCGGCACGCTCAAGGCCAACAACCTGGTGGCGGTGGAGGAGATCATGCAGATCAGCTCGCGCCTGGTCATCAACCAGGCTGCGCTCAAGCTGAAGCATGCGCGCATTCAGCCCTTGCTGGATACCTTTGCTTCCTGCCTCAAGGCCTGATGCAACGGGTTATAATCTCAATCTTTCCAATCGACGCTTGCCCATCATGTTGAACATAAAACGCTATACCAGCACCCAGCCCGATTTTCAGGATCGCCTGCACGAATTGCTGGCTTTCGAGGGCGCCCAGGACGAGTACATTGATGTTGTGGTGGCGGGCATTCTGCATGACGTGAAAACTCGCGGTGACGCCGCCGTATTGGATTACACCTTTCAATTTGATATTTTGCCGGCCGACTCCATGGCCGAGCTGGAAATGTCGGCCGCGCGTCTCAAACAAGCTTTCGACGATTTGCCGGCGGAGCAGCGCGAGGCGTTGCAGCAGGCGGCGGAGAGGGTGCGCGTATATCACGAGAAGCAGTTGATGCAGTCGTGGAACTATACCGAGCCGGACGGCACCATGCTCGGCCAGCAGGTCACGGCGCTGGATCGCGTCGGGCTTTACGTGCCGGGCGGCAAGGCGGCCTATCCGTCGTCGGTGCTGATGAACGCCATTCCCGCCAAGGTGGCCGGGGTGAAGGAACTGATCATGGTGGTGCCCACGCCGGGCGGCGTGGTGAACGAACTGGTGCTGGCGGCGGCGCATGTTTGCGGCGTGGACCGGGTGTTCACCATCGGCGGCGCACAGGCAGTGGGTGCGCTGGCCTATGGCACGCAAACCGTTCCGCAGGTCGACAAGGTGGTCGGCCCGGGCAATGCCTACGTGGCGGCGGCCAAGCGGCGCGTGTTCGGTGTGGTCGGCATCGACATGGTGGCCGGCCCGTCGGAAATCCTCATCATTTGCGACGGCAAGACCGACCCCGACTGGATCGCCATGGACCTGTTTTCGCAGGCCGAGCACGATGAGTTGGCCCAGTCCATCCTGCTCTCGCCGGATGCCGCCTTCATCGACGCGGTGCAGGCCAGCATCGCCAAACTACTGCCCGAAATGCCGCGCCAGGAAATCATCCGCACCGCGCTGGAAAATCGCGGCGCGCTGATCGCGGTCAAGGACCTGGACGAAGCGGCGGCCATCGCCAATTACATCTCTCCCGAGCACCTGGAGCTTTCGGTGGAAGACCCGGTGGCACTCACTGCCAAGATCAGGCATGCCGGCGCCATCTTCATGGGGCGCCAGACCTGCGAGTCGCTGGGCGACTACTGCGCCGGCCCCAACCACGTGCTGCCGACCTCGCGCACTGCGCGCTTCTCCTCGCCGCTGGGGGTGTACGATTTCCAGAAA
Organism: Sulfuricella sp.; assembly: GCA_039683315.1. Taxonomy (GTDB): domain Bacteria; phylum Pseudomonadota; class Gammaproteobacteria; order Burkholderiales; family Sulfuricellaceae; genus Sulfurimicrobium. The sequence goes on from JBDKRR010000425.1 coordinate 12,496, forward strand.
CGTTCCAGCCTGATCATGGTTTCTCCCTCCGGCGCGCAAACCATGGGGAAAATTGCCTCGACTCTGGCTTACGGCGAAGGTCTGCAGGCCCACGCCCGTTCCGCCGAGTACCGGATGAAGGGGGCTTAGTCCTGCCATGAGCCGCTACTGGAGTGCAGTCGTTCACGGTCTGACCCCTTATGTGCCGGGCGAGCAGCCCAAGTTGCCAAATCTCGTCAAACTCAACACCAACGAGAATCCATATGCTCCCAGCCCCCTGGTACTGGAAGCAATGCGCGGCGAACTCGGAGAGAACCTGCGCCTGTATCCCGACCCCAACGCCGATCGCCTCAGGCAGGCGGTGGCTGATTTTTACGGTGTGACGCCGCAGCAGGTGTTCGTCGGCAACGGGTCGGACGAGGTGCTGGCGCACACCTTTCAGGCGCTGCTCAAGCACGATGCGCCCTTGCTGGTTCCTGACATCAGCTACAGTTTTTACCCTGTATATTGCAGCCTGTATGGCATCGAATACCAGCCCGTGGAACTGAATGAATCATTCGAAATTCGCATCGACGATTACTTCCGCCCCAACGGCGGGATTATTTTTCCCAATCCCAACGCGCCTACCGGCATAGCCCTGCCTCTGGCGGATATCGAGCGCCTGCTGGAGTCGAACAAGGACTCTGTGGTGGTGGTCGACGAGGCTTATGTTGATTTTGGCGCCGAGTCGGCGGTCGCGCTGGTGGATCGTTATCCGCAATTGCTGGTTATTCACACCCTTTCCAAATCGCGCTCCCTGGCGGGGCTTCGCGTGGGCTATGCGATCGGCCATCCCGACCTGATCGAGGCGCTGGTCCGGGTCAAGGACAGCTTCAACTCCTACCCGCTGGACCGCTGTGCCATCGCCGGTGCCGCAGCGGCGATCGAAGACCGCGCCTATTTCGAATCTACCTGCGCCATGGTGATCGCCACCCGTGCCAGATTGGTGAAGGAACTCGAAGCGCTCGGCCTGGAAGTGCTGCCCTCCGCCGCAAATTTCGTGTTCGCGCGCCACGCCCGGCGCGATGGCGCCGAACTCACCGCCAGGCTGCGCGAGCGCAGCATCATCGTGCGGCATTTCAAATCTCCCTCGCGCATTGCGCCGTTCATGCGCATCACGGTCGGAACGGATGAGCAATGCGTTGCGCTGCTCCGTGCCCTGGGCGAAATTCTCCGGAGCTGATCGATTTTCTTCAGGTCCGATAGGCTCCTAGGTTAGAATGGAAAAAATTTCAGCCAGTCATCTTATGCGCACAGCCCAAGTTACCCGCAATACCCTTGAAACCCAGGTTAGCGTCAGTCTTAACCTGGACGGCAACGGCCAGGCCAAGCTCGCCAGCGGCGTGCCTTTTCTCGACCACATGCTGGACCAGATCGCCCGCCACGGGTTGATGGACCTGGATGTGTCGGCCAAAGGCGACCTGCACATCGACGCGCACCACACCGTGGAAGATATCGGCATCACCCTCGGTCAGGCTTTTGCCCAGGCGATCGGCGACAAGAAGGGCGTGCGACGCTACGGCCATGCTTACGTGCCGCTGGACGAGGCACTGTCGCGCGTGGTGCTGGACCTTTCCGGACGGCCAGGGCTGGTGTTCGAAGTGGATTTTACGCGCGCCCGCATCGGCGAATTCGACGCTGACCTGGTGCGCGAATTCTTCCAGGGCTTCGTCAACCATGCCGGCGTGACGCTGCACGTGGATTGCCTGCGCGGCGTCAATGCGCATCACCAAGCTGAAACGGTGTTCAAGGCCTTCGGCCGTGCCCTGCGCATGGCGGTCGAGCCGGACGAGCGCATGGCCGGCGTGACGCCTTCGACCAAGGGAAGCCTCTAAGCATGGGCGCAGATGTAGCGATCATCGATTATGGCATGGGGAATTTGCGTTCCGTTTCCAAGGCGTTCGAGCACGTTGCGCCGATGGCCAGCGTGGTCGTGACGGCCGACCCGGAAGTGATTCTCGGCGCCACGCGCGTGGTGTTCCCCGGCCAGGGCGCTGCCCCCGATTGCATGCGTGAAATCAAGGCACGCGGCTTGAAGGGAGTTATCACCGAGGCTGCACGCAGCAAACCGTTTCTCGGCATCTGCATGGGGCAGCAGGTGCTGTTCGAACATAGCGAAGAAGGCGACACGCCCTGCCTGGGCATCCTTCCCGGACGGGTGCTGCGTTTCCCCGCCGAGGCGATGCATGACGACAAGGGGCAGCGGCTCAAAGTCCCGCACATGGGCTGGAACGAAGTGCACCAGACGTCAGAGCACCCGATGTGGGCCGGGATTCCCAACGGCGCGCGCTTCTATTTCGTCCACAGCTACTACGTCGAGGCGGGCGAACCGGACCTGGTGGCGGGCTTTACCCTTTACCCGTTCGCGTTTACCTCGGCGGTGGCGCGGGATAATATATTCGCCGTGCAATTCCACCCTGAAAAAAGCCAGTCTGCAGGACTGACCCTGTTGGCCAATTTCGTCATGTGGGATGGCAAGGTCAAGCCAACTGCTTGCAGCACAGGTACCTGCCTGTAATTTCCAATACTTAACCAATTTAAAAAACGCCTACCATGCTAGTGATTCCAGCGATTGATTTGAAAGACGGCCAGTGCGTTCGCCTGAAACAGGGCGAGATGGATTCGGCCACGATTTTTTCCGAGAACCCGGCAGAGATGGCGCGGCATTGGGTCAAGCAGGGTGGGCGTCGCCTGCATCTGGTCGACCTCAATGGCGCCTTCGCCGGCAAGCCGGCGAACGAGCCGGCCATCCGTGCCATTGTCAAGGAAATGGGCGCCGAAATTCCAGTGCAACTGGGCGGCGGCATCCGCGACCTGG
>JBDKRR010000426.1:0-6517 GCA_039683315.1 Sulfuricella sp.
CCCGTAATCTCAGATTCTGTTGAGAACGTAACGTTAGCGACGCTAAGCAAGGCCGCAGGATTCGATTTTAGAGGTATCGACTTGCTTGCTGGAGGCCCACCCTGTCAGGCATTCAGCGTGTTTGGACAACGTCGCGGGTTGCACGATGGTCGAGGCCGCATGATTTTTGAGTTCTTTAGGCTTGTTGACGAAGTCAGACCAAAGGCATTTCTTATGGAGAACGTTCGCGGGCTCCATTCGATGCCCTTAATCCCAAAAGGAGCGGAAGTTGATGAGCCCTCGCATATGCAAGAGCACACGGAGCCCGGGTCGCTTCTCCGCGAGCTAATTAGACTATTTGAGAGTATCGGCTATCGAGTTGACTGCTATCTCGTCAATTCAGTCAACTATGGCGCTCCTCAGATTCGAGAGCGTTTGCTGTGTATTGGGTCGCGGTTTGATGTCGATCCGGCTTTCCCTCTTCCAGAATTTAGCAACCGCCCCTCAGACAAGCTCCCGCCCTTTCGAACGCTCGGTGACGTGATTGGGAAAGGATTTGGCGACCCAGACCCCTCAATGATGAACTTTAGCCCTCGGAAGTTGAAGTACTTAGCGATGGTTCCTCCTGGCGGAAATTGGCGAAATTTGCCAGAAGACATGCAGAAAGAGTCGATGGGCAAGAGTTGGTACTTGAAAGGCGGACGAAGCGCCTATTGGAGGAAACTTTCTTTTGATTTCCCAAGTCCAACGGTGGTGACAATGCCAAACCATGCCGGCACGAGTATGTGCCATCCGACAGAACTTAGGGCGCTAACGGTAGGAGAGATGGCTGCTATTCAAGAGTTTCCTCAAAATTGGAGGTTTGTCGGGTCAGCCACGGATAAATGCAGGCAGATAGGCAACGCAGTGCCCCCTCGCCTCGGCGAAGTAGCCGGGAGAGTGCTTCATCAGCTGCTGAAAGCATCCGAATCGCTGCCCCCGTTAACGGGGAAACCAGCCTCATCGGGGCGTATCGTCCACATCAGGCCGCATGTCAGGACAAGGAGCTATTTCAAAGACGGTGAGGTTATAAGTGGGCACACCGGGTACTATGACAGTCGAAAGCTATCGGACGACGGTATACAATTGACGCTTGATATTGCCGAATTCGCTTAACCGTTGATCTTTTTTATGATTGCTTGCCAGTCGATGGTACTGTCGGGTCCGACAAATGGCTGGAACTGCTGGCTGAATTCTTTGCGGAAGCTTGCCAAAAGCTCGACAAGCGAACCCATTGACCTTTCTGCGGCCGCAAAGCCCTGAAGGATTCCTTCGAGAACCCATTCTTGCGTTTCTTGCTCGCCTCCGTTTAGCCAAGACCAGAATTCGCGCCCAGCGTAAACATGGACGTGTTTTATTAGGTCTGTGACGTCGTGATTCGCACCCCGATTGATTCCCCGGAGAATGTCATATTTATCCGTCAATGTGTCCTTTGTTCCATAGAACACACCCACGGCAATCTCGTCAAACGTAAAACCGCCAAGTTTCTTGGAATCTCGAAGCTCAAGTAGCTCTTTGAACGCCTTATTCAACTGCACAGCCATTGTCAGTTGGATCGTCCATCTGCCAGCTTTGAGTGAAAGCAGTTTTGCCGGTTTGTTATTTGCCGGTGGGATAATGTGGTCTATTTCATCAAACACTGACATTGATAGCGGAGCAGACCGTCGCGTTGCTTTATCTAACTTGATCGTTCCGAAGACTTGAGGGAGAATTTTTTCGTCTATCAGTTTGCCAAACCCCGTTGCATATCCAGTGGAAAGGTGCGCGGCGACTAGGAATTCGGCGAGTTCATCAAAGTCTTGAAACTGGTGAATTCCGAATATCAATGGTAGAAGAAATGGGTTCACAGACATAGTTTGATGGCGAAGCTCCGCGAGCTTCTTCTTCCGTTCTCCCATCCACCAAACAACCTGATTTGAAACCCCTGCAATAACAACTGCCTTTTTCATAATTAAATGACCATTTCGTATGATGGAAACAACGCCGACGATCTTACGTTCTGTGAAATCGATGGGCTAGAGTGTAGCCCGCGGCATGCGTGCAGTAGCATACACCAGCAGTACGCCACTGGCCGCTTAGGCGAAACATTTTCAGTGACCGCTTCTGGCTCGAAGCCACGGCCCAAATCGCTATCGCCGCTTACCCTCCAGTTTCGAGTCAGCCACCTCCACTTGGCCAGAAATACGCGATGGCGTCGAACTGACCGGTTGAGAAGCCACCGACACGCGCTCATCGTGTGCAACCCGCGACACATAGCCCGACCAGCCAACCAGCACAAGTGCAAACGCCAGCAGCACCTGGACCTGCACCCCCACGGAGTAATGACGCGCTACCCACAACCGTGCAATAAGCGCAAGCAGCGTCACCGCCGCCAGTTGCCCGGTGAACTTGGCTACGCTTTCGAGGGCGACATTGTCGCTCCAGGCAAACAGGGACGGCAGCGCCAGGGCGAGCAGGATTAGCGCGAATGCAATTCTGCGCGTGCGTGTCGCTTGATTGATGAGTTCGATGCTGCTGCGGTCATACATGTCGCGGAGTCCTTCCTGTTATTGAGTAGCCGGATCGGCACATAAGCACCGCCCGTGGTTGCGCCTATTTTATTGGCAAATCGATAAAAATGAGATGCTGCGCTAATGGCGCTACCTTAAGCGATTCCATAATCAATGTAGGGTGATTTGGCCGGGGATAACCCACCAGGCGTGCCGACAGGCACTCATTAAAAGGCGTTGTGTTGCTACGCAACGCTTGGTGGGTTATTAACCCACCCTACATTTTGTAGCGTACGCGCCCGCAACTGGCCGCAGCCGCCCTCCACGTCCTGCCCGGCGGAGTGGCGCAGCTTGGTGAGGATGCCTTGGCGGTGCAGGAAGCGCGCCATCTCGGCGGCGCGTTCCCAGCTGGGGCGCCGGTAGTCGAAGCCTTCGACGCTGTTGTAGGGGATCAGGTTCATCACCGCGTATTTGCCGGCCAGCAGGCGCGCGATGCCTGTCAGTTCCGCGTCCGTGTCGTTGATTCCTTCGAGCAGGGTCCACTGGTACTGGATCGGGTAGGCTGTGCTGCGGGCGTAGGCCTCGCCCAGCTCGACCAGTTCGTCCGGCGCGATGTCCGGTGCCTTGGGGAGCAGACGGCGGCGTAGGGCGGGGTCGGTGGTGTGCAGGGAAAGGGCCAGGGCGGGCTTGACCGTGGATTGGGACAGCCGCTCGAACACGCGCCGGTCGCCGACGGTGGAAAGGACCAGGTTCTTGTGGCCGATGCCGCCCTCCTTGCCGAGCAGGTCGATGGCCTCCAGCACGTTGTCGAGGTTGTGGGCCGGCTCTCCCATGCCCATGAACACGACCTTCTTCACGGCCCGACGGCTGCGCGCGAGGACCACCTGGGCGACGATTTCGGCGCTGCCCAGCTGGCGCAGCAGGCCGTCGCGGCCGGTCATGCAGAATACGCAGCCCACGGCACAGCCGACCTGGGTGGAGACGCACAACCCGTCCCGGGGCAGCAGCACGCTTTCCACCGTCTGGCCGTCCGCCAGCGCTACCAGCAGGCGGACCGAGCCGTCCTCGCCGGGGTGCTCGGATTGCAGGCGCGCCAGGCCCTGCAGCTCGGCGCTGAAATCGGGCATGGCATCGCGCAAGGCCAGGGGCAGGAAGTCCTCTGCGCGCCGCCTTTTGGTGCCCAGGGGCAGCCCCTGAAGCCAGGACCGCAGCACGCGCCCCTCGTGGCAAGGCACGGCGCCCAGGTCGCGCAGACGTTGTCGGATATGTTGGATACGCATGGATGGGTGCGGATGATAGCACCGGTGTGGATGCCATTGCCTTTCGAATTCAAGCCCCCTACGCAGCCGGATGCGGCCCTGTCCCGCTGTGCGTGAGGGCGCACTGATTCCGCCCGAGCTCCAGTTCGCTGGCCTTGGCCTCGTCCACCTGGAGCAGGCCGGTGTTGACGCGCCGGATGTCGTCGTAGGTCGGCGGATGCTGCGGCAGGTGTTCCAGGATATAGGCGATGAACGCCTCCAAGCCCTCGCCCAGCGCACGCAATCCCTCATTGCTGCCACGTAGCGCGCCGATGGGGGCGCAGTAGCAGCCCTGCTCGTCCGCCTCGCCCATGTGGCTGAAATGGGCCGGGAGCACGACGGTGTGGTCGGGCAAGGCCAGCACCCGCTGCAGCGAGCGGTACAGCAGCGGCGCCCAGGTCTTTGCCCGGCCGCCCAGGTCGGGACGGCCGATCGTGCCGATGAACAGGGTGTCGCTGGTCAGCAGAAAGCGATCGTCCACCAGCGGATTGGTCATGCCGAGAGTGTGGCCGGGAAGATGGAGCGCGCGGATGCTCACCTCGCCCAGCTTGAAGGTCGTTTTGTCCTCCAGGTAACGGAATGAATACGTCGCCGGAAGCTGGTCGTCGGGGTGGATGCTGTCGTAGGGATGGAGCCAGTAATCCACTCCCAGCGCGCTCGCCAGGGCCATGCCGCCGCTCAGGTGGTCGGCCTGGAGATGGGTGTCGAACACGGTCGTGATGCGCCAGCCCCGCTCGGCGGCGATGCGGGTGTAGACGTCAATGTGGCGTCCGGCATCGACCACCATGGCCTCGCCGCCGCTGGCCAGCAGGTAGCTCAGGCAGCCGCGCGCCGGACGGCTGATCTGCAGGAGGGTGAAGCGTTCGGTCTCCTCCACGGCGCGCATTTCGTAGTGATTGCCCCAGGCCGCCATTCCGCCTTCCAGGTTGAATGCCTGGTATCCGAGCCGCCGCAGCCCCTCGGCCACGTGGTTCGAGGTGTTGCCCTGGGCGCATATCGCCAGGATAGTTTCGTCCCGCGGCAGGCTGTCCTTCAGCCGCTCCGGAACCGCGCGGGCGACAGCGGCGGCGATTTCCTCGTCCTCGCTCTCCAGCTCCAGCAGGTCGAAATAGGGGAAGTTGATAGTCTGGATCGGGCCCTTGCCCTCGATTTTCCAGGCATCGAACTCGTCCTGGTTGCGCACATCGAGGATGACAAACCGGCTGCCTTCCTCCAGCTGACGGTGCAGTTCGGTTGGGCTCCAGGCTGGCATCTCGCGCGTGGTCATATCGTCCTCCCGGCCTTCGTCAGACCTCATCGGCAGGCTTCGTTTTCTTCAGGAATGGGGTGAGGAGATCCATCGGCAGCGGGAACACGACAGTAGTGTTCTTGTCCGCGCCGATCACGGTTAGCGTTTCCAGGTAGCGGAGCAGGATCGCCTGCGGCTCTTGCGCGAGGATCGCGGCCGCCTGGAACAGCTTTTCCGCCGCCTGCAATTCGCCTTCGGCATGGATCACCTTGGCACGCCGCTCGCGCTCCGCTTCGGCCTGCCTGGCGATCGCCCGGATCATGGACTCGGTCAGATCGACCTGTTTGATCTCGACGTTGGAGACTTTGATGCCCCATGTGTCCGTTTGCGCGTCCAGGGCTTGCTGGATATCCAGATTAAGCCGCTCGCGCTCTGAAAGCATGTCGTCCAGCAGGTGCTTGCCCAATACCGAGCGCAGCATGGTCTGCGCCAGCTGGCTGGTGGCATTGAGGAAATCGACCACCTGGATGATGGCTTTTTGCGGGTCCACGACGCGGAAATAGACCACTGCGCTGACTTTTACCGACACGTTGTCGCGCGAGATGACGTCCTGGGTGGGCACTTCCAGCACGATGGTGCGCAGGTCGACCCTTACCAGTTGCTGGATCGCCGGAACGATTATCACCAGCCCCGGCCCTTTCACCCCTCTGAAGCGCCCAAGCGTGAAAAGAATGCCGCGTTCGTACTCGCGGAAAATCCGGACTGAGTAACCCAGCAGCAAGAAAACAGCCACAGCTAACAACAGGGCGAAAACTGAACCTATTTCCAGAGCCATCATGCCTCCTTCGCATCGCTGCCGTGCATCCTCATGCTGCTAGGACTCTTGGCATGGCGAACAGTTCAGCGGCAATAATGGGGAGGCGGCTGTAGCGGCGTTACCGTCGATCCGTCGACGAGGTTAGGGATTTTTTGGTGCGGCAACTGTGACGCTAGGGGACAATAACGCCCGACGTCGAAAGTGAGGGGCGGCGCGCTTTAGCGCGGCGTCCCGTTTGACTGTGTGGTTAGGTTGTACCATTTTTTGACTTTCTCCAGGTGTCCCATCTTGAGTTGGCCTCGGCCACCAAACACCATTGTAGCCAACCAATAACACCTGCAGCGAGGGTGGCTAGAACTGAGCCGTTGGGGATGATGTGAAGAGATAAAAGGGCAAATGGCAGCCCCGTAATCACCAAGTAAAGATGCGCGGCCTTTGAATCGCCGTAACCGGATGCGGCCCAAAGCACACAAAGTAAAACCCAAGCACAGTAATAAATTGCGACTTTTTTGGTTGTAGGGCTCATGTGCGATCGAAAACCTAACGAATGAAAGGGACTTCCCCGTCCCGAGGCTGCGGCGGAAGCCGCTGTCGGCATCAAGTGCCATGATGGAAGTTCCAACTCTCATCAAAACCAGGAAAGGGGAAGTCCATGAGCATTATCACG
>JBDKRR010000427.1:0-13141 GCA_039683315.1 Sulfuricella sp.
CATGACCGTTTCCCCCTCCCCGGCCCTCCCCCGCATGCGGGAGAGGGGGATAATGGTTCGTCATGCGAATTTCGTTAACCCCTACTTGGGGGAGGGATAGGGAATTTCAAGCAAGACCATCGAGGTCATATAGTCCAACCGTACCATGCCACCCCTCTTCAGTTTGCGGTAAACTTCTGTCCGGAAAGGCAAACGGGAAAAACGTGGCAAAACGAGGACTATTCCTGGCTGGAGTATGGCTGGTGCTGCAGATGTGGCTGGGCGTAGCCTGCGCGGCCCCCGCCTCTGCGCTCACGCTCTCCACGGGCACCGAAGTTTCGCTGCGCACTTTTCCCAGCCGGGGCGACACCCTGCTGCTATGGTTCGTCTGCGACGAGGGACACAGCGCCAACGAAGCCCTCACTGCGCAAGCGCTCGCGTCTCGCGGCTATGAAACCTGGTTCCCGGACATGCTGGAAGCGCACTTCCTGCCCTCCCTGCCGAGCAGCCTGAAACAGCTGCCGCCGGAAGAAATCACCGAAATGATCGCCCATGCCGTCAAGCAAAGCGGCAAGAAAGTGGTGCTCGTCACTTCCGGCCACGGCGCCGGACCGATCCTCAAGGGGGCCCATGCCTGGCAGGAGCAGACGCCGCAGGAAGCGAGGAACGCCCTGAGTGGGGCCATCCTGTTCAACCCCGACCTCTATTCGGTCCCGCCCGCGCCCGGCGTGGAAGCGCAGTACGACCCGGTCGTAACGCAAACCACCCTGCCGCTGTTCATCTTCCAGGGACAATTGTCGCCTGGGCGCTGGTGGCTGGAGCATCTCAAGGTCCAGTTAGCCCGTGGCGGCGCCAAGGTAAGCAGCATGGTGTTGCCCAAAGTGCGCGGTCATTTCTACGTGCGCTCGGACGCCACCGACGATGAGCGCGCCATGACCCGAAGATTGCCCGAACTGATCCAGGATGCGCTGCAGCAGTTGCAACAACCCATTCCCTCGCAACCTCTCCAGAACGAGACTAAACCATGAAAAAAATACTGCTGGGCCTGTGCGGCCTGTTCCTTTTTTCCGCGGCCCAAGCCATGGAGCTGCAAGCCTGGAACGGCGGCGCGACCCCCGCCCTGGCGCTCAAGGATATGAGCGGCAAGATGCACAAGCTCGAAAGCTATCGCGGCAAGGTGGTCATGGTGCAGTTCTGGGCCACCTACTGCGCGCCCTGCCTCAAGGAAATGCCGTCCATGATGCGCCTGGAGAAAAAATTGGCGGGCAAGCCGTTCGTCATCCTCGCCGTGAACATGGGCGAGACGGACAAGGAAGTAAAGGATTTCCTCAAGACCAAGGTCAAGGCGGATTTCACCATCCTCATGGATGAAGAGGCAAAAGCGCTCGAAGCATGGAAAGTGTTCGTCGCGCCCTCCTCCTTCCTGATCGACCCACAGGGCAAGGTGCGCTACACGCTGCAAGGCGGGGCCGAATGGGATGACAAGGAATACGTGCAACTGATTTCCGACCTGATGTCCGGTAAATGACCGCTCTGGAAACGGCGATCGAAGCCAACGTCGCCGCCGCCCTGGCGGAAGACATCGGCAGCGGCGACCTGACGGCCGGGCTCCTGGCAGCGGAAAGCCGTGCCCAGGCCACCGTGATCTGCCGCGAACCCGCCATCCTGTGCGGCAGCGCCTGGTTCGAAGCCTGCTTCCGCCGCCTCGACCCGCAGGTCGAAATTGAATGGCTGGCACGCGAAGGCGAAACGCTGGCGGCCGGCCAGACGCTGTGTAAAATCGGCGGCAACGCTCGCGCCCTGCTCTCCGCCGAGCGCCCGGCGCTGAATTTTCTGCAGACCCTGTCCGCCACGGCAAGCGCCACGCGCCGCTATGTGGACGCCGTCGCCGGTACCGCCGCGCTCATCATGGACACGCGCAAGACCCTGCCCGGCTTGCGCCTGGCACAAAAGTACGCGGTCAAGACGGGCGGCGGCGCCAACCAGCGCACCGGACTGTTCGACGGCATCCTGATCAAGGAAAACCACATCCTCGCCGCGGGCGGCATCGCCGCCGTCCTGGCGCAGGCCCACCGCGCCGCGCCGCCCGGCGTGTCGGTCCAGATCGAAGTGGAAAACCTGGACGAACTCGAACAGGCACTGGCGGCTGGCGCCAGGCTCGTTCTGCTCGACAACTTCACGCTGGCCGACATGAGACAGGCGGTCGTCACCACCGCAAAACGCGCGGCGCTGGAAGCCTCCGGCGGCATCACCCTGGAGAGCGTGCGCGCCATCGCCGAGACCGGGGTGGACCGCATTTCCATCGGCAGCCTGACCAAGGACATCAAAGCCGTCGACCTGTCCATGCGCATCCTCCTGTAATGACCTCTTCCTGGATGATCGTGGCTGGCGTCCTGTTCAGCTGCATGGGCGTGTTCGTCAAACTCGGTTCGCAGTATTTCTCCAGCGCCGAACTGGTGTTTTACCGCTCGCTGTTCGGTCTGCTGGTGATTTACCTCATCATCCGGGCACAAGGATTCCCCACCGCCACGCCCTACTGGAAAATGCACCTGTGGCGCGGGCTGTCCGGCTTCTTCGCCTTGATGCTGTTCTTTTACGCCATCAGCGCGCTGCCCCTGGCCACCGCCATCACGCTCAACTACACCTCGCCGCTGTTCCTCGCCCTGTTCAACGTGGCCATCCTCAAGGAAAAACCCGGCTTGCTGCTGATACTCGCCACCGTGGTGGGATTCGTCGGCGTGGTATTGCTGCTGCGCCCCACCCTCCACGCCGAACAGATCACGGCAGGGTTGATGGGACTGGGCTCCGGCTTCCTCGCCGGCATCGCCTACCTCAACGTCAAGCAACTGGGAGAGCTGGGCGAGCCGGAATGGCGCGTGGTGTTCTACTTCACCCTGGTTTCCACGCTCGGCGGCGCCATCTGGATGGCGTTCCACACCTTCCATGCGCTTACGTGGCCAAGGTTTTTCATCCTCGCCGGCATGGGCACCTGCGCGACGCTGGCGCAGCTCGCCATGACCCGCGCCTACCACACCGGCAGCACGCTGGTGGTCGGCAGCCTGGCTTACAGCACGGTGATTTTCGCCAGCCTGTGGGGCATCCTGCTGTGGCAGGAAATCCTGCCGCTGGGCAGCTGGCTGGCGATCGCCCTGATCATCGCGAGCGGCGTGATCAGCCTGAAGGCCAGCCCACGCCTGCCGGCAATCTGACAGCTGCGGCGATGCGGTAGCCGTCCAGCTGCGCGCAAGGCAGCAGAGCGCACGCCTGCAAGGCCTGCTCGCGCTCCGCATCGATCTCCTGCAAGGGCAAGCCAAGACATTTGCTACTTGCCTCCATCTCCGCCCAGCCCTGCGCGAAACAGGCATCCCGCCGATCAGGCGGCGCAGCAAGCACCCCACGACAGACCGCCACGGGAAGATAGCCGCGGGCCAGCGATTCGATTTCCGGCAAGCAGTCGATCTTCACAATATCCACGCCCAGCGCCCGCCCCTCGGACAGTCCGATCAATGCCCAGTCGCCGGCATAACTCAGGCTGATGCCGATTTCACGCGCCGCGCCTAGCAGCACGGGTCCGTGCGGCCCATCGAGCAGCGCGACCTGCTCCGCGGGCAGTGAAAGCAGCCCGCCAATTACCTCACGTAAAGCCCGCCGCGCGAGCAGGCGGGCATGAGCGCGGGTCGTGGCAACGGGCAACGCAAGCAAGCACAAAGCCAGCCCTTTATCCCGCAACTCACGCAGCACGCACGAAAGCTCCCCACTTTGTAAAAGGGGGGCTGGGGGGGATTTGCTCAGCACGGCTCCGCCGGCGACCCAATCCAGCGCGTACCGGCGGGGATGTCCTCGCCTTTCAGCACCAGGGTAAGCGGCCCGAGCGAAGCGCCGTCGCCGACGCGGGCGCCGTAGAGAATGACGGCGCGCGGCCCGACGGTGACGCCGCGGCCGATGTTCACAGCGCCGATTTTCATGATGCGGTCCTCGAACAAATGGGTCTGCGGGCCGCACCAGCCGTTGAGCGCGGCGTAATCGCCGATGCTCACGCAGTCGAATTCGGTCACGTCGGTGGTGTCCATGTAAATGCCCTTGCCGGTCTTGCAGCCGAGCAGGCGCATGCACGGCGGCAGCATCGGCGTGCCGCGCAGAAATTCCACGAAGTTGGGCACCGCGATGGACTCGTAAAGATTCGTCACCGCCTCGCTCGCCCACACGAATGGCGTCCACATCGGCGCGGCGCGGGGATGGTAACGACCGATCACGACCCACTTGACCAGCACCACGAAGAGGAAGGACCCCACGCCGTAGAGAAAGCCTGCAAAGGCGAGCGCCAGCAAGGTATCCGCCACGCGCCCCGCCTCGGCCAGCGGCATCACCAGATCCACCGTGAGGTAGCCCACCGCGATCACCACTGCCATCGGCATCACGATGCGCAGGCCTTCGACGAATCCCCGGCTCAGGCGCCGCAGCACGCTGGGACGGAAAGTGAGCGCCGGATCGAAGCCCGCGAACTGCTCGCGCGCGGGAAGAATGATCGGCGGATTGCCGACCCAGGTGTCGCCGGAGTGCATGCGGGCGTTTTCCGGCACTTTGGACTGCACCCCGATCAGCACATCGTCCGGCACCACGCTGCCGTCCGGCACGAAGGCGCCGTTCCCCAGGAAGCTGCGGTCGCCTATGACGGTGGCGCGCAAGGTCATCCAGCCGCCCTCGATGCGCTCGTCGCCGAGCATCACGCCGTCCGCCACGAAGCTGTCGGTGCCGATGGTGAGCATGTCCGGCACCACCCCCAGCGCGGTGGAAATCTCCGTGCCGCGCCCGACGCGGGCGCCCAGCAGGCGGTACCACCAGGGGGCGTACACTGTGGCATACAGCCCGTGCAGGACGAACAGGCTGGCCTCCTGGATCTGGTTGCCGAGCCATTTGCTGAAGTACACCGCGCTATGGACCGACCACGAACCGGCCTTGAGGCGCGGCAGCACCAGCCAGCGGAAACCGGCCGAGGCCAGCACCGTGGCCAGCACCAGCACCGCACTCGCCGGGATCGACAGCAGCAGAAAGGTGAAGAACGCGGCCAGCGGCGAGAGATGGGCGTACACTTGCTTCAGCCAGCGCACGTCGAGCCAGTCGATCAGGATGAAACTGGGAAACACCGGCAGGAAAAACACCACCGCGACGAGGTTTGCGCCGAGGAAGTAGAACAGCCCCTCCCACGCCGCGCGGCCGCGGGAAACGGCCTCGCGCGGCGGGCGGCTGGCGAGATCCACGACGCGGGCAAAGTGCGAAGGCGAACCTTCCCACACCTGCGCCGCCGGTATCCGCTGCCCCGATGCCAGCGACGACAGTCCGCCGAGCTGGGCATAATCCCCGATCGCGGTGTATCCCTCCAGCACGGCGTAGGAATCGACCGCCGCTTCATTGCCAATGCTGATCGGCCCGAGGACCAGCTCGCCACGTTCGACGTGGGCGTGTTCGAAATTCACCGAAGCGCCGATCGACCCCCCGTCGCCCACGCTGACCAGCTCGGGCGCCCGGATGGTCAGCGCGCCGATGATCACGTCCTTGCCGATCTTCGCCCCCAGCGCCCGCAGGTACAGCGCATTGAGCGAAGAGCCGGAAAGCAGGTGGCGCGGCGGCACTTCCGAAATCCGGTCCGCCAGCCACCACCTGTAATACGTCATTCCCCACAACGGATAGCGCCCCGCCTTGACCCGCCCGAGCACCAGCCACTTGGCGGCGATGACGAAGAGGAAGCTGCCGATATTGGCGAGCAGGTAGACCAGCAGCGCAGCAAGGATGGCGCGCGTCATGCTGTCGCCCTCGTCGCCGGTGAAGTAATGGTAGGTGAAGAAGGGCGACAGCCATTGCGCCATTTTCAGGCACACCAGCGGCGGCAGCGTGGCGGCCTGCGCCAGCGCACATAGCACGCGGCGCAGCCGGGGGGTGGTGACGATTTCCGGCGCGGCTGTCCCGTCCGTGCTGGGCATTTCTTTTTGCGCCAGTACGCTGGCGATGGCACCGAGGCTGCGCTCGCAGTAGATATCGTGCACCGCGACGCCGGCAAAGCGCGAATCCGCGCGCAGTAACGATATGAGCCGCGCAGCGAGCAGCGAATGGCCGCCGAGATCGTTAAAAAAATCCGCCGCGCGCAGCAGCGGCTGACCCGGAAAGAGGTGTCCCAAGGCCAAGAACAGGGCCTCCTCGGCCGCTCCTTCGGGGATATCGGATTCGCCCTCGGCTGCAGCACCGGCGTCCATCAGCGGCAGCGCCCGCAGCGCCTTGCGGTCGATCTTGCCGGAGGTCAGGCGCGGCAGCACCTGCACCGCCTCGAAGCGCGCCGGCACCATATAGGGCGGCAACTGGGCGGCAAGGTGCTTGCGCAGTTCGGCTGTCAGCTGCGTGGCACCCGCCTCCGCAACGTAGTAGGCGACCAACTGCTCCACTTCGCCCACTTCCTTGGCCACCACCGCCGCCGTGCCAACGCCGGGCTCTCTGGCAAGCAGCGCCTCGATCTCGCCCAACTCGACGCGAAAGCCGCGGATTTTTACCTGGTCGTCTACTCTGCCCAGGCACTGGACGTTTCCGTCCTCGTCGATGCGCGCCAGGTCGCCGGTGCGGTACAGCCGGGCCTCATGTTCGTCCTCGGCGTATGGGTTGGGAAGGAATTTTTCGGCCGTGAGGTCGGGTCGGCCGAGGTAGCCTTGCGCCACGCCGGGGCCGATGATGCACAGCTCGCCGGTCTCGCCCGGCGGCAGCAGGTTCAACGCGTCATCCACCACCAGCAGGCCGTAGTTGGGCAGCGGCTTGCCGATGGTGACTGGCTCGCCGCGATGCAGTTCGGCAAGGCTCGCCGACACCGTGGCTTCGGTCGGGCCGTAGGTATTGAAAAGCCGGCGCCCGGGCGTGGCCCAGCGCTCGACCAGCGCCTGCGGGCACATCTCGCCGCCGAGGTTGATCAGCCGCAGCCCGGCCACGTCGCGCGGGAACAGCGCGAGCAGCGTGGGCACGGCGTGCAGCACCGTGATACCGTTGGCTTCGAGCGCCTGCGGCAGCGCGTCCGGGTCGCCCACGATTTCGCGCGGCGCCAGCCACAGCGTGGCCCCGACCAGGTAGGAAATCCAGATCTCCTCGAACGACATGTCGAAGGCCACCGAGAAGCCTTGGTACACCCGGTCATCGGCGCGCACGCCCAGCACTTCGTTCTCGCTGCGCAGGAAGTGAGCGATGCTGCGCTGGCTCACCTCGATGCCCTTGGGCTTGCCGGTGGAGCCGGAGGTATAGATCACGTAGGCCGGGCAGTCCGGCGTGAAGTTTGCGTCGCGCCGGAAGAGCTCCGCATCGGCGGGCATGGCTTCGAGCAGGTCTTCCAGCACCCACAGCGGCCAGGCGCAATCCCCCAGCAGGGGCAGTTGCGCGCGGCACGTCAGCAGGCCCGGACTTTCGGCATCGCCGAGGCAAACCTCGATGCGCGCCGGCGGCGTATCGGCGTCGAACGGCAGCCAGGCCGCCCCCGCCTTGGCGATACCGGCCTGCGCCACCAGCAGGTCCGGCCCGCGCGGCAGCCACAAGCCAACCCGCTGGCCGCTCCGCACGCCCTGCGCGATCAGGGCGCTTGCCACCCGGTCGGCGGCGGCATTCAGTTCGTCGTAACTGAGAGCACGCGCGCCGAAAACCAGTGCCGTCTTTTCCGGCATGCGCCGCGCAGTGGCTTCGAGAATGTCCGGGAGGGTTTCGTTTACGAGGAGGTCAGGACGGCGCGGGCCACGCAGGACCATATAAAAAACTCAAGAGAAGTGCGAGGCAGGATCAGAGAAACGCCTATTTTAGCAAATAAGCGTGACTGCATGCATGCGGCGCCGAAGCTACCCGCAGTTTGCGGGCAGCACGATTTCGACGCACAACCCCCCGCCCGCCCGATTCGTTGCGCGAATCCTGCCGCCATGCGCCTCCACGACACGCCGCGCAATCGCCAGCCCGAGACCGTGCCCATCGGTGTATCGCGAACTTTCGCCGCGCATGAACGGTTCGAAGATCGCATTGAGCTCTTTCTCCGGCACACCGGGTCCCTGATCGAGAACGGCAAACCTCGCGTCGTTCCCATTGGCATCCAGATGGGCTTCCAGTACCACCATGCCGCCTTCCGGCGTATGCCGCAGCGCATTGCGCACCACATTTTCCAGCGCGCGATGCAGCAGTTCGGCATTGCCTTTGACGAGCGCCTCGCCGCACCCGGAATATTGCACGGTGCGCCCGATGTATTCAGCTTCGAAGCGCGCATCGGCGACGACATCGGAAACCAGTTCGTCCATGCTTATCGTTTCATCCATCGCGCCCATCACGCCAGCCTCCAGGCGAGACAGGGTCAGCAACTCCCCCACCAGTTTATCCATGCGCTCGCTTTCGCGCTCGATGCGCCCCAGTGAAGATTCCAGCTTGTCCGGCTGCTGCCGCGCAAGTCCGATCGCCGCCTGAAGCCGGGCCAGGGGAGAGCGCAACTCGTGCGAAACGTCGTGCAGCAGGCGCCGCTGACCGTCGATCAAAGTGCTCAGGTGGCTGGCCATGCGGTCGAAATTGCGCCCGAGATCGGCCAGTTCATCGCTGCGTTTACCCATGACGGGTCCCAGACGCACCGCCAGATCGCCGTTGACCACAGCTTCAAAGGCCGAGCGCAGGTTGCGGATCGGTTTCGAGAAATACCAGGCAAGCAGTGCCGCGAAAATGAGGCTGGCAAACAGCGTCGCCACCAGCGGCACGACAGGAACAAAGGGGAATCCAGGACGGGGAGGCCCGCCCGGACGCGGGAATCTGCCGGGCGGAAATGGCCTGCCATCGGGCTGGAGCTCCGGGCTGGGGGGCGGGTTCCGGCCCAGCTGCGCCAGTCTTTCTTCCTGCGCGCGGTGCTCCAGCCAGAAGGTGGTGCTGACCGCCGCAATGGTGGTCAGTTGCGCCAGCCAGATAAAAAAGAAGAATTTCCAGAACAGCCGGCCCATCTTAAGGAACCTCTGAACAAGTCAAACGTGGTCGCGACGAGGTATTGCGGGATGCCAGGCAAGGAGAGAGACGCGCCGTGCAGTCATTCTGCACAAGCGGCTCTCGACACCGCATGACGCCCGCAATACCCCGTCCCTTCGGGTTACATCGAAAATGGGCTTGCGCCGCGTTGTGCTCCTTGGCATCGTAGGCACGGCTACGACCTGCGTCGCACGCCTTCTCGCCAGTGCGAGCGGCTTTGCCGCCGCTCTCGGCGGGGACGCCCCTCGCGGGTGTGCGCAAGCCCATTTTCGATGTAACGCGATCCACGTTTGACTTGTTCAGAGGTTCCTTTACTCCCTGATGAGCTGGTAGCCCAGACGGTACACGGTCTGGATGCATGATCGGCCGTCGGCCAGCGTGCCGAGCTTGTGGCGGATGCTGCTCAGGTGCACGTCGATGCTGCGGTCGAAACGCGCCAGCGGACGGCCCAGACCCTGTTCGGACAGGGTGCTCTTGCTGACTGGCCGGCCAGCCTCGCGGGCCAGTACCTCGAGCAGGGTAAATTCCGTGCTGGTCAGATCCAGCGCATTCTCCGCCCATTCCGCACGGCGTTGACCCGGCCACATGACCAATGCACCAACGGTCAGCGTTGCCGGCTCGTTATCGGCCTGAGCGTTCTGGGTACGACGCAGGATGGCCCGGATGCGGGCTGTCAGCTCGCGGGGGGTGCAGGGCTTGGGCACGTAATCGTCGGCCCCCAGTTCGAGGCCGACGATGCGATCCGTATCGTCGCCCCTGGCGGTGAGCATGATCACCGGCAAGGCGCTCTTCATGCGGATGCGTCGCAAGGCTTCCACGCCGCTCAGGCGCGGCATCATCACATCCAGCACGGCGATCGCATACTGGCCTGACAAAGCTTCGGACACGCCCGACTCGCCGTCATGGACGGCAACCACGTCGAATCCCTCCTGCTCCAGGTATTCCTTGAGCATCTCGACCAGCTCGACATCGTCGTCCACCAGCAGAACCTTGGTCATTAAAGTAAGTGCCACCTTGAATATAAGCTGGTGATGATAACGAAGCCCCGCCACATGGGACAGTGCCCAGCATCGAGATTTACATTTATTTACGCCCCCCGCCAGACAGCGGCAATTATTGCCGCAGGTCGCGCTGCACTGGCAAATTTCACGTTTCGAGCTTCTCCTGGCAGGCATTCCGGCCAGCCCGGTCAAAAAACCCGGAAATTCTTAACAGAACTTTACCTCGCTTAACACCAACCACCGCCAAGTCCGGGCTAATCTGGCCGATATATTGCATGCAGGCCTAGTGCGGCAGCAGCCAGGCAACTCGCGGCACAGCACGCAATTTCCACAACCAGCAAAAAAGGAGTTAATCATGGTAAGCAGCATTGGAAGCAGTTCGGTTGCATCGATGATGCAACGGCCGGACCCATCGCAGATGGCAAGCAAGCTGTTCTCGAAACTGGACAGCAAGAATCAGGGGTGCATCGAGAAAAGCGATCTCCAGTCCGCCTTCGAACAGATTTCGGGCTCCAGCAACTCGGGAAATACAGCCAGTGCCGACGAAGTCTTCAAGCAACTGGACGGCAATGGCGATGGCAAAGTCACCGAACAGGAGATGTCCGACAGCCTGACAAAGATGGCTGAGCAACTGGACAGCCAGTTCAACAGCATGCGCACAAGCGGACAGGGTGGCATGCAAGGAATGGGCGGCATGCCGCCGCCCCCGCCGCCGCAAGGTGCCGGTGGTGCGGGCTTTAGCAAGGATGAACTTCAGAGCCAGCTCGATGAAATCGGCTCTTCCGACAGCAAACGCTCGAGCCTGATTTCGAACATCGTGCAAAATTTCGACAAAGCGGACACGGATGGCGATGGCAAAGTCAGCATGCAGGAAGCCATGGCTTTCGATCAGGCCAGCAAGTCGGGTTCGTCGTCTTCGGCTTCAGCCGATTCCGGCAGTGCCACTTCCTCGTCCAGCAGCACTAACAGCGAAGCCAATGTGATGATGAAGATCATGCAGCTGATGCATGCCTACGGCGGCCTGGAAACGGCGTCCAGCCAATCCTCCAGCAGCGGAACGCTCTCAACCTCGGCCTGATGCAGCAATCCGCGAACCGGGCCGGCATATGCCGGCCCGGTTCGCGGCCATACCCTTTACACGCATTTACCCGGCGACAACACCTGTTTACATGCGCTTCGGTCAAACTTTCTCCAACGGTGCCGAAAATTCCTGCCGCCGCAAATCCCCGAAACGATTCGAACCGGAGCCTGAAATGAAAACCCGACTTATCCTCACCCGCTTCATGATCGCCAGCAGCATCGCGCTTGGCTTGCCCCTTGGCGCCGATGCCTTTCCCATGACAGACAAACCCGACGGCTGCGGCGGCCCAATGCAGATGAGGGGCGAACCAGGCATGTTCGGCGGAAGCCACACGCCGCCATTCCTGCGCGGCCTGGACCTGAACGACGCCCAGCGCGACAAAATTTTCGACCTGATGCATGCCCAGGCGCCCGCTATGCGCGACCAGGCCAAGGCCCTGCACAAGTCGCAAATGGAACTGCGCCAGCTCGGCCTGTCGGGTGAATACAGCGAGGCAAAAGCGCAGGCGCTCGCTGAAGCCAGTTCCCGGATTATGGCGAAGATGGCGCAGATGCACGCCCGCACCGACCAGCAGATTTACCGGATATTGACGCCGGAGCAGCACATACAACTGGAGGAACGCAGAGCACGCCCGCAACAGATAGGCATGCCATAAGCGAATGCGTGGTCTAATATTCCGCTCGATGAACCACAAACCAGCCATGAAAAAACGCCCGGGCTTTGCCCTGCCTGCCCTTCTTCTTGCCCTGTTAAGCGGCTGCGCTGCGGTCGGGCCCGACTATGCCGGGCCCGCCATGGCCATACCCGGGAGCTGGGCGAACGCCCCGGAAACCCACGCCACGGCGCAAGACCTGTCGCGCTGGTGGCAGCAATTTCACGACCCGCTGCTTTCCGATCTCATCGTGCAATCGCTCCAGGCCAGCCCCGATCTCCGCAGTGCACAGGCGAAACTGCGCGAAGCGCGCGCCCGGCGCGGACTGGCCGGCGCGAACCGGTTTCCGACCGTCAGCGCTGCCCTGTCCGAAACTCACAGCAAGAGCAGCGCCGCGAGCGGCACCGGCTTGACGCGCGAGCTGTATAGCGCGGGCTTCGACGCCGGCTGGGAGCCGGACGTCTTCGGCGGCACCCGGCGCGCGCTGGAGGCGGCCCAGGCCGACCTGGAGGGCAGCGAAGCCAGCCTGCACGACACCCAGGTTTCGCTGGCGGCAGAAGTGGCGCTCAACTACGTGGAACTGCGGGCTTTCCAGGCACGCCTTGCCATTGCCCGGGACAATCTGGCGAGCCAGACGGAAACCCTGGAGCTGACCGGCTGGCGCACGGAAGCAGGGCTGACCAGCTCGCTCGACGTGGAGCAGGCGCGCACCAACCGGGAACAGACACGCGCCCAGATCCCCAGCCTGGAATCCAGCCTCGCCCAGGCGGAACACCGTCTGGCCATCCTCCTCGGCCAGACGCCGGGTGCGCTGCACGCCAAGCTGGCAACGCCCGCTCCGATTCCGGCGGCGCCTGATAGCGTGGCGCTCGGCATCCCCGCCGACACCCTGCGCCAACGTCCCGATGTGCGTGTCGCCGAGCGCAAGCTGGCGGCAGAAACGGCCCGCATCGGCGAGGCGACGGCAGCGCTGTATCCCGGTTTCACACTGTCCGGATCAATTGGCTGGGAAGCGCTGAGTTTCGGCGCGCTGGGCGGCGGCGACAGTCTCACCCGCTCCCTGCTCGGCAGCGTCGCCGCCACCATTTTCGATGGTGGTCGTATCCGCCAGCGCATCGAAATCCAGAACGCGATCCAGGAACAGGCCTTGGTCAACTATGAAAAAACCGTGCTCAACGCCCTGGAGGAGGTGGAAAACGCGCTGGTTTCCTACGCCAACAGCCGCAGACGCGAACAGGCCCTGCGCGAAGCGGCCGATGCGGCGCACAACGCCGTGCTCATGGCGCGCCACCGTTACGCCACCGGCATCACCGATTTCCAGAAAGTGCTGGATACCGAGCGCACCCTGCTCACGGTTCAGGACAGCCTGAAAACCACGGAAGCGGAAAGCATTTCCGCCCTGATCCGCCTCTACAAGGCTCTCGG
>JBDKRR010000428.1:0-3709 GCA_039683315.1 Sulfuricella sp.
ACAACGGTAGGAAGGTTTATGAACAGTGCCGATGTCCGAAAGGCGGTAACTGCGCTGGTCGAGGGTTATCACCTGGACGGCGCCGTGCGCAAACTGCTGGTGCGCGCCGGGCTCAACAAAATCCTGATCGAAAACGCCGACAAGACAGACCCGGATAGCCAGAAGCTGTTGCTTGCCGCTGCCAAGCAGATTGCCGACGACCCCGAGGTCGGGCTATCCCCGCAGCAGGCGAACATGGGAGTCCTTGTGGACTTGAAGGATCTAGCCGGGTTGCTGGCGAATACCAAACCGCTGGAAGGTATGGCAACATTGGTGCTGCCAGCGGTAAAGGAAGCGGATGAGACCGACAATGAACAATAACCCGGCGCTGATGTCGAGCAACGAAGCCCATTTTCAATACTACGCGCATGATCCAGCGCTAAAACGGCCTTCGAACGCACGCCAAAACCTCAGCGCCGCAGCTTACAACACGCTCGTTCAGGATAAGACACTGACCCACTACTTTCGCGAACGCCTGAAAGACGCGTGTAAACACCTGATAGGGAGGACTGATGGCCCGAAAGAATGAAATCCCGCTGCTCAAAAACAAGGACCTACTGCCGTTTACCGCGCACGTGCCCCATCTCAACATGGAAGCGGTTGCTGCGGCAATTCTGAAGGTCGATCACGACGCGCCGGCTCTCGCCCAATTCGAGTTCGAGGAAGTCAAGCGCATGGTGTGGGCCGCGGCCGAAAAGTGGTTCGACCGGGACATGCGCGAGTTCGAACTGACTGGAATCGAAAAGCGGGTAGATCGCCCGGATGGCAAGGGCTTCCTGGATGTGGTCGGCCGAATGCGGGGGCGCATGAAACCGTTTGACGCTTTCGCCGGCCAGACGTTCATTATCGACTGGAAGACCAGCAAGAA
Source organism: Sulfuricella sp. (assembly GCA_039683315.1). Taxonomy (GTDB): domain Bacteria; phylum Pseudomonadota; class Gammaproteobacteria; order Burkholderiales; family Sulfuricellaceae; genus Sulfurimicrobium. The sequence goes on from JBDKRR010000428.1 coordinate 908, forward strand.
CGCACTGGACGCGGCCTGGAAAGACAGGCTGCTCGATTCCTGGCAGTGGCGTATGTACGCGGAATGGGAGCAGGCCCGCGTATTCATTTACCGCGGCGTCAGCCGGGGCACTGATATTGAAACTCGTGAAGTGATCCTGGCGGTCGGTGACACCAATGGACAGGAAGTCTACGAATACTTGGCAGGCACCGAAGCAGCGCGCCGTGCACTTATCGAGGCACGGCTGCCAGTCTGGCCGCGGCACATGCCCAGCGCCTGCCTGCAATACGGCTTGGACCACGAGTGCGAATTCTTCGCGGAGTGTCTCCAGTATTCGATGCCCCAGAAGACAATCACTCCGGGGGTACTGAGTTATACGGCCGCCGAACGTTTCTGGCGATGCCCCGAACTTTATCGACGGGGTGTGCTGAGCCCCGAGAAGATGGGTTCCTCGTCGAGCGAGATCGGCGAAGCTTTTCACCGGGGGATGGCCGAACTGTACCGGCAAGGCATCGAGCGGCAGAAGGAGATGGAATGAACGCAAAACGCAAGCAATTGCTGAAGGACATGGCGCAGTGGAACATCGACTTCTGCACGAAGATGCGCGGAATTTTCGGACCCGGCGCCGAGGAGCCCGGCGTCCGCGAACGCCTGATGCTGCGCAACGCGGCGCAAATCGGCGTAGACCAAAACATGCTGGCCCTGCAAATCATCGAGTTGTTGGTGCCCAGTGCGGCGGACATGCGCTCGCGCTCGAAAGAGGAACAAGTGCAACTCGACACACTTGAAAATCTGTACAAACTGCGCGACGATAGGAGTGAGGAGAAGAATGGCTGAACTGAAACCACTAAAACCGCTGGCGCCGGTCGGCGGCAATGATCCGAAAACGGATTTTGTGAAGCGTGCCGGCCAACGAAGCGGGCAGCTTCCGACGCCACGGCTCCGGGCAATCAGCCTGGACGAAGAAGAAGCACTGCCCTTTAAAATGATGTTGTATGGCACGTGGGGCACCGGCAAAACACTGTCGCTGGTGGGCCTGCTGTTGCATGGGTTCAAGGTGTTGGTTCTGACTACCGACGTGGGTGGCTCCGGGCTGCTGTCGGTCAAGACGTGGCTGCGGCGCACTGGGCGCGCCGCCCTGTTGACGAACGTCTACTCCCTCACTTTGTCCAGCTATTCCGAGGTCGAATCGTTTTTGGAAGCGCCGGAAACGTACATGCCCGACATCTACGACGTGGATATCGACTGGCTGTTCTGGGACGGCTTCAGTGGCTACCAGCAAGTTCACGTAGGCTCGTTCGTGGGCGACCTGGAGCCGGCACGCAGCGATAGTGGCAAGCCGGTGAGTGAGGGCCGACAGGCCGGGCTGGTGTTTGAACAGGCCGACTGGGGCGCCGTGCGCAACGCGACCATTCGCGCGGTCAGCGACTTCTGCAACCTCGCGAACAAAAAGACCGGCAAGCAATGGCACAAGGCTGTCACGTGCCTGGAGAGCGTCAAGGCGAAGGGCGGCGGCCAGGGGGGCTTCGTTGAAACGCGGCAGCCGCTTCTTCAGGGGGCCGGCGGCATTCTGTCGGGAGCCGCGTTCGACCTGATTATCGAAACGACAGCGACAGCGGCCAGCGCTAACGCCGAGGAAGGAAGCGGCGGCCGGCAGTACTGGTACGTCACGAAGGGGAACCAGCAAATTGCCGCCAAGTCGCGGGGCATTGAACTGGAGCCCCGGGAGACAGCCGACATGTTCGCGCTGTGGCAGAAGATCGCCAAGCAAGTCGGACTTCCTTATCGAGAGGAGCCGGTACCGGTAGCTTGACAATAGCGCCGGGACTCTGCTAAAATACGGAAAGTGATGAGGGGACGAGACGAAAGAGAGAACGAAAAAACACTATGAGCAAAACATTCGCACCTGCAAGCGCAAGGAAAATGCCAACCCTGGCAAACGTCGGTTATGTGAGTGATCTCGGCGAGCCCAAGGCAACTGAAAGCGGAACTTACGTCAACCAGCCGATCACAATCGAGGGCATCGGCGGCAGCCGCGGTATCCGGGTAAACCTGCTGTACCGGCCGGAGTGGTTTGTCGAGGGATTCAATCCCGACGAGTTGGAGAAGATCGAGGGCGGTTCGGGCATGCTGTTCGTCTACCGCAAAAACATTGCGGCTCGGGGAAGCCTGAGTGTTCTGGCCGGCCTGTGCGGGAGCGATGAAGTGTTCGCGGCTCTGCAAGGTCAGATCCTGGATCTTCCTGAGGTCACGGCCGAAGCGGTGCACGACGTGCTCCAGGCAGCCCTGATCGACGGCAACGCGCCCAATTTCGGGTACACGCTGAAGCAGAAGCGCACGAAGACCGGCGTCGGCGAAGACGGCAAGAACGTCTCCGCGCTGGAAAACCAGTACGAAGTGGACCAGTTCTGGTACGCAACCGAGAAAAATCAGAAGGCCATGCGCAAGCGGGCCAGCCGGGACCAGAACTTCAAAGTAAATTTTGATGATTCGATTCCTTTCTGAAGGTGATTTTTCTATGCCCGCACCGTTCTGATAAAATGGGGCATGGAGAGAACGCCTGAAGAAAAAGCGGCCAGGGCGGCGTACATGAGGACTTGGTACCAGAAGCCTGAAAACGCCGCTAAGGTCAAAACGTGGTCGAAACGCTACAAAGAAACAAACCCTGAAAAAGTCAAGGCACAGGATGCAGCAAAACAAAAACGTTATAAGCGAGATCCCGAAGCCCAGCGAAAAATACGAAATCGTGCACTCGGCTATGTCGGATGGACGCTCGAACGTTTCGAAGATCTTTTCAAAAAGCAGCATGGGCTTTGCGCTATT
>JBDKRR010000429.1:0-22826 GCA_039683315.1 Sulfuricella sp.
TCGCTATGGCCGCCGAGATACTTGGTGGCGCTTTGAATCACGAAATCCGCGCCGAGTTCTAGCGGGTTCTGGTTCACCGGCTAGGCGAAGGTGTTGTCCACTGCCAGCAGCGCGCCGTATGTGTGGGCGGTATCGGCGATGGCGGCGATATCCAGCACTTCCAGGGTGGGATTGGTGGGCGTCTCGAGGAACACCAGCCCCGCGCCTTGTTGCAGAAATGTTTTCAGCTCTTCCAGTTCGCTGCCCAGCAGGAACCAGGTGGAGATGCCCAGTTCGGGCAACTGGCTGGCCAGCAGTTCCATGGTGCCGCCGTAGGCATCGCCGATGCAGACGATGCCCTTGCGGCCGTGGGTCAGGAACAGCGCGGATTCCGCCGCCATGCCGGAGCTGAAGGCCCAGGCAGCCTCCGCGCCTTCGAGGCTGGCCAGCTTCTCTTCCAGGGCGCGGATGGTGGGGTTGAGGCCGTAGCGGGTATACAGGCTGCCCGCCTTGCGCCCTTCCACCACGTCGAGCAGGTCGGCGGTGGAGTCGAATTTGAAAGTCGTGGTGGTGTAGATCGGCGTGTGCGGCGAGCCGTTGGCATCATCGATCTCGCCTGCGTGGACGCAGCGGGTGGCAAGGCCTGCTTCTTTTTCGTTCATTCGACCCCCTCGAGAAAACGTTCCTGAATGGCTTCCAGCCGCGATTCCAGATCAGGCACGGCGCTCCAGTCCAATCCGGCATCCGTAAGCCCGGCACAAATGTCCTGCGGCGACAGAATCACGCCATCCGAGGGTTGCAGCGCCGCACCCTTCACCAGCAGCGCGGGGAAGCCCTCGCCGTGCGCGTCGCGGCAATCGGAATGAACGATGCGCCAGGACAGGCCAAGACTTGATGATAGTTCCTCGGCATACAGCGCGTAAAGCGTGCAGCGCCCGCCGGGTGGATGCTGGGAATGGACCTTGATCGGTTGCGGCATGGTTTTCCTTTCATGGAGAGAGTACGCCTGAATTGTTTCGCTTACAGCACGCTTTTGAGCAGCATGTAGCTCGCCACGAACACCAGGAAAAAGCCGAAGCTGCGCTTCAGCGTCTCCTGCGAGAAGCGATGCGCGATGCGCGTGCCGACGAAGCTGCCGGCTACAGTTACCGAGGTGAACAAGGCCATGGTCGTCCAGTCCACCGGCACCGCCCCGACATAACCGGCAAAACCGGAGTAGGACTTGGCGGCGACGATGACCAGCGAGGTGCCGATGGCGAGTTTCATCGGGATGCCGGACAGCAGCACCAGCGCCGGCACGATCAGGAAGCCGCCGCCCACGCCCACCAGGCCGGTGAGCACGCCGACGCCGACGCCGTGTGCGGCGATATGGCCCATGTGCGCCGCAATGACCTCATCTTCCGACAATGGCGGGCCGCCTGCCGTGGCCAGCTGGGCAACAGGCTGCTTTTTGCCCTGCAGCATCTTCCAGGCGGCGGCATACATCACCAGGGCGAACAGGGTGAGCTGCACCTGCACCGGCGTGTATACCCCGAGGCGGGCGCCACCATAGGTGCCGATCACGCCGAACAGGCCGAACATCGCAGCCACCTTGACGTCGACGTTGCCGCGCCGCCAGTTGTCCCAGCCAGAAATGGTGGCGGTGACGGCGACGATGCCCATGCTCATGGCGATCGCCGATTTAGCCTCCACGTTGAGCAGATACATGAGCGCCGGCATGGCAATGATGGAGCCGCCGCTGCCGAACAGGCCCAGAACGATGCCGGTGATGGCGCCGGAAATAATGGCGAGGAAAATCATGATGCCTCCTTCGTTCTAAGGTTTGTGTGATTGACAATATAACATTCAAACAATCATTAGAATATAAGAATTGAAAATATTCCCACCCGCATATCCGATATGAAATCAGCTGGCGCCAGGATAACCGCGGGGCGCTACCGGACCGGCCAGGGCTCTCGCCGGGAAACTTAAGTCTCGGGCGACGCTCAAACATGAGCGTGGCAATTGCATGAGGTGCATTGCCAGGCCGCTTCAAGCGGGCGTCAATGGACCGCGAGCGCTGATGTTTCAATGCCCAATTATTCCGTTGCCGAGGGGCTGGCAACTGACGATCCAAGGAGAAAAAACATGAACAAGATTGCAATGACAGTCATGGCAGGCTCCCTCGTATTTGCCACCCCCGCTTTTGCGGACGATGCCCACCATCCGGAAAAGGATGCCCAGGCCACGCCCGCCGCGTCAGCGACGAAAGCGCCAGAGCAGGCGGTGAAGAAGATGCAGGACAACGTCAAAAAAATGCAGGCGCAGCTCGACCGTATCGCCAAGGCCAAAACCGACGAGGAACGGCACAAGGCGATGGCCGAGCACATGCAGACCATGCAGGAAAACATGAAGCTGATGCGTGGCATGCAGGCCGGCATGATGGGCTGTCCCATGATGGAGGGTGGCATGATGGGAGGAGGGATGGGCGGCGGCATGATGGGGGGAATGGGCGGCATGGGCATGATGGGCGGCGCCCAGGCGGCGGGCGCGATGCCGGAGCGCATGCAGCAGATGGAAAAACGCATGGACATGATGCAGATGATGATGGAACAGATGATGGAACGGCAGCGCGGCGGGCCGCCCATGGCGAAATAGGCGCCAGTCTGGCGCGGGCGAAATTCTCTGAAACGGAAAGGAGCGCCTCATGCCCACTCAATACGTTTGCCCCATGCACCCGGAAGTGGTGCGCGACGCCCCCGGAAATTGCCCGAAATGCGGCATGGCGCTGGAAGCGCGGATCGCCGCCGCCGGGGAAGAGGAAAGCCCGGAACTCTTCGACATGACGCGCCGCTTCAGGGTCGGAGCGGCACTGGCGTTGCCGCTTTTCGTGCTGGCCACGGCGGCCGACATGGCGCCGGGATTCACGCCGGGCCTGGTGTCCTTTCAGGCCCTGCAATGGATAGAGTTCGTCCTGGCGACCCCGGTCGTGATGTGGTGCGGCTGGCCTTTCTTTCAGCGCGGCTGGGCTTCCGTCGTCAACCGGCAGCTCAACATGTTCACCCTGATCGCCCTGGGCGTCGGCGTCGCCTGGCTTTTCAGCGTGGTCGGCACCTTTCTGCCCGAGATGTTTCCCCTCTCGCTGCGCCGCGGCGATGGCACGGTTCCGGCGTATTTCGAGGCTGCGGCGGTGATCACCGCCCTGGTCCTGCTTGGACAGGTGCTGGAACTGCGCGCCCGCAGCCGCACCAGCGCGGCGATCCGGATGCTGCTCGGCTTGGCACCCAAGACCGCGCGCATCCTGCTCACCGACGGTGGTGAAGAGGATGTTCCGCTGGAGCAGGTGCAGCCCGGCGACCAGCTGCGCGTGCGCCCCGGCGAAAAAATTCCGGTGGATGGGACAGTACTGGAAGGAACAAGCGCGGTGGACGAATCCATGGTCACCGGCGAGTCCATCCCGGTGGAAAAGCACGACGGCGACCACCTGATCGGCGCCACCGTAAACGGCACCGGCGGCCTGGTGATGCGCGCCGAGAAGGTCGGGGCGGATAAGCTGCTGGCGCGCATCGTGCACATGGTGGGCGAGGCGCAGCGCAGCCGGGCACCGATCCAGCGCCTGGCCGATGTCATTTCCGCCTATTTCGTCCCGGCAGTGGTGCTGACCGCTGTGGCCACGCTGCTCGTCTGGTGGCTATGGGGGCCGGAGCCGAGGCTCGCCCACGCCATCGTCGGCGCGGTGTCGGTGCTGATCATCGCCTGTCCCTGCGCCCTCGGGCTCGCCACGCCGATGTCGATCATGGTCGGCACCGGGCGGGGCGCCCGCGCCGGGGTGCTGATCAAGAATGCCGAGGCGCTGGAAATCATGGAAAAGGTGGACATCCTGGTGACCGACAAGACCGGCACGCTGACGGAAGGCAAGCCCCGGCTGGTTTCCCTGGAAGCGCTGGCGGGCACTTCGGACGACGAACTGCTGCAACTGGCCGCCAGCCTGGAGCGCGCCAGCGAGCACCCGCTCGCGGCGGCGATCGCCGAGGGTGCGCGGGAACGCAATCTGTCCCTGCTGGAAGTCGCCGACTTCCAGTCGGCCAGCGGCAAGGGCATCACCGGCAGGATCGGCGGACGCGCGGTGGCTGTCGGCAACCTCAAGTTGTTCGCGGACCTCGGCATCGGGCTGGGCGAACTGCCGGGACGCGCCGAGGCGCTGCGCGCGGAAGGCCAGACGGTGATGTTCGTGGCGCGGGAAAACCGGGCGGCCGGATTGATCGGCGTTGCCGACCCGATCAAGGAATCCACGCTGGAAGCGGTGGCGTCGCTGCACGCGGCAGGCATCGAGCTGGTCATGCTCACCGGTGACAGCCGCGCTACGGCCGAAGCGGTGGCGCGCAAGCTCGGCATCGACCGTGTGGTCGCGGAAGTGCTGCCGGAGCAGAAGGCCGCCATCGTGAAACAGCTCCAGGCGGAGGGCCGCATCGTGGCCATGGCCGGCGACGGCATCAACGACGCCCCGGCGCTGGCGCAAGCGCAGGTCGGCATCGCCATGGGTACCGGCACCGACGTGGCGATGGAAAGCGCCGCCATCACCCTGATCAAGGGCGACCTGCGCGGCATCGCGCGCGCCCGTCAACTGAGCCGGGCGACCATGGGCAACATCCGCCAGAACCTGTTCTTCGCCTTCATCTACAATGTGCTCGGCGTGCCTGTCGCGGCGGGTGTGCTGTACCCGTTTTTCGGTCTGCTGCTGTCGCCCGTCATCGCCGCTGCCGCCATGAGCCTCAGCTCGGTATCGGTGATCGGCAATGCGCTGCGCCTGAATCGGGTACGCTTGTAAAGCGGGGCCGAGAGTGTCTCATGCCTGCTGAAGACGGCATTTCGCCCCGGATTCCGGAATCAGAAAGTGAGCACCTTCTCCGCCCAAATGGTCCATTCGGCCAGATGCTCCAGCGTGCTGTGCTGGCAGTCCGGAATCAGCTCCTCGTCCCGCAAGCCACGCGCTTCCATGCACACTCCGCACACGCCGATCTGACCGTCGCGCTTGAGGATGCTCTGGATGAAAAACTCGATGTTGTAGTAGCCCTGGGGCACCTTTTGCCCGGCTTTTGCGCACAGGGCCGCATCGCCCAGCAGGAATACGCGGATTTCGTTGCCTTCGGTTTTGGACAGGGCGCGCGCCAGGCGCAGTCCGTTGTAGCTGCGCTCGGTGCCGTAAGGCGGGTCGTTGAGTATGAACAGGGTTTTCATGATGCGTCCTCCTGGTTTAAGAGAAACACTTACTTCCTGGATTTGCGGGTCGCGCGCTGATTAGCGTCGAACCCGCCTTTGGCCTTCCATTCGTTGAATCCGCCCTGCAGGATGCGCACGTTGTCCATGCCCGCCACCCGCAGTGCCAGCCCGGCCTGGGCGGAGAGCGTGCCGGCGTTGCAGTACACCAGCACCATTTTGTCGCCCGGCAATTCGGCGCGGCGTCCGAGCACCTGGCGCCAGTCGATGTTCACGGCGCCGGGAATATGCGCCTTGTTGAACTGGTCGGCATCGCGGGTGTCGATGACGTAAATCTTTTTCCAGTCTTCCGCCGGAATTTGTTCCGGCAGGATGGTGGCGCCGCCGTATTCGGAGAACTCGAAGTAGTCCTCCAGCGCCTTCACCGCAGCGTCGTCCGCGGCGATGGCGGGCAGGGAGGTCGCGGCGCACAGGGCGGCGACAAGGAAAACGTTGCGCAGGATAGACATGTCGTTGCCTTTCAGATTGCAGGATTGAGACGCGGATGGGTTTCTTCGCCCCAGACCTGCACGATCAGGCCGGAGAGGAACATGGCGATGGCGACGAACCAAAAGGCTTCCTCGATGGCGCCGCTCCAGTGGGCGACCAGGCCCAGCGCCAGCGCGCCGATACCGTAGCCCAGGTCGCGCCAGAAACGGTAGATGCCGATGGCCGAGCCGCGCCAGTTGGGGTGGGCGATGTCGGAAACGGCAGCGGACAGGTTGGGATAGAGCAGTGCCATGCCGAAGCCGGTCACCGCGGCCGAGAACGACCACCAGGCCACGCTCTCGCCCAGCAGCATCAAGCCCACGCCCGCGCCGCAAATCCACATCCCCGCCACGATCGGCTTCTGCCGCCCGACATGGTCGGAGAGCTTGCCGGTGAAAAACTGCGAGCCGCCCCAGACAAAACCATATACGCCGATCACCCAGCCGATGTTGGCCAGCGACAGGCCGTGGCTATAAAGGAACACCGGATAGAACACCCAGATCAGGGCATCGACGAACTTCTCCACCAGCCCGGCCTGGCTCACCGCGGCCATGCGGCGGTCGCGCCAGGACATGAGGGTGAACACTTCCCAGGTGGTGGGCTGGTCGGGGATGTTGTTCGGGTAGCGCGGCTTCGGGCCATTCATCTTTCCCGCTGCGTGCTTGGCGCCCTCGGCCTTGGCCCAGGGCAGGGTGTCCTTGACCCACAGTATGGTCAGTAGCGCGGCGGTCAGGATTACAGCCAGGCCGAATATCAGCAGCCCCTGGCGCGGGCCGAAGGCGCCCGCCATATAGCCTGTGATGATGCCCGCTACCGCCAGTCCGACATAGCCGGCGAACTCGTTGAGGCCGATGACAAAGCCGCGCTGGTCGGGGCGGGTGAGGTCCAGCTTGGCGGTCTGGGTCATGGACCAGGTGAAGCCCTGGTTCACGCCCAGCAGCACCGTGGCGAAGACGATCCAGTTCCAGCTCGGGGCATACAGGATGATGAAAGGAATCGGCAGCGCCGATGCCCAGCCCCACAGCAGCACTTTTTTTCGCCCCAGACGCTCGGACAGGCGTCCGGCGACGAAGTTGAGCGAGCCCTTGACGAAGCCGAAGGCCACCACGAAGGTGGTGAGCAGCAGGAAGGAGCCCTTGGGCACGCCGAATTCGGTCTCCCCCAGGGCCGGCACCACGGTGCGCATCATGCCGATGGTCATGCCCACCAGGAAGACCTGGACCAGCTGGTGGCCGAACTGGGCGAAATTGTCGCGGATGCCGTGGCGGTATTCGATGCTCAGGCTTTCGGTCATTTTATTCCTTGATTGTTAACCCTCTCCCCCAGCCCCTCCCCCGCTTGCGGGGGAGGGGGGCATATTCCTCTCTCCCGCAAGCGGGAGAGAGGCCAGGAGAGAGGGCGGTTTTTCGGTCTTACAGCCCCAGGTTCGCGGCAACGATGCGTTCCATCTCTGCCGGACGGGGCGGGATGTCGGACAGGATGTAATTGACGAAATCATCCTTGCCGGTGATTTTCAGCCCGAGGTTGAAGCGCTTTTCAAACCCCACCGTCGATGAAGGCTTGCCGGAAATGCCCGCGCCGCACACGCTGCCGGAGGTATGGCCGGGGAACAGCTCCACCGCGTCGGGTAGGCTCATGAGTTTGCCATGCAGGCTGTCGAACAGCTGCTCCGCCCATTCCTTGCCCTTACCTGCCAGGTCGGGACGGCCGATGCTGCCCACGAACAGTGTATCGCCGGTAAGGGCGAACCACGGCTCGGCGCTGCGGCGCTTGTCCGTCACCACCAGGCAGATGGAATCCGGCGTGTGGCCGGGGGTGTGGATGACCTGCACCGCCACGTTGCCGACCTCGATGGTTTCCCCGTCGACCAGCGTGTGGAATGGAAACTTCACCCGCTCCTGGTTGGACTCGTGCAGGCAGTAGCGCGCGCCGGTCCGCTCGGCCAGGGCGCGTCCACCGGAATAATGGTCGGCATGCACGTGGGTGTCGATGACGTGGGTGATTTTTACGTTCTGCTGCGCGGCCTGTTTGATGAACCAGTCCTCGTCGCCCGCGACCGGATCGACGGCCACCGCCACGGCGCAGGAGCCGCAGCCGAGCAAATAGGAAAGAGTGGCTTCGGGCGCCAAACGTTGTCTGAGAAACATGCTGCCTCCCTGTTATATTATTCAAACGATGACTTGAATAATAGGCGAGACAGGATAATTGTCAACCGAAATTTTGTTTGTCAGGATGTTTAACGGTCATTGCGAGCGCAAGCGAAGCAATCTTGTTTCGTTGAGCGCAACGACAAAAGTCAGATTGCTTCGCTGCGCTCGCAATGACCGCCAACGCGGGACATTGTTCGATCAGCCGATTCCCGGTGGGATTTAAGCGCTTACAGCCCGAGTTCCTGCCACATCTCGTCCACCCGGCGCTTCACCGCCTCGTCCATGACGATGGGGCGGCCCCATTCGCGGCTGGTTTCACCCGGCCACTTGTTGGTCGCGTCCATGCCCATTTTCGAACCCAGTCCGGACACCGGGCTGGCGAAATCGAGATAGTCGATGGGTGTGTTTTCGATCAAGAGCGTGTCGCGCGCCGGGTCGACGCGGGTGGTCATGGCCCAGATCACTTCCTTCCAGTCGCGGATGTTGACGTCCTCGTCGGTGACGATGATGAACTTGGTGTACATGAACTGGCGCAGGAAGCTCCACACCCCGAACAGCACGCGCTTGGCGTGGCCGGGATACTGCTTCTTGATGCTGACCACGGCGAGGCGGTAGGAACAGCCTTCAGGCGGCAGGTAGAAATCGGTGATTTCCGGGTACTGCTTCTGCAGCAGCGGGACGAACACCTCGTTCAGTGCCACGCCGAGGATGGCCGGCTCGTCCGGCGGCTTGCCGGTGTAGGTGCTGTGGTAGATGGGGTTCTTGCGCATGGTGATGCGCTCGATGGTGAACACCGGGAATTCGGCCACCTCGTTGTAATAGCCGGTGTGGTCGCCGTATGGGCCTTCCGGGGCCATCTCGCCGGGATGGATCACGCCTTCGAGCACGATCTCGGCGGAAGCGGGCACCTGCAGATCGTTGCCCAGGCATTTCACCAGCTCGGTTTTCGAGCCGCGCAGCAGGCCGGCGAACTGGTATTCGCTCAATGAATCCGGCACCGGCGTCACCGCGCCGAGAATCGTGGCCGGGTCGGCGCCGAGCGCAACAGCGACAGGGAAGGGCTGCCCCGGATGGGCTTCCTGGAAGTCGCGCAAATCCAGCGCGCCGCCGCGATGGGCGAGCCAGCGCATGATGACCTTGTTGGGCGCGATCACCTGCTGGCGGTAGATGCCGAGGTTCTGGCGTTTCTTGTACGGCCCTTTGGTTATTACCAAACCCCAGGTGATGAGCGGCGCCACGTCGCCCGGCCAGCAGGTCTGGATGGGAAGCTTCGACAGGTCCACATCCTTGCCTTCCCACAACACGTCCTGGCAGGCTGCGCTGGACAGTTCCTTGGGCGCCATGTTGAGCACCTGCTTGAAGATCGGCAGCTTGTCCCAGGCGTCCTTGAGGCCCTTGGGCGGCTCAGGCTCCTTGAGAAAAGCCAGCAGTTTGCCGACTTCGCGCAACGCCTCGACCGAGTCCTCGCCCATGCCCATGGCGACCCTTTTCGGCGTGCCGAACAGGTTGGCGAGCACCGGGATGGTGTAGCCCTTGGGCTTCTCGAACAGGATGGCCGGGCCTTGTGCGCGCAGCACGCGGTCGCAGATTTCGGTCATTTCGAGGTGAGGGTCCACTTCGGCGCTGATGCGCTTGAGCTCGCCCTGCTGTTCCAGTTGCGCGATGAAGTCGCGCAGGTCTTTATATTTCATTGCGGGAATACTTCCTTGCCCTCGTTGAGACGCAGCCAGCCCTTGACGATGCGGTAAATCACCCAGACGGCATCGGCCGCCAGGATGAACCAGCCGATGATTAGAATGAAGGTGAGGACGCCGATTACGCCCCACAGCAGACCGAACCAGAAGGTGCGGATCTGCCAGCGAAAGTGCGATTCCAGCCAGGTTCCCTTGACGTCGTCGATCTTCACGTAATTGATCACGATGGCGACGATGCTGGTGATGCCGATAATAAAGGACGCTGCCTGCAGGGCATAGACCACGGTGGTGAGGGTTTTCAGGGAATCCTGATCGGGGGTGCTTTGAAGTTCGCTCATGTCGTTTCCTGGGGGGATGTGAGTCCGGGTATATTGAATGACTGGGCCGCTGAGGATATAACCCGAATTATTGCATCAAGCGCACGGCCGTTGGCCGGTTTTTTGCTTTTGGGACGCATGGCCGGTTCCCCGCGGCACGCGCGCCAGGCTCTTAGTCCAGGCAGGCCCTGCGCGCGCGGTCGAGCAGGGTTTCCGTTTCGTCCCCGTCTTCGGGGTAGCGGCTGATGCCGATGCTGGCCGTGATCCGGCAGGGATGCCCCTCGAGGATGAATGGTGTGCGGAATTGCTCCAGCAATTGTGCAGCGACGCGCTTTGCATCCTGGCTGTTTTCGAGGATGGGCAAAATGACGGCGAATTCGTCTCCGCCCAGTCGCGCCAGGGTATCCGAACCCCGTATCCCTTTTTTCAGGCGGCTGGCCACTTCATGCAGCAAGGCGTCGCGGCAGCGCTGACCGTAACCGTCGTTGACCGCATCGAGGTCGTCGAGGCCGATGAAGATGAGCGCAAATTTCCGGTTCTGCCGCCGATTCTCAGCGAGAACCTGTTCGAGGCGCTGAAAGAACAATTCCCGGTTGGGCAGTGCCGTCTGGAGGTCGTAGCGGGCAACTCGGGCAAGCGGCTCTTCCTGGTTTTTGCGACCGGAATCGTCCCGCCTGATCGCCGCAAAGCGGGATGCTTCACCGCCCTTGTTGCTGGCCTCTCCTTCCTGCTCCATCGCCGATCCCCCCGCGTTTTTTCCTTGGGGCGCAATCAGCCCTAGAATCGGCCGTGTCCGGGCCGATAGGAGTAAAGACGCGGGAGAAGCTGAATTTATTCCATTGCATTGCGCCGGAATGGCCGGTTGGGCGGATTTGAGGGCTTGCAGAAGCGGCACTACAGCCGCCCGGCTTTAGCGGGTTCGGAACGCCATGTGGCAGGCCACGCAGCTCGCGGTGACCTGCTGCAGTGCGGTCAGAGCCTTGGTCTTGTCGCCGGTCTTCGCCACCTTGGCGAATTCGCTGGCGGCGCCGTGCATGTTCCAGCCCATCTGGCGCATAGTGTCGGGCATGAAGCGGCCCGGACCCTGGCCGCGCGCCATGGTGTTATTTCTGCCCATGGCGCTTTGGCCGATGCGCTTTTCGGCGGTTTCCGCGGCAGCCTCGAATTTGTTTTCCGCCAGGTCGCCGATGATCTCGTTGAGCGCCGCCATGTGGTCGAGCATGTCGGCGCGCATCACGCTGCGCGGTATATCCGGCATGTTCACCAGCATTCGTGCGTCCTGCAATGGCGCGGGTTGTTGCGCCTGGGCAAGTGTGGCGGGAAGAAGCAGGGGAAGAAGCAACAGAATGTTTCGCATGACGACTCCTAATCAGGTTGGGTGTTCAGGCTGGCGAGGGACTGGCGCAATACGCTCACGGCGGATTTGAGGAACAGTGCTGCAATGATGCCACCTACGACGATGTCCGGCCAGCGCGATTGACTGTAGATAACCGCGATGCCGGCGATGATCACGCCGACATTGGCGAACAGGTCGTTGCGCGAGCACAGCCATACCGAACTCATGTTGAGGTTGTCGGCGCGGTGGCGGTAGAGCAGCAGGAAGCAGCCGGTGTTGGCGGCGAGGGCCAGCAGGCCGATCAGGCCGATGGCTTCGCCCTGCGGCAGGATGGGATGCAGGGTCTTGTGGATCGCTTCCGCTGCCACGCCCAAGCCGAAGGCCAGCATGATCACGCCCTTGAGCAAGGCGGCGCGCGCCTGCCAGCGCTCGTCCCGGCTCAGCACGTAGAGGCTGAAGCCGTACACCAGCGCGTCTCCCAGCATGTCGGATGCGTCCGCCAGCAGGGAAGTGGAGTGGGCAGCCATGCCGGCAAAGGTTTCTACCAGGAACATGACGGCATTGACTGCCAGCACGATTTTCAGCACGCGGCCGTGATCGGCGCGCATGGCGGCGAGTGTGCAGGATTTGTTTTCGCAGCAGCCGGCCATGATGGTTTCTCAGAACAGGTGCTTGACGGCGTACAGGGTGCTCTGCCAGTAGTTTAGCAGGATGCCGCCGAACACCGCCGCGCCGAACCAGTTGTTGTGGATGAAGGCCTTGAAGCATTTGTCCCGTTCGCGCTTGCGGATCAGGCTGTAATGGTAGACCGCGATGCCCAGCGCCACGGCGAGGCCGGCGTAATAGAAAATCCCGAGCCGGAACCACCCGCCGATCCCGGCGAGAATGGCCAGGGTCATGCCGTAGCAGGCCATCACCGCCAGCACGTCGTATTGGCCGAAGGTGATGGCCGAAGTCTTGATGCCGATTTTGAGGTCGTCCTCGCGGTCCACCATGGCGTATTCGGTGTCGTAGGCGATCGCCCAGAAAATGTTGGCCAGCAGCATGAGCCACGCCATGGCCGGCACGTGCCCGGTTTGCGCGGCGAAGCTCATGGGAATGCCGAAGCCGAAGGCGATGCCGAGATAGGCCTGCGGAATGGCGAAGAAGCGCTTGGTGAAGGGGTAGCTGGCAGCCAGGAACAGCGCGCCGAAGGACAGCAGGATGGTGAGCTTGTTGAAGCGCAGGATGAGCAGAAAAGCACACACGGACAGCACGGCGAAGAGTGCCAGCGCCTCTTTTTTGCTCACCAGCCCCGCAGCCATGGGGCGGTTCCTGGTGCGTTCCACGTGCGGGTCGAAATCGCGGTCGGCATAGTCGTTGATGACGCACCCGGCGGAGCGCATCAGCACCGTGCCGAGCATGAAAATCCACACGACCATCCAGTTGGGCATGCCGCCCGAGGAAATCCACAGCGCCCACAGCGTCGGCCAGGCCAGCAGCAGGATGCCGATAGGCTTGTCGAGCCGCATCAGCTTTTCATAAAGGTCGAATCTTTCCTTCAGTTTCAATTCGCTAACTCCAGAATGCCGGGGAGGAAGACTTCCGTGACCAGGATCGGCTGGCGCCGCAGCGTGAACACCGAACGCCGCGCCCACAGGTACGCCGGGGGGTCGGGCAGGACGCGGCAGGCGCGGCGATAGAGTTCGTGGCGGCGGCTCAGTTTCTTGAACTGCAGCGGCGAGCGCTTCACCTGCGGATCGGCGAACAGGGCCGCGCCCAGCGGCTTGCTGCCGAGACTGCTCAGGCTGCGCCACGGTCCGCGCAAGCCTGCACGGGGAATCACGCTATGGGCGAAAACGACCGGCGTGTCGCCGCAGTACAAAAGCACTTCGCGCAGCAATGCGAGCTCGCGCGGATTCAGGTTCACATAAGCCGCCTCGTCGCGCCCCGACTTGGCCCTGGTGAGGCGCAAGCCACGCACGCTGAAAGCGCTGCAGCGCGCCCGGATGCGGTGCGTGAGCGAGCCCCGGTCAGTCAGCCACGCGCGATACAGGCAGGGCGCGGCGGGCGGGCGGGGATGCCACAACATGGGCAGGTGACGCATGGGGTGAGCGGTCCGTCTCGTTTCTTGGTCAAACGAGGATTCTAGCAGCATTCATGAACTGCTCCTTACGCCGTTTCCTGTTCCAGCACGAAGCTTGCGCCGGCATCCTGGCCCAACACCTTGACCAGGTAGGGCAGGATTTCCGCGAGCGTCTTGTGCAGCGTCCACGGCGGGTTGATGACGAACATGCCGCTGCCGTGCATGCCGAAACCGTCCGAACTCGGCGCGTGGACCGTCAGGGATACGTTGAGCCAGCTTTTCACCGGCAGGCGCTTGAGCTTCTCCGGCAACTGCCGCGCTTCGGGCCTGGCCAGTTGCGGATACCACACAGCATAAGTGCCGGTGGCAAAGCGCGTCAGGCCATCCTTGAGCGCTGTAATGACGGCTTGGTAGTCCTCGCGCATTTCGTAGGACGGGTCGATCAGCACCAGGGCGCGGCGCGGCGGCGGCGGGAGCAAGGCCTTGAGCGCGTCGAAACCGTCGGCGGTGGTGATGGTCACGCGCCGCGCGTGATCGGCGAAATTTTCCTGCAGGATGCGGCTGTCGCTGCTGTGCAGTTCGAACAGGCGCAGACGGTCCTGTGGGCGAATAGTCTGCAGCGCCAGCCAGGGCGAGCCGGGGTAAAAGCGCAGCGCGCCGTCCGGGTTGACGGCGCGTACAAGCGCCACATACTCGGCCAGCGGTGCCGGCAAGTCCTTGCGCGCCCACAGCCTGCCGATGCCGCTGTCGAACTCCTTCAACTGGGTCGCATAACCGGTGTCCAGCGCATAAAGCCCGGCCCCGGCATGGGTGTCGATGACCCAGAACGGCTTGTCCTTCTGGCCGAGGTAACGGTCGAGTTGCACCAAGACGAGGTGTTTCAGCACGTCGGCGTGGTTGCCGGCGTGGAAGGCGTGGCGGTAGCTCAGCATGATGGAGTTCCAGGTAACAGTAGTGATGGTATGCGAGATGACGGCATATAAACGCGTCCGGACGGGGCAGGTCAGCCCGAGATCACAACACCTCGGCGCAAAATACGGCAGGCGTGACGATCCGGGTGCGTTCGATATGCCCACGTTGCAGCAAGCCGGCGCGGCGATCGCCGGTCACCAGGTAGTCCGCATCGCCTGCCCGCGCCATGGCCAGCAGAAACGCATCGTCGGGATCATCGGCTTCATCCGCCATGGTCAAATTGTCCAGAACGACGGCGCGCTGCAAGTTGTTGATCATCGCGCCAACCTTGACTGGCTGCAGAACGGCCTGAAACTTGGGGTAGCGGCTGGCTCGGCGAATCTCGTCGAGCTGCATCCGTGATGTCACCACCACGAAGCGCGCAGAGCGCCAGGCGCGATAGATTGCATCGGGATGCCCATGTGGCGAGATCAATGCGCTGAACAGGATATTGGTGTCCAGGACAACCCGCATCAGTGCTGAGCCGCCCACTGCAGGGCTTCATCGACCACGGAGGCCAAATCCGCCTCGCTCACGTTGGCATTCGCGGCCTTGGCCTGTTCGGCCGTCAGCTCAAGGATGTGCGCCCGTACCGCCTCTTCGATAAAGCGCGACAAGTCGCCTTTTCTGCCGCCACCTTGGCTGGCCAGAAACATGCGAAGGGATTGATCGGTGTCGGCAGAGACGGCGACATTCCAGCGAATCGTATCCATGGCGTTCTCCGTGAATGGGTGTTTATGTGTTTATACACCGATAGGCGGGGTCGTGCAATGCTCAAGAAATATGGAGCACATACGCTGGAAGCAAATTGACCCCGGACATCAGAAGTGCCGGGAGAAAAATATAGCAATTGGGCTGGCGCAATGCGCTTCGCTTATTGACGCCCTACAAAAGCTGCAACAGATTTACGCCTTCAGAAACTCCTGCTGCTGTCCCAGCCAGCGCGCCAGATGCCGCTCGGCGAAGTCGGGAAATTCAGCCAGCATCTGTTCGGCGATGGCGCGCGCGGGATCGAGCAGCGCCTGATCGCGTTCCAGGTCGGCGAACTTCAGCATGGGTACGCCGCTCTGGCGTGCGCCGAGGAACTCGCCGGGGCCGCGCAGGTGGAGGTCCTGGCGCGCGATTTCGAAGCCATCGGTGTTTTCGTAAATGATCTTGAGGCGGGCGCGGGCGGTTTCCGACAGGGGCGTCTGGTACATCAGGATGCAGGTGCTCTGCGCCGCGCCGCGCCCCACGCGGCCGCGCAGCTGGTGCAGTTGCGAAAGGCCGAAGCGTTCGGCGTGTTCGATCACCATCAGCGAGGCGTTGGGCACGTCCACGCCGACTTCGATCACCGTGGTGGCGACCAGCAACTGGATGCCGCCAGTTTTGAATGCCGCCATGGTGGCGGCTTTGTCCGCTGCCGGCTGGCGGCCGTGCACCAGGCCGATGGCGAGTTCGGGAAAGGCCAGGCTCAGACTTTCAAACGTTTCGAGCGCGGTCTTGAGTTGCAGGGTCTCGGATTCTTCGATCAGCGGGCACACCCAGTAGGCCTGCCGGCCTTGCATGCAGGCGTCACGTACGCGGCCGAACACTTCTTCGCGGCGGGCGCTGTCCACCAGCTTGGTTACGATGGGCGTGCGGCCGGGGGGCAGTTCGTCGATGACGGAGACATCGAGATCGGCGTAATAGCTCATCGACAGGGTGCGCGGGATGGGCGTGGCGCTCATCATGAGTAGGTGAGGGGTGAGGGGTGAGGCGTGAGGGGGGGGCGTGTCTGCTGCCTTGCCTTTCTCCCGCAGTGCCAGGCGCTGGTGGACGCCAAAGCGATGTTGTTCGTCAACGATTGCCAAGCCAAGCCGTCTGAAGCTTACCTGCTCCTGGAACAGGGCGTGGGTGCCGATGGCGAGTTGCGCCGTGCCGCTGGCGACCTGTTCCAGCGCGGTTTTCTTGTCTTTCTTGCCGAGGCTGCCGGTGAGCCAGGCGACGCTGATGCCGAGCGGCGCGAGCCAGGCGGCGAGCTTGAGGTAGTGCTGCTCGGCGAGGATTTCGGTCGGTGCCATGAGCGCGGCCTGAAAACCGTTTTCGATCGCCTGGCAGGCCGCCAGCGCGGCGACGATGGTCTTGCCGCTGCCCACGTCGCCTTGCAGCAGGCGTTGCATGGGGTGGGGGCGGGCGAGGTCGGCGCTGATTTCGTGCGCCACCCGCAGCTGTGCGCCGGTCAGGGCGAATGGCAGGCTCGCCAGCAGCGCAGCGCTCAGCGTCTTGCCGGGCAGCAGGGGCGGGGCGCCGCGCGCATGGCGGCGCCGGTAATGCTCGCGCATGGATAACTGCTGCGCGAGCAGTTCGTCGAAAATCAGGCGTTGCCAGGCGGGATGGTTCCGTTCGTCCAGAGTCGCCGGGGCGACGTCGGGGGGCGGCTGGTGCAGCAGGCGCACGCTGTCCCCGAAATCCGCCAGCTTGAGACGGGCGCGGATGGCTTGCGGCAGCGTGTCGTCCATCTCGCACTGCTGCAGCGCTTCGCCGACCAGCTTGCGCAGCGTGGCCTGCGACAGCCCTTGGGTAGTGGGGTAAACCGGCGTGAGCGCTTCTGCGAGCGGCGTGTCTTCCTTCACCACACGGCACTGGGGGTGGACCATTTCCGCGCCGAAAAAGCCGTGGCGGACTTCCCCGGTGGCCCTTATCGTGACGCCGGGGGTGAGGATTTTGACCTGGCTGGGGTAGAAGTGCAGGAAGCGCAACTGGAGTAAGCCGCTGGCGTCGCGGATCTTGACGCTCAGCATCTTGCGCGGCTTGTAGGTGACGCTGGCGTGGGTGACGATGCCCTCGACCAGTACCGCCTGGCTTAACGGGGCGTCGGCGATGGGGTAGAGATGCGTTTCGTCCTGGTAACGCAACGGCAGGTGCAGCAGCAGGTCGAATGGGCTGCGGATACCCAGCTTGGCCAGCTTGTCTCGGGTGGCCTTGCTGATTTTTTGAAACATTAATCGCCCAGATACAGGACCGCGTCCATTTCCACCAGCGCGCCGCGCGGCAGTTCTTTCACGCCGACGGCGGCGCGGGCGGGGTAGGGCTGTTCGAAATACCTGGCCATGATTTCGTTCACCTTGGCGAAATGGCCCAGGTCGGTGAGGTAGACGTTGAGCTTGACCGTGGCGACCAGGCCCGCGCCCGCGGCGTTGGCGACAGCGCCGAGGTTGAGGAACACCTGGTTGATCTGCGCGTCGATGCCTTCCGCCATCTGCATCGATTGCGGGTCGAGGCCGATCTGGCCGGAGAGGTAGACCGTGTCGCCGACGCGGATGCCTTGCGAATAGGTGCCAATGGCGGCGGGGGCGTTGGCGGTGCTCAAAACTTGTTTGGTCATTTTCGTTTCCCGTTAATTAGAGTCAAATGCTGATGGCTGATGGCTGATGGCTGATGGCTGAGTTAGCCTTTCATCCGGCTGATTCTCACCACTTCCGCGATCTGGCGCAGGCCGCGCATCACACGCGCCAGGTGCATGCGGTTTTCCACCTGCAAGGTGAAATACATGGTGGTGTAGGCGCTACCGTCTTCTTCTTCCATGCTCACGTTGTCGATGTTCGAATCGGCGTCGGCGATGGTCGCAGCCACCTTGGCCAGCACGCCGCGCTGGTTGGCGACCACCAGTTTGATGGAGACATCGAACAGCTTCCGGGTATCGGGGTCCCATTCCACGTCCACCCATTTGTCCGGATCGTTGCGGTAGTGGGCGATGGTCGGACAGTCGTGGGTGTGGATGATGAGGCCCTTGCCCTTGTTGATGAAGCCGAGGATGGGGTCGCCCGGGATGGGGCGGCAGCAGCTGGCGAACTGCACCGCCATGCCCTCGGTGCCGCGAATGGTGATGGCGCCCTGGGGGCGTTGTTCGGCGGAAGAGACGTCGCCGAGGGAAACCAGCTGGCGCGCCACGACGATGTTGAGGCGCTTGCCCAAACCGATGTCGGCGAGTATTTCGTCCTTGGTTTTCCCCGCATTTTCGCGCAGCAGCTTTTCCCACGGGCCGGTCCCGATCGAGGCGGGGTCGACCTTGAGCGCGCGCAACGCCTGTTCCAGCAGGCGGCCGCCGAGGGCCACCGATTCCTCGTAGTGCAAGGTCTTGAGGAAATGGCGGATGTGGGAACGCGCCTTGCCGGTGGCGACGTAGTTGAGCCATGCCGGGTTGGGGTTGGCGTGGCTGGCGGTGACGATTTCCACATGGTCGCCGTTGTTCAGCTCGGTGCGCAGCGGGGCGTGCTCGTGGTTGATCTTGACCGCCACGGCGCGATTGCCGACGTCGGTGTGCACCGCGTAGGCGAAATCCACCGCCGTGGCGCCGCGCGGCAAGGCCATGATCTTGCCCTTGGGGGTGAAAACGTAGACTTCATCGGGGAACAGGTCGACCTTGATATGTTCCAGGAACTCGGCCGCGTCGCGGCTTTCGTTCTGGATCTCCAGCAGGCTTTGCAGCCACTGGTGGGTCTTCTGCTGCATTTCGCTGATGCCGCTTTCGCCGCTCTTGTAAAGCCAGTGCGAGGCCACGCCGGCTTCGGCGATCTGGTGCATTTCCTGGCTGCGGATCTGGATTTCGATCGGCGTGCCGAACGGGCCGAACAGCGTGGTGTGCAGCGACTGGTAGCCGTTGGCCTTGGGGATGGCGATGTAGTCCTTGAACTTGCCGGGAATCGGCTTGTACAGCGCATGCAGGGCGCCAAGGGCGAGGTAGCAGCCCGGCACGTCCTTGACCGTGACGCGGAAGCCGTAAATGTCGAACACCTCGGAAAAGGCCAGGTTCTTTTCCTGCATCTTCCGGTAGATGCTGTAAAGGTGCTTTTCGCGCCCGGTGACGGTGGCTTCGATTTTGCAGTTGGCCAGCTTGAGCTCGATGGCCTCCAGCACTTTGCTGACCACCTCGCGCCGGTTGCCGCGCGCCGCCTTGACGGCTTTGCTGAGCACCATGTAGCGGTTGGGGTGGGCAAAGCGGAAAGCCAGGTCTTCCAGCTCGCGGTAAACGTTGTTGAGGCCCAGGCGATTGGCGATCGGGGCGTAGATTTCCAGGGTTTCGTGGGAGATGCGCTGCTGTTTCGCCGCCTGCATGGATTCCAGCGTGCGCATGTTGTGCAGGCGATCGGCGAGCTTGATGATGATCACCCGCACGTCGCGCGCCATGGCGAGCAGCATTTTGCGGAAGTTTTCCGCCTGGGCATGCGCCTCTGACTGGAACTCGATCTTGTCCAGCTTGGAGACGCCATCCACCAAGTCGGCTACCTGCTTGCCGAATTTTTCGCCGATTTCCTGGCTGGTGGTGGGCGTGTCTTCCACCACGTCGTGCAGCAGCGCGGCCATGATGGCCTGGGCGTCAAGGCGCCATTCGGCCAGGATGGTGGCGACCGCAAGCGGGTGGGAAATATAGGCTTCGCCGCTCTTGCGCATTTGCCCGTGGTGCGCGGTTTCGGCGACGCGAAAAGCTTCCTCGACCTGGACGAGGTCCTCAGGTTTGAGGTAGCCGGAAAGGGTGTCGGTAAGCTGGGAGGGATTGGGCATGGGGGTTAGGGGTGAGGAGTGAGGGGTGAGGCGCTAGAAATCGATGCCATGTTTTTCGCCTCACCCCTCACCCCTAACGCCTCACGGAATTACGCTTGTCCGCGGTTAAGGATTTCCTTGCCCACCTTGCCGTGGGCGATTTCGCGCAGGGCGATCACGGTGGGCTTGTCGCGGTTCGGCTCCACCAGCGGGGTGGCGCCATTGGCCAGTTGCCGTGCCCGGTAGGTGGCGGCGAGCGCCAGTTCGAAGCGGTTGTCGAAGTATTTCATGCAATCGTCTACGGTAATGCGTGCCATGGTATTGATCCTTGTTAGCTTGAATATTATGTCAGTGAGGTGATCAGGTCGCTGTGCCGGTCGAGCTGTGCATCGATCTGCAGGCGCTGTGCCCGCACCACCGCCAGCAGGTCCTGCAGGGCCGTGGCGAAATCGTCGTTAATAATAACATAATCGAATTCGCCCACATGGCCGCAATCCTCGCGCGCGGCAGCGACGCGTCGCTGGATCACTTCTTCCGCATCCTGTCCGCGTCCTGTCAGGCGCTGGCGCAGGGCTTCGACAGAGGGCGGCAGGATGAACACGCTGATCGCCTCGGGCATCAGTTTGCGCACTTGCGCCGCGCCCTGCCAGTCGATTTCCAGCAGGATGTCCTGCCCGGTTTTGCGGCTGGCTTCGATCCAGGGCTGCGAGGTGCCGTAAAAATTTCCATAGACTTCTGCGCTTTCAAGGAAGTCGCCGCGCTCCAGCATTTGCGTGAAAGTTTCGCGGCTGACGAAATGATAATGTTGGCCGTTCACCTCGCCCGGACGTGGCGCGCGCGTGGTGTAGGAAATGGAAAGCTGAATGCCCGCGTCGGCGGCCAACAGTTCTTTTACCAGGCTGGTTTTACCCGCTCCGGACGGGGCGGCGACAATAAACAGGTTTCCGGTGGTCATGAGTATTTGGTTCCAGGTTTGATTTTAAATTCAGGTGCAACGATACCAGAAATGCTTTTAAGCGGTATGCGGACGGGCGCCAGCCAGATACTTAAAGCAGCCTGCTGAGGCGGAACAGCCCGTTATTTTGGCGGCATCAAGACGGAAATAAAGGATGTTTTTCCGAGTTGACGTCGCTGGCTCGATGTCACTGATGGATTAGTTGGCCGAGTTCCCATAAAATGGATGGCATTGTCCATTTGATGATGTTTCGATTCGAACCTGAGGGATTTCATGACAACGAACAGATTGCTTGCCGGCGCGCTGGCCGGATTTATTGTCGCAGGCATGGGTGCTGCGGTGGCGGCTGAAACCAAGCCCGCGGCAAAAATTACGCTTGAGGCGCGACTCGGCACCTTGGCGCAGGATCCCAAGGCCATGGAAGCGGCGATCAAGTCAGGCAAGAAAGTGGCTTCGTTTTGCTTCAACTGCCATGGCAATAGCGGCAACAGCGCTCGGCCTGACGTGCCCAATCTGGCGGGTCAGCATCCGGCCTATTTGCTGGAGCAGATGAAAAAATTCAGCGATGGGCGGCGTCGCAACGTATTCATGGAGGGCATGATCAAGGCCATGAGCGACGAGGAAAAGGTGAGCGCGGTGGCGTATTTTGCCAGCCAGGAGGTCACCCCCCATGCCGTTTCCAATCCGGCGCTGGCCAGCCGCGGAAAAGACCTGTTCTACAAGATTTGCTGGCGCTGCCACGGTAACGAGGGGCGCGGCAACGAGAAGATCGCACGCATCGCCGGCCAGCAGCCTGAATACCTGACGCTGACCCTGAAGCGCTATCGCGACCGCACCGGCGAACGCATCGACCCTTTCATGGCGGCCAATACCGAAAACCTTACCGATGCCGACATCAACTCGCTGGTGGTGTTCGTTTCCGGCATGAAATGATTTCCAGGAGGGGGCGGCAGATCGAGCCGTCCTCGACGAGGAAATGCTGAAGGAAGTGAAGCATATCCCGATGAAGAATATACATCGGGCCAGTTAGACTATCCCGCATCCTGCGGGTGGCTTGTCGCCAAGACACTTTCCCGTTGCGGGAAAACGTCTGAATGTGAAGGCTACTGGCGAACTTTTATGATCGCCGTGCCGATTTCGTATCCCTTGTTCTCGTCCAGATGGACGCAACGTCGCACCTGAACCAGTGCCTTGAACGGCTTGAGCGTGGAACCGCGCGGCGATTGCAGCTGAATTTCCATCATTTCGCCGAAGCGCGGCACGTAGTGGGCGGTAAATGCCAGCCCGTCCACGCTGAGATCCTTGCTCATGGCGTAAAAGGTTTCGCCGCTGTCGGTCACTCTCACCTTTACATAGCACTCGAGCGGAACGCGGCGTGAGCAACGCATTTCGCCGCGAGGCTCGTTGATGCGCTGGCCGCCATTGATAAGGCGGAGGTGGACATGGTGATTGCGGTTAGGTTCGGAGCGGTTCTGTTGCTGGTACGCTTTGGCAAAGGGCATGGTTGAATCCTCCGTTGTTCTCGTCCTGGCACAGGAACAATCACTAAATCTAATAATTGCTTTACGGATTATATCAACATGTTGTGGTTTTGTGTGAACTCAAACCACAATGCTCAGGACGTGCGCATGAAGTCGAGCCGGAGCGGCTCGACGGGCAGACAACAGGGGGAATTAGAGCGAGTGAACGCGTCTTACGCCAGCAGGCGGGCGCGGATTTGACCGAACAAACGGGCGGGCAGCAGGGAGCGGAAATCCATCGGCGGCAGTTCCATGCCGTCCAGGGTGTTTTTCGTCAGCAGGCCCAGCTCGGTGTCGCCCTCCATGACCAGGCGGCGACAGAAAAACAGGGTATCCGGATCTTCCTTGCGCAACGCCAACAGGATGAAATCCTGTGCGCTGGCACGGATGGTGAGATCCGGCTGGGCAACGGCCTGACGGGCCGCCAGGCCATCCGAGGTGAGCGTGAAGTGGAATGCGATGCCGGCGTCGCTGACGTGGATGCACACCTGTTTGCCGCGCAGAGGACTCCAGACTTCGTCGCGCAGCTTGTCTTTCAGGGCCAGGTTGATCGCCCGAGTGAAAATCAGGGAGTGAGGATATTGCGGCAGCAGCGAGAAAAGGGTGCTGACGACTGGCGGGATGAAAAATGGT
>JBDKRR010000430.1:0-4555 GCA_039683315.1 Sulfuricella sp.
GAAGAAGCCGAGCGCGTTGCCCGCGAGGAGGCCGAGCGCTTGGCCCGGGAAGAAGAGGAACGCCGCGCGCGCGAAGAAGCCGAGCGTCTGGCACAGGAAGAAGCCGAGCGTCTGGAGCAGGAAGAAGCTGAGCGTGTTGCCCGCGAGGAAGCCGAGCGCTTGGTCCGGGAAGAAGAGGAACGCCGCGCGCGCGAAGAAGCCGAGCGTCTGGCGCAGGAAGAAGCCGAGCGCGCTGCCCGCGAGGAGGCCGAGCGCTTGGCCCGGGAAGAAGAGGAGCGCCGCGCCAGCGAAGAGGCCGAGCGACTGGCGCAGGAAGAAGACGAACGCGTCGCCCGCGAGGAAGTTGCGCGTATAGCCAAAGAAGCAGAGGCACGCCGCGTGCGCGAAGAGGTCGAGCGGCGCAAGGCTCAGGAAGAAGCGGAACGCCTGGCTCGTAAGGAAGCGCAGCGTCAGGCCAAGGCAGACGAGACACGCCGTGCGCGTGAAGAGACCGAGCGCAAGGCTCAGGAAAAAGCCGAGCGTAAAGCCCGCGAGGCGGCGGAAAAAATCGCCCGGAAAGAGGCCATGCTCAGTGCTCGCGAGGAGCGCGAGCCGGGGGACAGAAAGGCCGTCCTGCTAACCCGGATCAAATGGGGGGCCGCAGGACTCGCGGCATTGCTGGTTTTGGCTGGAGTGGGGATCAATTTCGTGCCGCTCGGTTCTTCCCGTACTCAGCTCGAGAAGCTGGCGAGTACGAATTTGGGTGAGCCGGTGACGATTCAGTCCATGCATGTCGTGCTGCTTCCGTCGCTTCATCTCAAACTAGATCAGGTGCGGATCGGATCGCAGGGCGACAGCCGCATTGCCGTAGCCGCGATTTATGCCGGTTGGGGAACGCTGCTGGGCAGCGGTCGCCAGGTCGAGCGCATCGAGCTGGAAAAGGTGGATCTGGCGCCGGGGATGCTGGAAACAGCTGCCGGCTGGCCCGCGAGGAATGCGCAGCAACAGCCGGCCTACCAGGTTGCGCGGGTCACCGTGCGGAACCTGAAAATCGCAGCAAGCGATCCCGCGTTCCCGGCCTTCCGGGGCGAATTCGACTTTTCGGCTGCGGGACGGCTGGACAAGGCCTCGCTGGCCAGCGAGGATGGCGCGCTGCGCGCCGATTTCGCGCCCACGCCGGATGGCCTTGGCGTGTCGATCAGCGCAAGCGAAATCGCGCCGCTTTATTTTCTGCCCGTCAAAATTTCATCCTTGCATGCCACCGCCAAGGCCGGCGATCGGAGCATCCGGTTCGACGATCTGAACGGCACGGTTTCCGGCGGGAAGGTAAGCGGCTCGCTCACCTTGTCCTGGGATGCCGGCTGGTCTGCAGCAGGAGACGTGCGCATTGCCGGGGCGAATATCGCAGCGTCTTCCGCCAAGCCGGATGCCCCGATTGTTTCAGGCAAGCTCGATGCCGTCTTCAGCTTCGTCCAGCAGGCAACAATGCCTGAGCAGCTGTTGCGGCAGCCGCTGCTGACCGGCACTGTCACGCTGCGCGATGGCGCCGTAACGGGATTTGACCTGGCAGAAACCCTGCATTATGCGGTCGAGGCGATCTACATCGGGCAAACGCCCTTCGACGTGTGGTCGTTCAAGCTCGAACCTTCCGGCGACCGGCAGGGATACCGGGTGATGCGCATGGCGGGCAAAGGGCTGCTCGTCGAAGGGTACGGCGAAGTGTCCGCCAAGGGTGAGTTGTCCGGAGCTGTCAAGCTCTCGTTGGAAGAAAAGAAGAAAACCATGCGCGGCAACTACAAGCTGGACGGCAGCATTGGCCGACCGGCCATGCATCGCGCCAAGTAGTCGCTGATTTGTCGCGCTGCCCCGTCATTGCGAGCGCAGCGAAGCAATCTCGATTTCAGAAACTCGATCGGTTACAGATTGTTTTGTCGCTTCGCTCCTCGCAATGACAGCCGGATTGTTTCAGTTATCAGGCGAAGCGCTCGTTCAGATAACGGTTGATGTCGGCGGACTCGTACATCCACCGGCTGTTGCCCTGGTCGTCCGTGATTCTCAGGCACGGCACCTTGATCTCGCCGCCGCCCTGCAATAAAGCTTCGCGGTGTTGCGGGTCGTTTTTTGCATCGCGCAGTTCGATGCCGAGCGACAGGCGGCTGATTTCGCGCCTGACCTTGATGCAGAAAGGGCAGGTCTTGAACTGGTAAAGGGCCAGGCTGCGGCATTGCTGGTCGACCTGCTTTTGCTGGTCTGGCTGGCGCACGATGCCCTTGGGCGTGGTCGCCGCTTCCCAAAGCAGCATGAAGGGGCCGATTACAATGCGCAAAGTCCTGAAAAACATTCTTACTACCGATCTCATATTGAATTCCAAAGCAATAAATTAAAGTCTGAATCCCGCTCAGGCCGATTCCGCCATCTCGTTAACACGCGCTAGTTCGACCTCCATTCCCAGCGTGATTGCCCCACCGCGCAGCACCCTGCAGCAAACCCCGCCGCGCCAGTCGGGAACCAGCGCATCGAACAGCTTCGGGTGTACTGCCGTCATGCGTTCGCACGGGTCGGTCTCGCCGGTGATTTCCAGCAGCGCATCGCCGATCACGATGCGCGCGCCGGCGGACTGGCAAAGCGGCAAGTCTCCGACCAGAAGATTGGCGCGGCGTTCCGTCCAGGGAAAAATTACGCCGATTTCAGCGCAGGCCGCGTGCCATGCCGCCAGGGTCAGCAAGGTGACCTGGCGGGGCCCCGGCTTGCCCCGGCTGTCGCCGACCAGGCCCGCCTGCTCGCTTAATTCAGCCGCCTCGTGCAATTGCATCGGCTGCAGGCGAACCGGCTTGACGGCGATGCCCAGAAGCGTGGTTTTCACGTCCCGCCGCCCTCGATGTGCATGCATTCGTCGAGTATTTCGCGCAAGCGCGCTGCGCCGATCTTCTCCAGGGTGCGGATGTTGCGTTCCGGGATCTTGTCCGGTCGGGCGTACCCGGCGATGGCGCGCGCCAGTTCCGCTTCGCGCAGGAGATGCAGGATCGGGTAGGGCGAGCGGTTGGTGTAGTTCTCGGCGTCATCGGGCTGGGTGCCGGCGAACTGGTAATCGGGATGCAGGCTGGCCACCTGGAATTCGCCCTCGTATCCGCCTTCTTCGATCAAGGCGTCGACGATGCCGAGGAAATCGTTGTAGTCGAGAAAGTCGCTCAGCACGTAAGGATGGATCAGCACCGTGGTCTCGATTTCCGCGGCATCCGTTGCGCGCAGCAGCTCCAGTTCGCGCTGCACCTCGTCCAGCAGGTCCTCCGGCCGCGTCGCGGCACTTACCACATAGCGCACTTTCCCGCCCTCGTAAGGCTTGCGGGCGAACGGGCAAACGTTCAGTTCGACCACCACGCGCTCGATCCAGCAGCGGGTTCGGGCAATGATCGTATCGATGTCGGGGTGATTTTTCATGGGCGCATGATACCAGTGCCGGGGCCCGGATATAATCGGCGTTTTCGCATTCATCCCGGGAATTATCTTGTTTAAACTCGTTGGCGCCCTGCTGGGCTTTTATTTCTTCGGATTTTTCGGCGCCATCGCCGGCTATTTTCTGGGCAGCGCGATCGATCGTTATAACGCCTACGGTGCCGGCGGCGTAAACCCGCTCAGCGGCGCGCACCGCCAGGCCGTTTTTCTCGAAACCGTTTTCGTCCTGATGGGGAAACTCGCCAAGGCCGATGGCCGGATATCCGAGGAAGAGATCGCGCATGTGGAGCAGCTTATCCGCCAGCTGGGCATGTCGGCCGAGCACCGGCAGCAAGCCATTGCGCTGTTCAAGCGCGGCGCCGCGCCGGACTTCGATTACCAGCCCGTCCTGATGCAATTCATGGCCATTTGCGGCCATACGCACAGCCTGAAGCAGATGTTGCTGGTCTACCTCATCGTCATGGCCTTGTCCGACGGGCGCATCGACGAGATCGAGGAACGCCTGCTGATGGAGATCGCCGGAAATCTCGGCTATAGCCAGGCCGCATTCCGGAGCATGCTGGATATGGTCCTGAACCAGTCGCACTTCGGCGCCGGTCAGGCCGCTTCCGCCAGCGCCCTGGACGACGCCTACAAGGCCCTGGGCGTAAGCAAGGAAGCCAGCGACCAGGAAGTCAAACGCGCCTACCGCAAGCTGATGAGCCAATATCACCCGGACAAGCTGATGGGCCAGGGCGTGCCGGAAGACATGATCGCCGTGGCCACCGAGCAGGCCAAGGAAGTGCAGATCGCATACGATTTGATTGAGAAGAGTCGGAAGCAGTAGGGGGCTCCTCGGTAGTTTCCGCATGGAATGCGCTTCGCGCATGGTTGATTGGGTGCCGGGGCCGCCCGGCGAGCGGGTTACTTCTTTTGCTTCGCCAAAAGAAGATAACCAAGAAAAGGCGACCCCCTGCGCCGCCCTACGGGTACCTTCGGTTTGGTCAGCAAATTGGGCGTCTGCGCAACTCGCCCTAACAGCCCACACAAACCGTGGGCTGTCGCGGAGCTCAGACAAGGCGCAGCCGACTGCCCCCAATTTACTGACCAAACCGAAGCGGCGCAGAAGGGGAAACCGGGTGGC
>JBDKRR010000431.1:0-14794 GCA_039683315.1 Sulfuricella sp.
CGTGCCACGCTGGCCCACATCATCGGCCACAAGCGCTGGACGACAGCGGTTTTTGCCGACAATTTGAGCCCTTTCCAGCGCATGGCGGTCGAATTCCTCGAAGACTCCCGCGTGGAGTACCTCGCCATGCAGCAATACCCCGGCCTGCGCCGCATTTTCTTGGGGCTGCACCCTGTTCCGGCGGAAGACGCCTGCGATCCGGAGAAGGAATCGGCCGTGCGCCATCGTCTGGCCATGCTGTCGCGCGCCATCCTCGATGCGAACCATCCCTACCGCAGCCCGCTGATCGTCGAATTCGCCCAGCGCTTTCATGCCCTGATGCAGGCCGGCGAGACGGCCACCCAGCACATGGTCGATTTGGCCGTATCCTTCGGCGCCAAGGCGCGCCGCCAAAGCGACCAGCTGCCCAAAATCCACTTTAAGGACACGGTGGTGGATTACCGCGACGATAATCGCCAGATGTGGAAATTCATCGAGGAAGGCGACGAGGAAGATGCCTTCGACCAGGAGCGCAAGGTCGACGAAGGGGAGGAACTCAAGGGTCTGCCGCCACGCCATTACCCCGAGTGGGACTATCTCAGCCAGACCTTCCGCCCGGACTGGGTGAGCGTGTACGAAGCCTTGCATCCCAAGGGCAACGCAGCCGACATCGACAACCTGCTGGCCAAAAACGCCGCCCTGGCCAAGCGCCTGAAACGCATGCTGGACCTGCTCAAGCCGCAGGAAAAAGTGCGCATCCGCTATCAGTAAGAAGGCAGCGAACTGGACCTGGACATCGCCCTGCGCTCCCTGATCGACTTCAAGAGCGGCGCCAGCCCCGATCCACGCATCAACATGAGCCACAAGACCAGCGGACGCGACATCGCGGTCATGCTGCTGCTCGACCTGTCGGAATCCCTCAACGAAAAAGTCGCGGGCACCGAGCAAACCATTCTCGAATTGAGCCAGGAAGCCGTCTCGCTGCTGGCCTGGTCGATCGACAAACTGGGCGACCCCTTCGCAATCGGCGGTTTTCACTCCAATACTCGGCACGACGTGCGCTACCTGCACGTCAAGGGCTACAGCGAAAAGTGGGACGACGAAGTAAAAGGCCGTCTGGCAGCGATGTCCGCGCAATACTCCACCCGCATGGGCGCCGCGATGCGCCACGCCGCCCATTACCTGGAAAACCAGAAGGCAGAGAAAAAGCTCATGCTCATCCTCACCGACGGCCAGCCAGCCGACGTGGACACCAAGGACGAGCGCATGCTGATCGAGGATGCACGGCAAGCCGTGAAGGAACTGGACACCAAGGGCATCTACGCCTACTGCATCAACCTTGACCCCAAGGCGGACGAATACGTTAGCGACATCTTCGGTAAGCAGTACACCGTGGTGGACAACATCCAGCGCCTGCCGGAACGCCTGCCGGAACTGTTCATGGCACTGACCAAGTAGGTCATAGCCTTCCGACCGTCTGCG
Source organism: Sulfuricella sp. (assembly GCA_039683315.1). Lineage (GTDB taxonomy): Bacteria > Pseudomonadota > Gammaproteobacteria > Burkholderiales > Sulfuricellaceae > Sulfurimicrobium. Next base: position 1,462 of record JBDKRR010000431.1, read on the forward strand.
GCATATGGCCGCTGGCGCCAGCCGTCAATATTGCGTTAGCATGTTCCCATGCTGTGTAGCTTTTGCTACATACCGCCCCCGCCGTCATCGCTATTCTTCGTTCAGCTACACCTTCCGTAGCGCAACGACAGGAGATGGACATGAAGCCGATGAAGTTTTTTATCGATACCCACGACCGCACCCGCGACACCTTTCCGCACAAGCTGACCCCCGCCGAATTCGAAGCGTTCTTCGCCACGTACGAACAGGCGTGCTACGACGAAGGCGTAGTGCCGCTGCGGACCCATGTGGGGTACGACGAGGGGCGCGCTTTCTGCTTCAATATGGCACCCGACGCCGAGGCAGTTAAACGGGCGCATGAAAGAGTGGGATTGCCGTTCGATACCATCACCGAGGTCACGACCGCGACACCCGGCGATACCTTCTTCCGACGGCCACCGGGCAGCCCGAACTGAATCGAGGGAAAAATGAAGACCATGGACGAACTGGAAAGCCTTGAACCTTTTCGCAACCTGAGCGCGCAAGGAAAGGAACTGCTGCGCCAGGGCCTCGTCAGCAAGAGCTGCGCACCGGCTTCCATGGTGCTGCAGAAGGGGCAGCGCATTTCCGGCGCCTACTTCGTGCTCCAGGGGCGCCTGCGAGTGTTTTCGCTGGCGCCCAGCGGCATCGAGGCGTCTCTGTACTTCATCGACCCGGGCGAGACCTGCGTCTTCGCCCTCAACAGTTTCTTCAACGATCTGCTCTATCCCGCCTGGGTACAGGCCGAGGCGGCCACCAAGGTGGCGCTGATTCCGGGACCGATCTTCCGCAAATTGTTCGAACGCGAGAAAGCGATCCAGGACGTGACGGTCCATGCGCTTTCCGCCGTCGTCTTTCGCCTCATGGCGGAACTGGAGCAGATCCATTCATACAAGCTGGAGCAGCGCCTGGCGAACCTCATCCTGCTGCATGCTTCGGCGGAAGGGGAACTGCGCATGACGCAGCAGCAGATCGCCCACCACCTCGGCACCACGCGGGAAGTCGTGGCCAGGCTGATGGGGGAATTCGTGGCCAAGGATTTCGTGGCAACCAAGCGCGGCATCACGATTATCCGCAACGCTTCCGGCCTCACTGGCCTGCTCACGGAAATCCGCACCTGAGCCGCGACCCACGCGTTGGAAACATGCGCCAAGGAGTGAAGACATGAACACCGGTTTACTCGATTTTTTCGGCATCGGCGCGACAGCCATCGTGCTCGCCGTAACCACCCTCATCCTGATGGTCAAGCACGAACTCGGTCCCTTTGCCCGCTTGAGCGGCGGCGGCAAATTGTTGCTGGCGAGCGCCCTCGGTATGGGCATCCTCGCCTTCACCTTCAAGATGACGGCTATCGCCACCATCGCATTCCTGCCGCAAAAGGTTATCGCGCCCATGATCGCCCGGCAGATGCACGCCGACCCCGCCCGTACCGAAGCGCTGCACGATGTCGCCATCATCCGCAGCGGCATCGTTCAGGGCGGCAGCTACAGCGCCACGCACGTCGGCTACATCTGGCAGGCGCTGCCCGAACGCGCTCCCGCGCCTGCGGACAACCCCACCACGCCGGAGAAAGTTGCCCTGGGCAAGCGCCTGTTCTTCGACCCAGCCTTGTCGAGAGACGGGAAACTTTCCTGCGCATCGTGCCATGACATGCAGCGCGGCGCGGGGAATGACGGGCGCCGCACGGCACAAGGTGTCGACGGCCAGATCGGCGGGCGCAACGTGCCGACGATCTGGAATGCAGCCTTCCAGGCCGCCCTGTTCTGGGATGGACGCGCCGCCTCGCTGGAGGAACAGGCCAGCGGCCCCATGCTCAACCCCATCGAAATGGGGATGCCCTCGGCGCAGGCGGTGGAACAGCGTGTGCGGCAGGATGCCAGCTACAGTGAGGACTTCGCGCGCGTGTTCGGCCCGGGCGAGCCCATCACCATGAAACGCATCGTCTCCGCCATTGCCGCTTACGAACGCACCCTGATCACCCCCGACACGCCCTACGACCGCTTCGTGCGCGGCGACCGTCACGCCCTGAGCCCGGCGCAGCAGCGTGGCATGGCCCTGTTCCAGTCGACCGGCTGCATCAACTGCCATTACGGGCCGAATTTCAGCGCAGCCAGCCTGTTCGACCAACAGTCGCCGCAATCGACCTTGCGCAGCTTCCCGAACTTCGACACGCCCTACCGGCAACGTTACCAGCTTACCCGCGACATCGGCGCCGCCGCGCTCGGCAGCGAAATCGGCGCATGGCGCGTGCCATCGCTGCGCAACGTGGCGCTGACGGCCCCTTACTTCCACAACGGTTCGGTCGACCAGCTGGAAGAAGCGGTGCGTATCATGGCCAGCAGCCAGTTGCGCGCCACCCTCAGCAACGAGCCGCGCCCCGCCCGCGCCATCGTCTGGCAGGACGAGGGGAAAAGCCTCAGCGTGATCGACCGCCCCACGCTGAGCGACCGGGATGTAACGGATATCGTAGCCTTCCTCAACGCTCTGAGCAGCGACGAATTGGTGTCCAGGACAAGAAAGAACCGAACATAACATGTAAAATCAGGGTTCGGGATTCGCCGATCCTGATGAGGCAATAGTGAACAGCACACAATCGCATGTCGGAGGTAGCGTGGCGCACAAGGGAGTGACAATTGATTCTTTCTGCGCCTGGGATGGCGACACGTTAATACTTAATATTCTCGGCAAGCCGAGCGCAAAACAGGATGCCATTGGCAAGGCCAAAGGGAATCAACTCAAAGTCAGTGTAACGGCCACGCCGGTGGCCGGAAAGGCAACCGACCATATGGTTCGATTCCTGGCTGCTGAATTTGGCGTAACAATCAGTGATATTGAAGTTGTATTTGGCAGATTCAATGTCAATAAACAGCTACGAATTAAAGCGCCCAGGACTCTGCCGACTGTAATCCACAAGCATTTATCCCAACAAGAATTGCAATACACCTGACAGTTCTTCAAATGATGCGATACGCTTTACCATGGATATAGAGCCGTTTTACCCCATAACCCGCACGAACTGACCACAACTTAAACCACCATGATATTCGACACTCTTGCCAACGCTGACCGCTACGCCGCCCTGCATGTGCTGTTTTCGCGCGCCTTCGAGTTCCTGCGCAACACCGATCTGAATGCGCTGGCGCCGGGGCGCTACCCCATCGAAGGGGAGCGCCTGTTCGCGATTGTGGAGGCAGCCACCGGGCGCAGCCGCGAGCAGGCAAAACTGGAACGTCACCGCAAGTACATCGACATCCAGTTCGTGCTGGATGGCACGGACGAGATGGGATGGAAGCCGGTGTGCGACTGCGCCGAACCCGTCGCCGATTACCACGCCGAGAAGGATATCCAGTTCTTCCGCGACGCCCCGGCGAGTTGGATTGCGACGCCGCCAGGTGCCTTTTGCCTCTTTTTTCCGGAAGATGCGCACGCGCCGCTGGTGAGCGACGACCAAATCCGCAAGGTGATCCTCAAGATCGCAGCCGCATGAAGTAATAGAACGAGCGCTTGAAAATCTTGACTCCCCTGCCCGAAATCCAGTCACGGCTGCACAGCCTCGCCAACCCGGAAACCGCCCTCGTCCTGCAGGGATTCTTCAAGACCGGACCGGGGCAGTACGGCGCTGGGGACGTGTTCCTCGGCATCAAGGTTCCCGCAATCCGTGCCGTGGCCAGGGAATTCCCGGGGGTGAAACTCGACCCCGTGCTCGATCTGCTCCATTCCCGCTTTCACGAGGAACGTCTGCTGGCGCTGCTTTTTCTGCTGCGTCATTTTGCTGCCGGGGGTGCCGATGAGCGCCGGAACGCCTATCAGGCGTATCTTGCCAACACCGCCTGGATCAACAACTGGGATCTGGTCGACCTTTCCGCGCCGCCGGTGGTTGGCGCTTATCTGGCGGACCAGGTGCGGGATCCGCTATATCAGCTGGTTCGCTCGCCCTCCCTGTGGGAGCGTCGCATCGCCATGGTGGCGACCTTACGCTTCATCCGGCGCGGCGAATTCGACGACACTCTGCTGCTTGCCGAACATCTGTTGCACGACCGCGAAGACCTGATGCACAAGGCTACCGGCTGGATGCTGCGAGAAGTAGGCAAGCGCGACCAGGCACGGCTGGAGTCTTTTCTCGACCAGCATTGCCAAAACATGCCGCGCACCATGCTGCGCTATACGATCGAACGCTTTCCGGAAACTTTGCGCCAGGCTTACCTGAGAAGATAACCGCATAAGCCAAGTGGCATTCCGGGCTCCCTCAATCCGGGGTAAAATTCCGGATTACGATTTTTTAGGAATCCCCATGACCGAAGCTCTGTTCCAAACCGACATCAAGAGCCTGAAGCTGCTCAATCGCGGCAAGGTGCGTGACATCTACGAAGTGGATAGCGAAAAGTTGCTGATCGTCACGACCGACCGCCTTTCCGCCTTCGACGTCGTACTGCCCACCCCCATCCCCGGCAAAGGCGCGGTGCTGACAGCAGTTTCCAATTTCTGGTTCGACAAGCTCAAACACATCGTACCCAACCAGCTCACCGGTGTGTCAGCCGAATCCGTGGTCGCGGATAACGAAAAATATCAGGTCACCGGCCGTGCCCTGGTGGTCAAAAAACTCAAGCCCCTGCCGATCGAAGCTATCGTGCGCGGCTACCTGGTCGGCTCCGGCTGGAAGGAATACCAGAAGAGCCAGAGCGTGTGCAGCATTCCGCTGCCCGCCGGATTGCGCGAAGCCGACAAGCTGCCGCAACCGCTTTTTACCCCGTCCACCAAGGCTGAAGTCGGCGCCCACGACGAGAACATCAGCTACGCCAAAGCCGAAGAACTGCTCGGCAAGGCGTTGGCGAAACAAGTGCGCGACGTATGCATTGCACTCTATCTCGAAGCCGCTGAATATGCCGCGACCAAGGGTATCATCATCGCCGACACCAAATTCGAGTTCGGCCTGGACGATGGCGGCAAGCTATATCTCATCGACGAGGCCCTGACACCCGACTCATCGCGCTTCTGGCCCGCGGACCAATATCAGCCCGGCGCCAACCCGCCCAGCTTCGACAAGCAATACGTGCGCGACTGGCTGGAATCCATCGGCTGGAACAAGAAGCCGCCCGCCCCCGAACTTCCGCCGGAAGTCGCAGCCAAAACCGGCGAAAAATACCGCGAAGCCTTGAACCGATTGACTGGCAACTAAAGCCTGCAAAGGAGATCACGCGTGGCAACAAGCAAAAAAACCACCGCCGGCAAGACACTGGTCGGCATCCTCACCGGCAGCCCAAACGATTTGCCAACTGTAGTCAAGGTGCGCGACACCCTGCGCGAACTCGGCATCGCCAGCGAAATCGTGGTGGCCTCGGCGCACCGCACCCCGGACAAGGTTACCGCCTACATCGACCGTGCCCACAAGGAAGGCGTCCAAGTGCTGATCGGCTGCGCCGGCATGGCCGCCCACCTGGCAGGCGTCATTGCCGGCCATACTCACTTGCCGGTAATCGGCTTGCCGCTCTCGGGCGGGGTCGTGTCCGGTCTCGATGCACTGCTCTCGACTGTGCAGATGCCACCCGGGGTACCTGTCGCCACAGTGGCAGTGGATGGCAGCAAGAATGCCGCTATGTTGGCCGCGCGTATCCTGGCGTTGAAATACCCGGAAATCAATCTGGCGCTGGAGAAAGCGGCGAAGAAAGAACGCGCCCGTTACGAACAGAACGCAGACGAGGCGCTGGCGAAACTGACCACCCGCTGATTAAAGGATATGGCTGCGCCAAAGTAAAAAGGGTTAAGCAGAAATGCTTAACCCTTTTTGTTTGGTGCCGGATGTCGGAATCGAACTGACGACCTTCGCATTACAAGTGCGCTGCTCTGCCAACTGAGCTAATCCGGCAATGGGGCTGCATTATAAGTGCGTTGGCCCACTTAGACAAATCATGTTTTAGTTATTTGACGACCTTCAGGGACGGCTTGCCGCGCTTCGGACCGGGCTCATCGGTTTGCGGGGGTTGCGGTGCAGCCGTTGTGGGCAGTTCCTCCCCTTCGGGTGCCGATTCCTCACGACCGAAAAACAAGCCCTGGCCGTTTTCCTTGGCATAAATGCCGATCACCGCGCCGACGGGCACAAAGATTTCGCGTGCCACGCCGCCGAAGCGGGCATTGAAGCTCACCCATTCGTTGTCGATGGTAAGGTTGGGGGTCGCCCCGGCGCCGATGTTGAGCACGATTTCACCATCCTTGACAAACTCCATCGGCACCTGGCAGTTTTCATCCACCGCCACCGTCAGATAGGGCGTCAAGCCGCTGTCCGCGCACCATTCATAAATGGCGCGCATCAAGTAGGGTTTGGTCGAGATTTCTTGCGTCACGGCGGTTTATTTGCGCATTGCCTTCTCGGACGGCGTCATGGCTTCGATATAAGCCGGCCGGGAGAAAATACGCTCGGCATACTTGAGCAGGGGAGCAGCCTGTTTCGGCAACTCGATGCCATAGAAGTCGAGACGCCACAGCAACGGAGCGATCGCCACGTCCAGCATGGAGAACTCATCGCCCAGCATGTGCTTCTGCTTGGAGAAGATCGGTGCCAGCTGGGTGAGGTTGTCGCGAATAATGGTGCGAGCCTTGTCCGCGGCCTTCTGATTGCCTTTGACAATGTCAGCGATGTGCGCAAACAGTTCCTGCTCGAAACGATAGAGGAACAGGCGGGCGCGGGCGCGCATCACCGGGTCGGCCGGCATCAGTTGCGGATGCGGGAAACGTTCGTCAATGTATTCGTTGATAATGTTTGATTCATGCAAAATCAGGTCGCGTTCGACCAGCACCGGCACTTGGTTGTAGGGGTTCATCACAGCCAGATCTTCCGGCTTGTTCTGCAGATCTACATCAATAATTTGGAAATCCATGCCTTTTTCGAACAGCACGATGCGGCAGCGCTGGCTGAAGGGGCAGGTAGTTCCGGAGTAGAGGGTCATCATGGATTTATGCTTCCTCTGAAAACTGGTTCAAAAATTAATGGAGCAAAAAATACGGCGCCGGTTACGCTCTGAAAGCGTACCGGCGCACGGAGTTCCCGCGTGGGAAAGCTGTTTAGTGAATATCTTTCCAGAACTCTTTCTTGAGGTAGTAAGCAACCACAGCGAAGAAGCCCAGGAACAGCAGTACGAACACACCCAGGCGCATGCGGGTTTGCTGGGCAGGCTCGCCCATGTAGACCAGGTAGTTAACCAGGTCTGCAACCATTGCGTCATATTCCGGCGCGGTCATGGTACCGGGCTTGACCAGCACCAGCTTGCTGGTTTCATGCTCGCCGTGTTTTTCCACGTGCAATTCCTGATCGCCTTGCAGGCTGTACAGTACATGCGGCATGCCGACCTTGTCGAACACGGTGTTGTTCCAGCCGGTCGGACGGGTGTCGTCGCGGTAGAAGCCGCGAAGGTAGGTGTAGAGAAAATCCGCACCGCGGGAACGGGCAATCACGGTCAGATCAGGCGGAGTGGCACCGAACCACACCTTGGCATCTTCCTTCTTCATGGCCACGTTCATGGGCTCGCCCACTTTTTCGGCCGCGAACATCAGGTTGTCCTTGATCTGGTCGTTGGTCAGACCGATATCCTGCAAGCGGTTGTAACGCATATACGACGCGCTGTGGCAGCTCAGGCAGTAGTTGACGAAAGTCTTTGCCCCGCGCTGCAAGGAAGCCTTGTCGTTCAGGTCATAAGGCGCCTTATCGAGGTGCAAGCCCACATTTGCCTGGGCCAGCACCGGCGCAGCCAGCGCCAGCAGCAACAGTTTTTTGATTATGTTCATGTTAACGAATCCCATTCTATGCGTTCTCATTAACCCGTCACCCGGTCAGGCTCAGGCTTGGTCTTGTCGATCTTGGTATACCACGGCATCAGGAAGAAGAAGGCGAAGTACACCAGGCTCAAAATCTGGGCAAAGATGGTATAGAGCGGGGTGGAAGGAAGCACGCCAAGAACGCCGAGACCGACGAAGCTGAAGACGAACAGTGCCAGCGCGACCTTGTATACCGTGCCGCGATAACGGATCGATTTGACCTTGCCCTTATCCAGCCAGGGCAGGAAGAACAGGATCATCACCGCCACGCCCATGGCGATCACGCCGGGGAACTGCGAGCCAAACATCGGCGGCACCGCGCGCAGAATGGCGTAGAACGGGGTGAAGTACCAGACTGGGGCAATATGTGCCGGGGTCTTGAACGGGTCAGCAGGAACAAAGTTGTTGTATTCCAGGAAATAACCGCCCATGTCCGGCGCGAAGAACACGATCGCCGAGAACACCATCAGGAACACTACTACGCCGACGATATCCTTCACCGTGTAATAGGGGTGGAAGGGGATGCCATCCAGCGGAATGTGGGTAACCGGATCCTTGTTCTTCTTGATCTCGATGCCATCCGGGTTGTTCGAGCCGACTTCGTGCAGCGCGAGAACGTGCGCCACCACCAGGCCGAGCAGGACCAGCGGAACGGCGATCACGTGGAAGGCGAAGAAGCGGTTCAGGGTGGCGTCGCCGATAACGTAGTCACCGCGAATCCATACCGAAATGTCCGGACCGACGAAGGGAATGGCGGTGAACAGGTTGATAATCACCTGGGCACCCCAGAAGGACATCTGACCCCAAGGCAGCAGGTAGCCCATGAAAGCTTCAGCCATCAGCGCCAGGTAAATCAGCATGCCGAAAATCCAGAGCAGTTCGCGCGGTTTGCGGTAGGAACCGTACATCAGGCCGCGCATCATGTGCAGATACACCACGATAAAGAAGGCCGAAGCGCCGGTCGAGTGCATGTAGCGGATCAGCCAGCCCCATGGCACGTCGCGCATGATGTATTCCACCGAGGCAAACGCCATGTTGGTGTCAGGCTTGTAGTTCATGGTGAGGAAAATACCGGTAACGATCTGCATCACCAGCACCAGTAGTGCCAGGGAGCCGAAGAAGTACCAGAAATTGAAATTCTTTGGTGCGTAGTACTCGGAAAGATGCGCTTTCCAATTGGCGGTCAACGGGAAACGCTCGTCAACCCAGCCAAGCAATCGAGTCAGACTGTTCATTTATTTAGGCTCCCTTGCTATCGTCGCCGATCAAAAGCCGGCCATCACTGAGATACTTGTGTTTCGGAATAACCAGATTGGTCGGCGCGGGAACTCCGGAATAAACGCGCGCTGCCATGTCGAAACGGGAACCGTGGCAAGGGCAGAAGAAACCGCCGGCCCAGTCGGCCCCCAGATCGGCAGGGGCCATCTCAGGGCGGTAGGTCGGCGAGCAGCCCAAGTGGGTGCAGATACCGACCGCCACGAGAATTTCAGGCTTGATGGAGCGAGTAGCGTTCTTGCAGTAGTCGGGTTGCTGCGGCACTTCCGACTTGGCGTCGACCAGCTTGTCATCATGCTTGCTGAGCAAATCGAGCATTTCCTTGGTGCGGTTGACTACCCACACCGGCTTGCCTTGCCATTCAACGTTCAAGATCATGCCCGGTTCGATTTTGCTGACATCCACTTCGACCGGCGCACCCGCGGCCTTGGCGCGCTCACTAGGCAGCATGCTCATGACAAAAGGTATAACGGCACCTACCGCCGCTACCCCGCCGACTGCAGTAGTGGCGGCGATCAGAAACCTCCGCTTGCTGCGATCCACTTCACTCATACTCATATCCACATCCCTGTTCAACGAGACCGAAAAAATTTAAAACCCGGATTGTACCGAATTTTTACCAGACAATTCCATCCTTTTATGAGGAAAAATTAGATTTCGCTAATAATCCAGTTTATTTTCCGCTTCCGACAGTTCTTCGGGCGTGTTGATGTTGCTAAAAATCAACTCATCCTCGAACGGCACGGCTATAGAGCGCAAGCCGTCTTGCCATTCGCCCACCCGGCGACCGCCGCGCGCGATGAAATCGCCCAATCCGGCGCGCAAATGGCTGTAGCCGAGACAGATCACCCGCTGCAAGCGGCCGCCGGATGCGGCAACGGCCAGCTCGGCATCGCCCGACAACAAACCATCGCGCAGCCGCTGCACCAGGTCGTGCGGCAAAAAGGGGGTATCGCAGGGTACGCTCAGCCAGAGCGGATGTTTCGCGTTTTCCAGCGCACGGTGCAACCCGGCCAGCGGACCGGGAAAATCGGGCATGGCGTCCGGCAGCACGGCAAAGCCCAGCTCGCGGTAGCGTTCCAGGTTGCGGTTGGCGCTGATCAGCACCTCGTCCACCTGGGGCGCGATGCTGTCCGTCACCCAACTGACCAAGGGCTTGCCGCGCAGCAATTGCAGGCCCTTGTCGACTTCGCCCATGCGCTGCCCGCGCCCACCGGCCAGGATGATCGCGGTAACCGCAGGCGAGGTCATTCCTTCAGCAACGCTTGGATCACCGCCCCCGCCAGCATCAGCCCGAAGAGCGGCGGCATGTAGCTGATGGTGCCGTTCACGGCACGCGCGCGGCCCGGCCCTTCGACCGGCTCGGGCGGCAGCGGGGCGCTCGGCTGCTCATCAGAGAACACCGTCAGAACGCCTTTGTAGATACCGTAGTGGCGCCCCAGGCGCTTGCGCATCTGCTTCGCCAGCGGACACATTTCGGTCTTGCCGATATCGGCGATCTTGATCTTCCCCGGATCGAGCCGGTTGCCGGCGCCCATGCTGGACGCCACGCGCAGGCCGCGCTTCACGCTCTCGCCCACCAGCGCCACCTTGCAGGCGAGGGAATCGATGGCGTCGACCACGTAATCGCAATCGGGCACCAGGTCATTGACATTCTCGCTGTTGAGAAAAATGCGCAGGATTTCGAGTTGGCACGCCGGGTTGATGTCCATGATGCGCGCGCGCATCAGCTCGCCCTTGGGCTGTCCCACGGTGGAAAGCAGGGCCGGGAGCTGGCGGTTGATATTGCTGGTCGCCACCACGTCATGGTCGAGCAACGTGATGCGCCCCACCCCGGCACGCGCCAGCGCCTCGGCGCAATAGGAACCGACGCCGCCCAGCCCGGCGACGAAGACATGCTTGCGCGCCAGGGTTTCGATGCCCGTGTCGCCAAGCAGGATATGTGTGCGTTCGAATTGCGGCAGCAGGCCGCGCGTTTGATCAGACATGTATCTCCGGGGGTTCGACGTGAATGGTGATGGAAGTCCGCGGCAGGGCCTCGGCAATCGCCGCCTCGATGCGGTCGCACAAGGCGTGCGACTCGCTGACGCTGGCTTCGCCTGGCAGCAGCAGATGGAATTCGATGAAGCGGCGCGCGCCCGCCTTGCGCGTGCGCAGATTATGGAAAGAGGCTCCCTTTGGCAACAAGCGCCGCACCTCGGCCTCGATGCGCGCCACCTCGTCCCGCGGCAGCGACGAATCCATCAGCCCCGCCATGGAGCGGCGCATCAGGCTTGTTCCGGTCACAACAATATTGAGGGCAACCGCGACCGCCATGATGGGGTCAAGAATCTGCCACGACGGCGGCGCGAACATCACCACGACCAGGCCGCCCAGCACGCCTGCGGAAGTCCAGACATCGGTCAGCAGATGTTTGGCGTCGGCCTCGAGGGTGATGCTGTCGTGCCTTGCGGCAACCACGAGCATCACCCGCGCGGTGACAAAATTCACCAGCGCGGCAAGAAAGGAAACCAGTATCCCAGGGCCGAGATCGTGCAACGCCTGCGGGTGGAAGAAACGTTCCACGGCGGTATAGATGATGGACACCGCGGCGGCCAGGATCAGGGTTCCCTCGACGCCGCTGGAGAAATACTCCGCCTTGTCGTGTCCGTAGGCGTGATCGCTGTCCGCCGGTCGCGCCGCGATGGTCAGCGCGCCGAAAGCGACCAGACCACCGGCAAGATTGACCAGCGACTCCGCGGCATCGGAAAACAGGCTCACGGAATCGGTCAGATACCAGGCCCCGAATTTGAGTGCCATGGTGACGAGGGAGGCTGCAATGGACAGCAGCGCCATGCGCTGCAGGCTATTCACCCCAGCACCCCCAGCACGGCCCGCGCATTGACGCTGGTCGCATTGGCCACTTCAGCGAAGCTGATGCCGCGCAAATCGGCCAGGATTTGTGCAATGCGCGGCAGATACTCCGGGCTGTTGCGCTCCCTGGCGGCGAACACCGGCGCCATATCCGGCGCATCGGTTTCCAGCACCATCGCCTCCAACGGCAGCGTTGCCGCCAGTTCGCGCAAACGCGTGGCGCGCGGATAGGTCATGGCGCCGCCGAAGCCTAGTTTGAAGCCCAGCCCGATGAACGCGTCCGCCTGCTGGCGGCTGCCGTTGAAGGCGTGCGCGATGCCGCCCTTCACTTTGATGCGCCGCAAATGCTTGAGAATCTGGTCCTGCGCGCGACGGATATGCAGCAGCACCGGCAAATCGAAATCCCGCGCGATCTTGAGCTGCTCGGAAAAATAGACCTCCTGCCCCTCCGCATCGAAGTCCGGCACGAAGAAATCCAGGCCGATTTCCCCGATCGCCACCGGCTGGTGCTGCGCAACGGCGGCACGCATCTGCGCCAGATCATCCGGGCGCGACCGGCCCACATACATGGGATGAATACCCAGCGCCGCATGGCAGCCGGGATAGTTAGCACGACATGCGAGCACGTCCGCGAAATTAGCGTATTCCACCGCCGGCACGACCATGGCCTCAACGCCCGCCGCACGCGCACGGGCCGCCACCTGGTCGCGGTCGGCGGCGAATTCGGCGGCATCGAGATGGCAGTGCGTATCGATCAGCATAAGGTCGGATTGTAACCCAGCCGCTTGCCGTTCCTCTCCCCCGCGGTGTAATATCAGACCATTTCACTCAGGATTCGGCGCCATGCAGCACAAGAAAACCATCCCCATCCACGAAGCCGTATCGGAAGAAGATCAGGCGCTCAGCGCCTGCTCCAGCGGCGAACCCTACGCCCTCATGGTGCTGGGCGACAGCATGCTGCCAGAGTTCGAGGACGGGGAAATCATCGTGGTCGAGCCGGAAGGCCTGGCGCGCGACGGCTCCTACGTGGTGGCCTACCACAACGACGAATACACCTTCCGCCAGTTGGTCAGCCACGAACAGAAATGGTATCTGCGCCCGCTCAACGACATCTACCCGACCGAAGAAATCCCCGGCCTGGAAGCCGTCAAGGGCGTAGTGATCCAGAAGAAGAAGCCGGGCAAACGCAGCTCTTATAAGTCTTACGTTTAGCTAGCGTCCTTTTTTCCTGCGTCACCCTTCCCGCACAGCAGCAACAGCTTCCGCACCGGCGTCGGGATCGCCGCGCCGAGCGCCTCTTGCAGGCCCAGCCACACGCCGCCCTGCTGATTCGCCCGGGGCTGGATGCTCTGCACTTCAAGGCGTTGCGGCCGAATGTGCA
>JBDKRR010000432.1:0-2845 GCA_039683315.1 Sulfuricella sp.
CTGCAAGGGAAAGCCACCACACTCATCGAAGAATATCGCGGGAAACGACGCCGACTGGTACGCCTCCAGATCCACCCATCTAAAGTACTGAAGGTGGGAAAAGAACAATTTACTGCCATTGACGAACGTAGCAATGTGCTTCTGGTCGTTCCAGCTGTACAGGTTCTTTGGAACATACGCCTTGAAGTTGGGGATATTCGTTCGTTCAAGCTCAGGCATTGTGGTTCTGAGGATCAGCGCAAAGCAGCCAGGAAAGCGCAGCAGGTACTCTGTCACGATCTCCATCATCGCGTCCGATGACTTGCTTGAACCAGTCCCGCCGACCCGCAGCCTGTTGCGTGCCATTGATGCGCGGATGATCTTGTTTTTGGCTGTGGGAGTCCACATGCCCGATGCGTCGAAGATGCCAGCGTTAGCCAATGACTTCGCCTCGCAGGTGCTTTATCTTTGGGCTATGCTGCCTGAGTCTACAGCCGTAGGTTTGGCCTGTCTCTGTATCGTATTCACGGTAAGGGCACATCGGAGCGATCGTAGGATCATTCTCTATATTAGGCCACGACTCCGTAGGTCTTTGTGATGCGGCTGGGAGCGATCCAGCAGGATCTTGACGTTCGAACACTTCCTGAATAGCGCCGATGATCACATCCGTCTTGCTCGCCTTGCGGATTGAGCAGCGCATCTCGATCCTTGCCATCAGCTCATCAGGGATTCGCAGAGCCACTAGCTTCGACATGTATAACACTCCCGTATAACAACAGGCCCAAAACTGTATAACACTAATCAAACTCAGGCTTCAGCGCCGGCCTGGATTTGCGCTCTTTCGACTCGGGCTTGACCATGATCGTGCGAACCTCGCCAGTGATCTCTGTCTGTTGCTTATCACTCCAGCCGTAGTTCTTCAACGCAAAGATCGCGCCAGCAGGGTTTTTGCCGCTAAATGCTTGCGTTTCAGCGTAATGCTCACAGCGAAGTTTCGCTCTTTTTATGGAGTTGGAAAATTCTCGATCCTTTTCGTCATATTTCCCGCCCGCGTAATCGAGAAGAACATCGCGGAAAGTTCCAAGAACTAAGCAAAGTCCCGTAATTGTAATGGGTTGACCGCTTTTCTCGCATTTTTGGAAATAGTCTTCCGATGCTTTGTTTATCTGTTCAGCGCTTGCGAATTTAAGCGGTCTGCCTGTTCGAGCCATGAGGATATTGTGCCATAAGCGCGTGTTTTGAGCAGGAAATTCTGATTTCCCTTGCAATTCTAAACTTTGTTGGGTTAACATCGCGCCATGAGAAAACTACATCCAACCTGTGCTTATGGACATACGAGAGTCTGGTCAGACACTCAGAAGCGTATGGTCTGCCCGAAATGCCAAGTCGTTAAACAGCAACGATTTAGAGCAGCGCAAAAAAATAAACAGAAAATTGCAAAATAACTCTTGACATGTAACCCTAATGGGTTTACTCTGTATATGTAAGTGAGGGAGAGCGAAATGATCAAAGCCGATTATGTTGTTCGCGGAATTGACGTTGTAGGAACTGAAACGTTCTACACGGGTAAGGTTGGACAAGAATTTGTGTCGCCTGAGATCAGCGCAGCTTTCCCTTACGAATCAGTCGGAGGGGCGCGTCGTAAAGCCGCTGCATTGAATCGCATGATGGCTATGCACGGATGGAGATTTATAGCTTACGGACGTTTAAATGCAAACGAGAAAACGTCAATCGAAACAGTTGAGATGTTTCTAGCCTAACCATAGCGCAGCAGAGGAGATGAAACCGTGACACACCTGATCGATACTGCCATCACCTTGGTTCTACTCGCGCCGCTCTTTGAGGTGGCGTTCCTGATAACCGTCTGGTTGCATCCGTGCAGACAGGGAAACGTTAGAGACTGAAGGAGTTAATCATGCAATACAACGCACCCGCAGCACGCGAAAGACTCGCCTTATTTGCGCTGGATTATGAGCGCCTGAGCCACGATCCAGCCTTGACGCCCGGAGAGCAGGTATACGCAAAAGAGCTTGCACGCCGTTACCGCGCAGAGATGCGCCTGCAACCGCAGACGCAGACCGCCACGGTCATTACCTATGAGCAGATACCGTTGAGCGCCGGGATTGCCATGGCTTTCCTGCTTGTTGGACTCGCGGGCCTTATCTGGCTTTTGTGGAGCAACCTATGAACCTCCCAAATAACGCAGGACTCGCTTATTACATCCTCTGGCGGGCATGGTGCCACTTGCAGAGCCAGCACGACTACGACGCCTGCGCTGCCCTTAATACCGCGATGAACGGAGCGTTAAGGGCTATGCGTCCGCAAGAATATACGGTAATGACTGCCATTGTTGCATGGCAGGAGGACAGAGAGGACTGAGCCAATGATTACTTGCACCTTTTCCGAAACGCACGACAGCCCCGCTGAGTTTCACTATTCGCGCCCCGCCGAGTGCCTGAAATGCGGCATGGAATACGACTTGGACGATTCGGATTATGTGACCGTGGATGGTGCCGGCATCCTGTGCCCCGGAGACTGTTGGCTACTCTGCCCTGTTTGCGAAAACCCCGTACACGATCGCAACGGAAAGTGGAATCATCACGTTTTGCAGGAAGGCGTAGTAAAGCGTGGCTCGAAATGGCTGCACGCCGAATGTGAAGCGCAAACGATTCTGGATATGGACATTTTGAGAGGATAAAAGTAATAAAATGAAACATTTAGAACAAGTGATTAATTTTTACCGCTTTCTGCTTGATTTTGCCATTGTCACTTGGTTTGCAGTTAGGGAATGGAGGATGAAATGAGCGAGAGGAAATGGACTAAAGGGCCGTGGAAAGTTATTGGTGCTGAATTTGGGGAAGCTGGA
>JBDKRR010000433.1:0-2976 GCA_039683315.1 Sulfuricella sp.
CGCTGGAAAACATAAAGGGAGACCGATTTGAAATCACGCCTGCTGGCTTTGCTGCTTTCCGCCTTGCTGTTCAACCTGGCCGCCTGCGGCAAAAAGGACGCTTCGCCCGCCGCCGGCGGTGAGGAAGTCATCAAGATCGGCGCGATCCAGCCGCTGACCGGGCCCCAGGCGCACCTTGGCAAGGACAACGAAAACGGCACCCGCATGGCCATCGACGACGCCAACGCCGCGGGGACCACCATCGGCGGGAAGAAGGTCAGGTTCGAACTGGTAAGCGAGGACGATCAGGCCGATCCCAGAACCGCCACCGTCGTGGCGCAGAAGCTGGTGGACGCGGGCGTGCGCGGCATCATCGGCCACCTCAATTCCGGCACTACCATTCCCGCTTCGAAAATCTATTACGACGCGGGCATCGTGCAGATATCGCCTTCCGCCACCAACCCCAAGTACACCGAGCAGGGCTTCAAGACCGCGTTCCGCGTGATGCCCAACGACGTGCAGCAGGGCAAGGTGCTGGGCGACTACGCCGTGACCCGCCTGGGTGCGAAGAAAATCGCCATCATCGACGACCGCACCGCTTACGGACAAGGCGTGGCGGACCAGTTCGAGAAAGCGGCCAAGGCAGCCGGCGCCGAAATCGTGGCGCGCGAATTCACCACGGACAAATCCACCGACTTCATGGCGATCCTCACCGCAGTGAAGGCGAAAAACCCGGATATCCTGTTCTTCGGTGGCATGGACGCCCAGGGCGGACCGATGATCAAGCAGTTCAAGTCGCTGGGGTTGAAGGCCAAATTCCTCACCGCCGACGGCGGCAGCACGCCCGAGTTCATCAAGCTGTCCGGCGGCGCGGCCGAAGGCGCATACAGTTCCCTGCCCGGCCTGCCGCTCGACAAGATGCCCGGCGGCAAGGATTTCGCCGAAAGATTCACTGCCAAATACGGTCAGATCCAGCTCTACGCGCCTTATTGCTACGATGCGGTCGGCGTGATGATCGCGGCGATGCAGAAAGCCGGCTCGAGCGATCCGGCGAAATACCAGTCAGCGCTGGCAGGCATTTCATACGATGGCGTGACGGCGAAAGTCAGCTTCGACCAGAAAGGCGACATCAAGGACGGCGCCATCACTCTTTACCAGGTCAAGAATGGCAAGTGGCAGGTGATCGAAACGGTGGGCGGCCCGGCTGCAGTCGCCGCCAAATAAATCTTGGATATTTTCCTCCAGCAACTCATCAACGGCCTGGTGCTGGGCAGCGTCTATGCCCTGATCGCCTTGGGCTATACCATGGTTTACGGCATTCTCGAGCTCATCAACTTCGCCCACGGCGAGGTGGTGATGATCGGCGCCATGGTGACCCTGGCCGTGGTCAACGCGCTGATGGCGAGCGGGGTGGACCTGCCCGGCGTGGTGGTCGTGGCGGGCGGCGTGCTGGTGGCGGTGCCGGTGTGCATGGCGCTGGGCTTCGCCATCGAGCGTATCGCCTACCGACCCTTGCGCCGTGCGCCGCGCCTGGCGCCGCTGATCACCGCCATCGGCGTGTCCATCGTGCTGCAGAACGTCGCCATGATTATCTGGGGGCGCTCCTACAGTTCCTGTCCGCCCATCCTGCCGGCCACGCGCCACGACATTGCCGGTGCGGGTGTTACCGACCTGCAGATATTCATTTTCCTGCTGGCGCTGGTGTTGATGGCGGGGTTGGTATTGCTGGTGCAGAAGACCCGCATGGGGCGCGCCATGCGCGCCACCGCTCAGGCGCCGGAGATAGCTGGCCTGATGGGGGTGAACGTCAATGCTGTGATCTCCTTCACCTTCATCCTCGGCTCGGCGCTGGCCGCGATCGCGGGAGTGATGGTGAGCGCCTACTACGGCATCGCGCACTATTACATGGGCTTCCTGCTCGGCCTCAAGGCCTTCACCGCGGCGGTGCTGGGCGGCATCGGCAACATTGCCGGGGCCATGCTGGGCGGTCTGCTGCTGGGCGTGATCGAAAGCATGGCCGCCGGCTATATCGGCGACATCACCGGCGGCTTCCTCGGCAGCCACTATCAGGACGTGTTCGCCTTTTTCGTGCTGATCGGGGTGCTGGTGTTCCGCCCCTCGGGCTTGCTGGGCGAACGCGTGGCGGAACGGCCATGAACTGGCAGCGGCTAAAATCCGATCGCCGCGCCGCGCTGCTCGCGTTCGTTGCGCTCGGCCTGCTGCTGGCAGCGGCGCCCTTCCTGGTCGGCGCCGGGCTGGGCAACGGCTGGGTGCGCATCCTCGACTTCACCTTGCTCTACATCATGCTGGCGCTGGGGCTCAATATCGTCGTGGGCTACGCCGGACTGCTCGACCTGGGCTATGTCGCGTTCTACGCCGTCGGCGCCTACCTCTATGCCCTGCTGGCTTCGCCGCAGTTCGGCCTGCATCTTCCCGTCTGGCTGATCCTGCCGCTGGGGGCGCTGGTCGCCGGCCTGTTCGGCATGACGCTGGGCGCGCCGACCCTGCGGCTGCGCGGCGACTACCTCGCCATCGTCACCCTCGGTTTCGGCGAGATCATCCGCATCTTTCTCAACAACCTCGACGCGCCGGTCAACATCACCAACGGGCCGCAGGGCATCAACCTGATCGACCCGATCGCCCTCGGCGGCGTGTCCCTGAACCAGTCCTTTTTCTTGTTCGGCATGCAGGTGCCCGGCATCTATGCCTACTACTACCTGTTTCTGGGACTGGCGCTGCTGATCGTGTTCATCTCCCTGCGCCTGCAGGACTCGCGCATCGGCCGCGCCTGGGTGGCGATCCGCGAGGACGAGGTGGCGGCCGAGGCGATGGGCATCAACACGCGCAACGTCAAGCTGCTGGCTTTCGCCATGGGCGCGAGTTTCGGCGGCATTTCCGGCGGCCTGTTCGCCGGTTTCCAGGGCTTCGTCAGCCCGGAAAGCTTCAACCTGATGGAATCGGTGATGATCCTGTGCATGGTGGTGCTGGGCGGCATGG
>JBDKRR010000434.1:0-14147 GCA_039683315.1 Sulfuricella sp.
GACAGTGACTTCCGAGGGGCGTTCAGCGATCACCAACACCCCCCGGCTCAATACCTACCATGCACAACCCGCCGGCGGCAGTGAACTGGTGGCGGTTGCGGCCTCGGAAGTCTATTTCCAGCGGCCCGCTGACGCCAAAGATAACCAATATGGACAGGGCATCGGCAAGCCGCGCGAGATCGGCAGCCTGTTCAACCCTTTTTGGCAGGTGCACTTGATCCAGTCCGCAAGCAACGTCAGAAAAGCGCAGCTCATTCAGGGAGCGGTTTTGCCATGAGAAAACGCATCAAGGAATTTTCACCCTTTTCCAATGGACACGCCGGATTCCGCATTGCGTTGGGGATTCTTGCCGGCCTGGCATCGGGCATGCAGGATGCCCATGCCGCGTGGCACGACGAGCATCCGGGTTCGGACCTGGCAGTCCACTATGTCCACCTGACGGGCTATGGCGGCGATAACGATGTAAATCGGCGCAATCTGTTGATCGAGCACCAAGCGTGCGTCACTCGGCACAGAATATTTGGACGGGCCGCCAACCCGCTTCCGCCCAGCGGCATTCCGCCGGTTATCCAGTCACATGACATTGAGATTTACTACGCATCCAACCGGGTGCTGGTCGTCAGCCAGGGCAAGGCTTATTTCATCGACAGGGCCGCCTGCGATCTCAAGGTTTTCGAGCCGAAACGCAAGCTGCAATGGGCCTCGGCCATCGGGCATTGCGATATCGACTTGAACACTGAGAAGGCAATCGGCGCATGCGATGAAAAAGCGCAGGAGCAGGCGCCGAATTACACTTTGGTGCCAGCCAGCGTGCCGGCGATTGACTTGAGCCGGGTGCCTCCCCAGGCGCGAGCCCAGGTGGCCGCACAACTCGAACACCTGACCCGGTATCCCGGGGGGGCCGCGAGGGCTCATGGCACGGGGCTTGTTTCCACCGGCCGGTACAAGACCGTAGCCAATTACAGATGCACGATCTACCGTGGGGCTTTGTCAGAGGAATTTTGCATCGCTCATCCGGAAAGCCGTTTTCCTATCCCCACGTCGCCCATGAATGGGGGCGTTCCCGGATTGTTGCTGGATACGGAAAGCCCGGTGATGACGTTGCGCGCAGAGGAGGTCAGGATGGACATGGCGGTATCCAAATCTATTTTCGCAATCCCCAGTGGCGTAAGCGTCACCAACATCAGGGTGCCGAGAGAGGCAATGCCATGATCGGGCTTCAGATCGGCGCATCGCTCGGCAGTCTGTCGCAGGCCCTCTCCAGTCAGCGCGGCCAGGCGCTAACCGAGTTCCTGGTGATATCCGTAGCCATGATCCCGCTCTTCCTCCTGATGCCGGTGATCGCCAAGTATCAGGACGTCAGCCACAGCACGCAGATGGCGAGTCGCTATGTCGCCTTTGACGCCATGGCCCGCAACGACGCCATGGGCACATGGAAACCCGAAATTCAGTTGGCCGATGAGGTGCGGCGGCGTTTCTTCAGCAATTCCGATGCCCCCATCAAGACCAACGACGTGGCGGGCAATTTCGCGGCGAACCGGAACCTGTTCTGGGTTGACCCCAAGGGCGATCCGCTGATCGGCAATTTCGGTAACGATGTCCAGATCAGCTTTGGCTTCGGCAATAGCCTCAGCCACGGCGGCGCGTTCAGCAGCACCTCGGATGGGACGCCGTTTTTGTTGCATGACCAACTGGGCTTGCAGGCACACGGCATATACACCGCCAACGTCTCGGTGCGACTTGCAAACTTGCCCGGTGGCTTGAGGTTTTACGAACCGTTCGACCAAATCAACCTGTCGATCGCGCGCAGCACCAGCCTGGTATTCGATCCCTGGGCGGCCCAAAGCCCGCAGCAGGTGGAGTCGCGTATCGGCGGCGATCCGGGAATTTTCCCGGTAGGTCGCCTGCAGGCAGTCAGTTCGGCCGTGGATGCGGCGGTCACATTGATCGACGCGCCTGGCGGCATCTCCGGGCCGAAACTCGGCAAGCTCGACTTCTGGCGTGACGTGGTGCCGGAAGACCGGCTCAGAGCGAGCAACTGAGAACTCTGATGCCCAGTAACTTTCCCTGCTTCCGCACCACGATGGTCGTTCTCCCGATGGCAGGCAGGCGCCATCCGCGCGCCTTTGCGATCGGGTTGACGCTGCTCGCGCTGGGAACGAACGCCATAGCGCAAGAGGTCTGGCCGACGATCGCGTTGCCGCGGGAAATCCGCACCTTCGATATCGGCGAACAGGTAGCCGTCAATGGCTTGCCGATGCGCATGCAGGGTTTTGTCTCGGCCCTCAAACCGACGCAGCTGGCCGCGTGGTTCCGTCAGCACATGGGCAATCCGCTGGTCGAAAACACGCTGGGCAACAAGCTGATCCTCGGGCGCGTCCAGGGTGAATTTTATTTGACGGTGCAACTGGAGCCCGCCGGAACCGGCACACGCGGCGTCGCTGCCGTGGCGCACCAGAAAGCAGCTTACGACAACCGGGCAGAAACCCGGGCAAATACCGAGCATTGGCTATCGCGGCTGCCGGCGGGATCGAAGATATTGAGCAAGATGACTTCGGAGGATGCCGGAAAAGTCTCCACCTATTTGCTGGTGACCAATACCCAAAGCGAAGACCTCAATCGCGACCGCTTGAAAAACCTGATGCGCGACGACGGCTTCACGCTCGAACATGAAGCCATGTCAGACGATAAATCCGCCGCTGGCCACGCCAATGGGAAAACCCTGTTCTTCAAAGGCGCGGGCAAGGAAGCAATGGCGACCCTGTACCGCGACAGCAGCGGAAACACCGCCATCGTGCTCAACACCATCACGCAAATGGAGCGTTTCAAATGACCTACTTACCCCTCGGCCGGTACGTGTCCGTGTGGGGGCAAATCGCCTCTGCCGACCGTCAATGCGGCCAGTCCTCCGTCGAATATGTGGTGGTATGCGCTGCACTGGCCTTCGCCCTGGGTGTGGGCATGACCGATCACAACAGCGTCCTGTGGGAACTGATTGACGCTTTCAATACCGCCTACCAAAAATTCAGCTACTCAATGTCACTGCCGACCTAATCATGAAATTACCCCAAATCAATAAATTCAAACTCAGCAAAACCTGGATCGTGTTGGGCGTCGCCCTCGGTATCGGCCTGTTGGCCGCACTCGCTGCGCGCAGCTACCTGTTCAACCGAATGGAAGCCATCGAAGCCCGAGCCAAGGGAAAAATGGTCAATGTCGTGGTTGCCAAGCGTGACCTCGGCAGGGGCGTCAGGCTCTCGGCGGACAGTGTTGCCGTGCGCGCGATTCCCATCGACTATGCCCATTCCCTCGCGGTTCCCCCCGAGGCCTTCGATCGAATCGAAGGCCAGGTGCTGGCCTATCCGGTCAAGTCGGGTGAAATGATTTTGTGGGGCCTGATGGAAGGCAAGAAAGTGCCGACATTCTCGACCCGTGTGGAAGCAGGGCATCGCGCCATGACCGTGCCGGTGGATGAGATCAACTCCATATCCGGCCTGCTCGAACCCGGCGATATCGTGGACCTGATCGCGACGATCGACAAAAACGGCAAAAAAATCACTTTCCCGCTATTGCAAAGTGCCCCGGTAATGGCCACCGGCCAGCGTTCGGTCGACGATCCCAAAAGCGGGCAACGCCGCGACTACTCCACCGTCACGTTCAATATCACGCCGGAACAGGCGCAAAACATCATCGTCGCGCGCGACATCGGAAAGATCACGGCGCTGTTGCGCAATCCGCAGGACACGCAAGCCTATGGCAAAACGCGCGATGTGGCCGCCTTGCTCGGCCTGAACGGTGCGGCGGAAGGCGGCTTGTACGACAGGCAAGTGCCGGTTCTCTATGGCGGGCGCGGCAGCAAGCTTCCCACCGATGGTTTGAAGCTGGGTCTGGCCGGCAGTGCGGAGGGGCAGGGTGCGTTTATCGCCGCGCAGGGGCAGGCCGGCAACGCGCAGGCCATCCCCAATTATCCGCCGGTAATGAACAGCAGCAATTCCCGTTAATTCCCATCAGCACGCCAGCGACACAACCAATTTAAGAGATATGCCAACACCATGATTGCTTATAAGAACCGCGCCCTGCAATTTACCAACCGATGGACCGCCGAAAAATCCGCAACCGTATCGCTGGCACTGAAAGCCAAACTGCTCGCGATTTTCCTGGTGATACTGCTGCTTGGCGTAAACGGGGAAAGTTTTGGGCAAACCAGTCCAGCGGCAGCAGCGGCCATTGAAAGCACCGCTGCCGGCGGTACGTTTGGAGAAGTCATCAAGCCCAAAACAAAGTATGCCGCGACGCTTCAAAAGCGGCCTTACAACCCCATCAGGAAGCAGGACGACCAGGCGCAAATCCCCGAAATCGAAATGTTCGTGGGCGAGTCTCGCGTATTCCCCGCCCCGGGTGTCGCCCGCATCGCTGTCGGCAACGGCGCAATCATGAGTGCGGCAGCGCTGGACAGCAAGGAAGTGCTGATTTTTGCCAACGCCATCGGCACCTCGTCGCTTTTCGTGTGGAATGAAGACGGACGTTATCAGCGCGTCAAAATCAATATTGTCCCGGGCGATACCAGCCGCTTTGCGCGCGAAATTGCCGCCTTCCTCACCGCCATTCCCAACGCCAAGGCCTCGGTCATCGGAGACAAGGTCATTGTGGAGGGCGACAACCTTTCCGACCTCGATATCGCCAAGATCGACGAACTCGCCAAGCGCTATCCGCAGATCGTCAACTTCACCAACCGTCTGGGCTGGGAGCAGATGGTATTCATGGACGTCAAGGTGGTGGAGTTCCCGACCAACGAATTGCGCGATATCGGCCTCAAATGGAGTGCGCTGGGCGGCGCCGTTGTCGGCGGTATCTGGCAGCCGATCAAGCGCATTAACGACGGGCCCTATCAGATCAACGTTCAAACCGGGACAACCAACCCGACTCCGATCACGTCGCCCGGCGGCACTGGGACGATCCCTTTGCCAGCCAGCCTCAATATTCTGAGTGCCGTCAACCTCGGCCTGAATGCCCAGCTCAATCTGCTGGCGCAGAACGGCAAGGCCGCCATCCTGGCCGAGCCGCAACTGTCCGCGCGCAATGGCTCAAAGGCCACATTCCTGGCTGGCGGCGAGTATCCCTACACGGTTTCCACGGTCAATGGTCCGACCGTGCAGTTCAAATCCTACGGCGTAAAGCTCGACATCATCCCGCGCGTGGACCGCAATGGCGTGATTCGCGCCATCATAGAAAGCGAAGTCAGCACGATTGACGCATCCGTGTCCACGCCGTCGGGTCCCGGCCTGCTGACGCGCAAGACCAATACCGAATTCAACGTCCGCAACGGCCAAACCATCGTATTGAGCGGCCTGCTGTCGCGCGAGAACAGCACGGACATCGACAAGGTACCCCTGCTGGGCGACATCCCCCTGCTGGGCGCATTGTTCCGCTCCAGCCATTTCGTCAACAAGGAAACGGAACTGGTGGTATTCGTCACCCCGACAGTCGTCGACGCCCACTCGCCGGGACTGGTGAACCGGATAGAGCGCACCACCGAGCGGCTGCAGCAAAAGCTGGGCAACCAGCCCTACCTCAGCAACCCGTTGCAGCCTGGCCATGACCCGGCCAAGGTCGATCAGGAACCGCCCGCAGCGGAACAAGCGGCTCCGGCCAGCGCGCCGGCCAACACCGGCAAGGAAACACCAGCGCCTGCGCCGGTCGTAGCGATCACGCATGCCGCGCCGGTGAGGCCCGCCACCAGCGACACCTTGGTCCCTCCCTCGCAGAACCCTTTGCAAGCACCGACCCCGCCAGCCCCCGCGCCGGATGTGCTGCAGGTAAAGCTTGATGGCCTGTTACTGCGCGCCGGGCCCAGCCTCAAGAGCCGGGTTCTGCTACAACTCGGTTACGGCTCGATCGTCCATGCCGGCCCGCAGGGCGTACAGCCGCCCGAACTGGGCTACTGGCGCAACGTGATCGTCGGAGGAATCGACGGCTGGGTGGCGAGCAACTGGATTACACCATTGGGCACCAAGCCGGTCCGCGCGCGCAGCAACAGCTTGGTGGCGCAGCCTGATCAGCAAGGCCAGGTCATCGAACTGGGCGGCAACGGCAGCCGGGACGAAGTGAGCAAATCGTCCGCCCCCTCCATGGAGCCAGTCACTGCGACCAGTCCCGCCACCAGCGCAGCCGGCAAACGCTACCGCGTCAACCTGGAGCGGCTGGCGTTGCGCGTGGCCCCGGATATCAATGCGGCGGTAATACAAAAGCTCGCCAGCGGCGCCGTGGTCGATGCCCTGCCGCAAGCCCCGACAGGCCGCTGGATGGCGGTTCAGGCCGACGGCAAGCGCGGCTGGGTCGCCGCACAGTGGCTCGTCCCTGAACAGCAAGCGCAGGACTAGCCATGCTCCAGATCGAAATCACACACCCCGACGGCAGCCAGCGCCTGGTGCAAGCGCCGGACGATTGCGTCATCGGCAAAGGCGCGCAAAACGAGGTTCGGCTCGACAGCTGGCGCGTATCGAAAGAACATGCCCGGCTGATCAGAACGCCCTCGGGCGTCCTGTTGGAAGACATGGGCGCTTTCGGCGGCGTGAGCGTCAACGGCACGCGCATCGAAAGCCAGCACGGCCCGCTCCGGGCCGACGACGTCATCGGCATCGGCCCGTACCGCCTGCGCTTGATACAAACGGAAGCAGCATCCGGGGGGGAACATTCGGTTCACGCCGATGCGCGCCCGAGCCGCGCCGCCGAAGATCAACACCCAGCCGAGCAAGCGCAGCATTCTGGCTTGACAGCCGAACGCCCGCATCCGACCGCGGTGCAGGGCGATGCGCCCTCCGGCCGACCCATGCCACCGGCCCGCGCAGTAAAGATCGCGCCGGATGCCAAGCGCCGCGAGCTGGAATTCGAGTGGCGCAAGCAGATCCACGCCAAGCTGCTCGACACCATGGATTTGCGCCGCCACGACGTGCACGGCATGTCCGATGAACGCTTGCGCCAGGAAACCGAAGATCTCATCCGGCAAATCCTCAAGGAGGAGGAAGGCAGGATTCCCGCGGAACTCGACCGCGACCTGTTGTGCAAACTGGTGCTCGACGAGGCCATCGGCCTGGGGCCGCTGGAAGAGTTGCTGGAAGACGAAAGCGTCACCGAAATCATGGTCAACCGCTTCGACGAAATCTACGTCGAACGTTTCGGCAAGCTGGAAAAACACCCGCTAACCTTCACCGGCGACCGTGCCGTGATGGGCGTGATCGAACGCATCGTGGCGCCGCTCGGGCGCCGTATCGACGAATCGTCGCCCATGGTCGATGCGCGCCTCAAGGACGGCTCGCGGGTGAATGCCATCATCCCGCCGCTGGCGCTGAAAGGGCCATGCGTGACGATACGTAAATTCGCCAAATACAAGCTGAGCGCCCAGGATCTGGTGCAATTCGGCGCCATCAGCCCGGCCATGGCCGAGTTTCTGCAAGTCTGCGTGGCCGCCCGGAAAAACATCATCGTCTCCGGCGGTACCGGTTCCGGAAAAACCACGCTGCTCAACATCCTCTCCAATTTCATCCCGCCCGGCGAACGGGTGCTCACCGTGGAAGACGCGGCCGAACTCAAGCTGCATCACGAGCATCTCGTCAGCCTCGAATCCCGTCCCGCCAACATCGAAGGGAAGGGCGCCGTGCCCATCCGCGAGCTGGTCAAGAACAGCCTGCGCATGCGTCCCGACCGCATCGTGGTGGGCGAGTGCCGCGGCGCTGAAGCGCTGGACATGCTGCAGGCCATGAACACCGGCCACGAAGGCTCGCTGACCACGCTGCACGCCAACACCCCGCGCGACGGCCTGGCCCGCCTGGAAACCATGGTACTGATGGCCGGCATGGAACTGCCGCTGGTCGCTATCCGCGAGCAGATCGCCTCGGCGGTCGACATCGTCGTGCAGCAAAGCCGCTTCGCATGCGGCTCGCGCAAAGTCACCAGCATCGTCGAACTGACCGGCATGGAGAGCGGCAAGATCCAGATCCAGGAACTGTTCCGCTTCGTCAACCAGGGCTACGGCGGCAAGGAAGGGCTGGTGAAAGGACATTTCACGGGCTGCGACCTGGTGCCGAATTTCTATGAGTCCCTGCGCGCCGCCGGCAACGACCTGGATATCGGCATATTCAAGCCGGTAGATGCCGCGCCGTATCCCGCCGACAGCTACATGAACGAGCCTGCCGACGAGGTGCGCGGATGAACGACGGCAACGCACTGGTCATCATCAGCGTGATAGCGGCCCTCTCGGCGGGCTTGCTGGCCTGGTTCGTGATCGACATGGGTACCGTGACCATGGCCAAGTACCGCGCCAGCTTCACTGAACGCGCCGCCTTCCAGGTGCAGGAGTTCTTCCTGTTTGTCGACCCGGCCAAACTGTTCGTCGCCAACCTCGCGGTGATGGCCCTGGGCGGCTTGCTGGTATGGATCATCACCGGCAGCGCCCTGATCGCGATCCCCGTCTTCTTTGCCCTGGCCATGCTGCCGCGCCTGCTCTACGGCTGGATGCGCAAGCGGCGCCTGCAGAAGTTCGAAGAGCAATTGCCCGACGCGCTGATGATGATCTCGGGCGGTCTGCGCGCCGGGACCGGCCTGAGTTCCGCGCTCCAGCAACTGGTGGTCGAAGCGCAGCAGCCCCTGGCCCAGGAATTTTCCCTGATGCTGCGCGAGCAGCGGCTGGGCGTGACGCTGGA
Organism: Sulfuricella sp.; assembly: GCA_039683315.1. Lineage (GTDB taxonomy): Bacteria > Pseudomonadota > Gammaproteobacteria > Burkholderiales > Sulfuricellaceae > Sulfurimicrobium. Next base: position 8,700 of record JBDKRR010000434.1, read on the forward strand.
GCAGAGCCTGAACAGCCTGGCACGGCGCATGCCGACCCAGACCACCACCCTGGTGGTGTCCGCCATGCGCATCGCCAACGAGACCGGCGGCGGGCTGGCCGAAACGCTGGAGCGAACCGCCCATACCATCCGCAGCCGCCTGCAGATGGAGGGCAAGATTCGCGCGCTGACAGCGCAAGGCAAGCTCCAGGCCTGGGTGGTCGGCCTGCTGCCGCTGGTGCTCATGGCCGTGCTCAACAAAATGGAACCGGACGCCATGAGCATGCTGTGGCATACCCGCATGGGCTGGGGCACGCTGGTGCTCATCGGCTTTTTCGAATTCATGGGCATCTACGTGATTCGCAAGATCGTCGCGATCGATGTGTGAGCTAGAGACAAGGACAAGCCATGCCTGAATATCTGCTAACCGATACCACGTTAGTCACCATCCTGTTCGGCGTGGCGGTCGGCCTGTCGGTCGCCCTGATCGCCTGGCTGGTCAGCAAGGCGCTCGCCGATGTGCCGGCCGAAGACCGCGAATACAAGGATCCGCCGCCCCTGGGCTTCCGCCTGGTGTGGTGGCCGATCCAGTGGATCAGTTACTACATTGCCGCTTTCATCCCGCAAAAAAGGCACGCGGTCTACCTCAACCGGCTGCGCCAGGCCGGGCTCGATTACTGCATCAGTCCGGCGCAGTTCTTCGCCACGCGCATCGTTTGCGCCTTTATCGTGGCGAGCCTGTTCTGGTGGGCGCTCGGCTCGTTCGACCAAGCCGGGCCGGGCGAAACCGGGAAACTGTCCGGCCTGTATTGGCAGGTCGCGACCGTGGGCGCGCTGTTCGGCTGGTACTACCCCGCCATCTGGCTGAAAGACCGGCTGGGCGGACGCCGGCGCGAACTGCTCAAGACCCTGCCGTTCTACCTCGACATCATCACCCTGTGCGTGGAAGCCGGCCTCAACATGTCGGGCGCGATCAACCAGGCCGTGGCTAAAGGCCCCAAGGGCGTGCTGCGCGAAGAATTCCAGCGCGTGCTGCGCGACATCCGCGCGGGCAAGGCGCGCGCCACGTCCCTGCGCGACATGGCCGCGCGCCTCAACGAAACCAGCGTCACCAACTTCACCATCGCCGTCATCCAGGCCGAAAGCATGGGCATGAGCCTCGGCCCCATCCTGCGCGCGCAGGCCGACCAGCGCCGCACGGAACGCTTCCTGCGCGCCGAAAAGCTCGCCATGGAAGCCCCGGTGAAGATGCTGTTCCCGCTGATCGCCTTCATCTTCCCCTGCACCTTCATCGTGCTGTTCTTCCCGATCGCGATGAAATTCATGAATTCCGGGCTATAACCAAAGAGACGAAACATGTTGAAACCCAAACGCGAGCCGCATCTATTATCCGTGGCACTTGCCGCCGTTCTCTTGGCGAGCGTTGTGCAAGCGCACGCCCTGGATTTGGGCGGCCTGCTTACGGGTGCGCTGAGAAATGGGACAGTGAGCACGCAGGACATGATCGGCGCCATCCGCTCAGTGTCACAGGTCTCGTTCAGCAGTGTACCCAGCGGCTCTGTCTCGCCACAAAACTCGGAAGGCAAGGTGCTGCTTTATCGTACCCAAGGGTGCGGCTATTGCAGGCAGGCCTCCGCCTATATGCAGCAAAAAGCCATCCCCTTCGTCGAACGAGACATAGAAGCCGACCCTGGCGCTAGAGCCGAATATTCAAGCCTCGGTGGCAAAGGCCCGGTGCCTTTCATCGTCTTCGGTCAGAAAACCCAGATGGGATTTTCCCCCGCCGCGATTGACCAGAGCTACGCCGAATTCCAGCGCACCCTGGCGGCTAAAGGCACAACAGCTGCCAATGCCGCATATGGCGGATCGCCAATCGCACCTCAACCAGGCGACGCGCTGATCGGAAAAATCCCCGGCGTCCCTGTCTATCGGCAGCCCAGCAAAGCGGCGGACAAACTCATTCAGCTGGCAAAAACAGACGCAGTGGTTTACATGGGCGAGGAACGCGACGGTCTGTACCGCGTGACCACACCCCAAGGAGAAGGCTGGGTTGACAAGCTGTTGGTCAAAAAACCATGAACACGCAAAATCCCCAAGCGCACCCGCCCCACCTGCACACCGCCAGCGGCATGCACGCGCTCGACCTCAGGCTGGCTGACACCTTCTTCAGCCGGTTTCGCGGACTCATGCTGCGCAAGGCGCTGCAGCCCAACCAGGGTCTGCTCATCACCCGCTGTCCGAGCGTGCACAGCCTGTTCATGCGCTTTTCCATCGATGTGATCTACCTCGATCAAAGCGGCCTCGTCACCCGCTGCGCCCCCCAGCTCAAGCCCTGGCGGGCCAGTGCCGGACGCAGCCGCCTCGCCGGCCACACCACTGCCCACACCCTGGAACTGCCGGCCGGCAGCATCCGGCATCTGCACATCGAAACCGGCAACCGCCTGCACCACCCGGTGTTCGCCCCGACCGCACAGAGCGCCCACCATGCGTAAGCGCCAACGCGGCTCCGCCATGATCGAATTCGCCGTAGTCGGCCCGGTCATCATGCTGCTGGGCCTGGCCACGCTGCAATACAGCCTGCTGTTCTTCGCCAAGAACCAGATCAACTACGCCGGCTTCATGGCCGCGCGCGCCGGCAGCACCACCGGCGCCAATCAGGGCGAAATCCAGCAAGCCTACATCAAGGCGCTGATCCCGCTCTACGGCGGCGGCCTCAGCGCCACCGAGCTGGCGACGGCCTACGCCAAAGCCAGCGCAGACGTCGCCGGCCACACCCGCATCGAAATGCTCAACCCCACCAAGGAAAGCTTCGACGACTGGAACGACCCGCAGCTGCAAAACACCATCGGCAACGGCAAACGCGTCATCCCCAACGGCGGCCAGGCCTACAAGGACCCCAGCGCCATCGGCGCCACCTCCGGCCAGAGCATCCAGGACGCCAACCTGATAAAACTGCGCATCACCCACGGCTACGAACCCAAAGTGCCGCTGATCCGCACCATCTACACCACCTACCTGCAATGGCTCGACACCCACACCGACACCTTCTACACCCAGGAAGTCGATGCCGGGCGCATCCCGGTGGTCAGCCACGTCACCGTGCAAATGCAATCCGACGCCATCGAACCCGGCAACCCGGTATCCATCCCCGGCCCGGGAAACAACGGCACCCCCAGCGACCCGGGCAACCCGCCGGCAGTGGATACCCCGCCGCCGGATTGCCAGACCATGAATTGCAACGACGACCCAACCCCGCCGCCCGCCTGTAATCCCGACACAGATCCCAACGGCTGCAAACCGTTCGGCTGCCGGACGGGCGACGCTAGCTGCGACCCAGCCTGCAAAATTAGTTGCTGCACGCAGGCTCCGCAACAGCCAATCCCATTCCCCTTCAGCACCCAGCCAACGAACTTCACCCCGGTTCCCAAATAATGACTCTTTTTGCCGCCCTGCGCCGCCCCCTCCAGCTCATCCTGCTCACCCTGAGCCTGGCCGCGATCCCACTCGCCCAAGCCGCCGACCCCAGCGGCTGCGGCGCCAGCCCCGGCGGCGCGACCTGCGACGGCAGCGGCCCGGCCAGCCAAGGCAACAGCAGCGCCACCAACCAGGGCGCCGGCAACCCCATCAACGTCACCAACGGCAACAAATACCAACAAGAAATCGACCTTCCCCCGCTCCCCGGCATCCTCGGCCTGGAAATCATCCGCCACTACAACAGCGCCTACGCCGGCCCCGACGCCCCCAACGGCATCCTCGGCCGCGGCTGGAAACTCTCCTACGAAACCGACCTCTACGCCATCGGCAACAGCCTCCAGATCATCCAGGCCGACGGCACCCGCCTCATCTTCAGCCGCAACCCCGCCCAGCCCCACGTCTGCGCCAGCAACGACCCCAGCCACGGGCGCATCCACATCCGCCCCACCCCCCACGGCGACGAATACACCTGGACCTGGCCCAACGGCCGCCGCCTCAACTTCGACAGCACCGGCAAACTGCTCCAGATCCTCGCCCCCAGCGGCGAATTCGTCAGCCTGCAAAGAGACCCCCAAGGCCACCTCATCCAAGTCACCGACCCGCAAGGACGCACCCTCCGCCTCAACTACCTCGACCGCAAACTCGCCCAGGGCGGCGACCGCTACCGCGGTGTCCAGACCATCGACAGCCCCGTCGGCCGCTACAGCTACAGCTACGGCAGCACCGCCCCCCAAGGCGCCGGCGGCAACCCGCGCCAACTGCTCGCCAACCTCACCAAAGTCAGCCTCCCCACCCACTACCAAGCCGACACCCAAGCCCACGCCTACGCCAACCGCGGCATCACCAGCAGCAGCATCAACCGCAGCTACCACTACGAAGACCCGCGCCACCCCACACTGCTCACCGGCATCACCGTCAGCGGCATCGGCAGCGACGGCCAACTCCTCAACCAGCGCATCAGCACCTACCGCTACGACGAGAAGGGACGCGGCATCCTCAGCGTAAAAGGCCCTTCGACTGCGCTCAGGACGGGCATCGAACAAGTCGACCTGCAATACGACCAACCCGCGCTCCCCCAAGGCCAGCCCGGCAAGACCGTACTCACCAACAGCCTCGGCCAGACCACCACCTACACCTACGCCCTCATCAACGAACAAGCGCGCCTGCTCGAAGTGCGCGGCGCAGGCTGCGCCAGCTGCAACAAAAGCAACGTCCGCTACGCCTACGACCGACTCGGGCGCATGACCGAAGCAACCCAACTCACCCCCCAAGGCCAACCGCTCCGCAGCGAACGCACCGAACGCGACGCACAAGGCCGGCCCACCAGGATCAGCAGCATCGCCTACACCAACGCCCCAAACTCAGGCCAGGCCAAAGCGCAGCCCGCCCGGCTGCAAGTACGCTACGAATACGCAGGGGAGGGCACGCAACCCACCCTCATCGCCCGCCCCAGCGTGATTGCCGGCCTGGAACACCAGATCCGCATCACCTACAACGCCGCCGGCCAACCCACCCGGGTGAGCGAAAGCGGCTACAGCCCCATACTCCCCTCGCCCGCGAGCGGGAGAGGGGCTGGGGGAGAGGGAGATGCAAGAGGAGAGGGCGCTTCAGCCCAGGCACCCACCCCGATCACCCGCACCACCACCTACACCTACCGCACCATCAACGGCCGCAGCTTGCTGGCGCAGATCGACGGGCCGCTGCAGAACGGCAAGCGCAACAGCCCGACGGATAGCGACATCACGCTCATCCAGTACGATGCCCGCGGCGACTACCCGGTGAAGATCACGGCGCCGGGTGGCTACACCACGACCCTCCAGCACGACAACGCCGGTCGAACCACCGTCAGCACCCTGCGCGACGGCGTTCGCCAGATCGACACCCGGATCGTCTACGCCGGCATCGCCCCCCTGGCGCTGCTGCCCGAGACGGTCACGCGCACCGGCTGGCGGCTGGCGCAAGGCCAACCCGTGCCGGACTCCCGCCTCGCGCTGC
>JBDKRR010000435.1:0-2008 GCA_039683315.1 Sulfuricella sp.
GTTCGTCGAGGGCCTGTACGAGTCCTGGCTGGGCAATCCGGAGAGCGTCGGCGAGGAGTGGCGGCGCTATTTCGAGCGCCTGCAGCAGGGCGACGGCGGATCGCTGCGCGACATCCCTCATGCGCCGATTCGTGAATCCTTCATCCAGTGCACACGGGACCCGGCTGCGGCGAATCACTTGCTGGTGTGTTCTCCTTTCCTTGAGCTGGAACGCAAGCAGGTCAAGGTGTTGCAGATGATCAACGCCTACCGTTTCCTGGGCGTGCGCCACGCCAACGTCGATCCCATCAAGCGCTTCGAGCGTCCCCATGTGCCGCAACTGGAGCTGGCCTATTATGGTCTGGGGGAAGCCGACCTGGCGACGCTGTTCGACACCGGTTCGCTGGTGGGGCTGGACCGTGCCAGCCTGGCGGAAATTCTGGCAATGCTGCAGGAAACCTACTGCGGCACGTTCGGCGCGGAATACATGTACATCAGCGACATTGCGCAGAAAAGATGGCTGCAGGCGCAGATCGAAGGCTGCCGCGCGCGGCCGAACCTGCCGCCCGCGCAGAAAAAACACGTGCTGGGCCGCGTCACGGCGGCGGAAACGCTGGAAAAATACCTTCATACCCGCTTCGTCGGGCAGAAGCGTTTTTCGCTGGAGGGCAGCGAGAGCCTGATCCCCCTGCTCGATCACCTGGTCGAGTTATCCGGCGCCGGCGGCGTGCAGGAAGTGGTGCTCGGCATGGCCCACCGCGGACGCCTCAACGTGCTGGTCAACATCATCGGGAAAATGCCGCGCGACCTGTTCAACGAGTTCGAGGGCATCCACAGTCACCACGACCACATCACCACCGGCGATGTGAAATACCACCAGGGCTTTTCCTCCGACGTCGCCACGTCGGGCGGGCCGGTGCATGTCACCCTGGCCTTCAACCCCTCGCACCTGGAAATCATCAACCCGGTGGTGGAAGGCTCGGTGCGCGCGCGCCAGCACCGCCGCGGCGACCACCTCGGCGAGCAGGTGATCCCGGTGCTGATCCACGGCGATGCAGCCTTCGCCGGCCAGGGTGTGGTGATGGAAACGCTCAACATGTCGCAGACGCGCGGCTTCGGCACGGGTGGCACGGTGCACGTGGTGGTCAATAACCAGATCGGCTTCACCACCTCGGATGCGCGCGATACGCGCTCCAGCCTGTATTGCACCGACGTGGCGAAGATGGTCGAGGCGCCGGTGTTCCACGTCAACGGCGACGACCCGGAGGCGGTATTGCTGGCAGCGCAGATCGCCTTCGATTTCCGCATGACGTTCAAGAAGGACGTGGTGATCGACATGATGTGCATGCGCCGCCTGGGCCACAACGAACAGGACGAGCCGGCGGTGACGCAACCGCTGATGTACAAGAAGATCGCCCAGCATCCAGGCACGCGGCGCATTTACGCGGAACGTCTGGCAGCGGAGGGGGTGGTCTCGGCGGAAGAAGCACAGCAGATGATCGTCGACCATACCGAGACGCTGGATGCGGGCGAACAGCTGCGCTGCAAGCCGGTGCTGAGCAACTTCAAGCGTGCGTTTGCCACCGACTGGAAAAAGTTCACCAACGCCAACTGGAACCAGCCCGCCCATACCGCGGTGCCGGTACCAGACCTGCAGCGCCTGGCGGAAAAACTGACCGCGGTGCCGGACAATTTCAAACTCCACCCGCGGGTGGAAAAAATTCTTGCCGACCGCAGGCTGATGGGCGAAGGCAAGCTGCCTCTCGACTGGGGCATGGCGGAAAACCTGGCCTACGCCGCTCTGCTGGAGAACGGCTACGGCGTGCGCATTTCCGGGCAGGACAGCGGGCGGGGCACGTTTTTCCACCGCCATGCCGTGTTGCACGACCAGAACCGTGAAAGATGGGATGCCGGCGAGTACGTGCCGCTGCAGCATATCGCCGACAAGCAGCCGCCCTTCCTGGTGATCGACTCGGTGCTGTCGGAGGCGGCGGTGCTGGGTTTCGAGTACGGCTACTCCACCGCCGAG
>JBDKRR010000436.1:0-8529 GCA_039683315.1 Sulfuricella sp.
CTACTTCTCAGGGACTTTCCCGGTCGTGGTGGTGCGTCTCGCCGCCGTGGTGCATGCCGCTTCCGCCGCAGTGATGATCGCGCTGATCATCGTGCACGCGTATGCCGCGATCTGGACCAAGGGCACCATCCGCGCCATGTTGTACGGCACGGTCAGCCGTGCCTGGGCCAAACAGCACCATCCACGCTGGTTCAAGGACATGACAGGACAAGGCAAACAGTAAGCTTGGACACCCACCTTTGAAAAAGGGGGGCTGGGGGGATTCACCGGGCCAAATCCCCCTCGATCCCCCTTTTTCAAAGGGGGAGGTGGTGCAGCGCTTGCATCGCAGCATCGTCCGCCGCCCCTCGATCCCCCTTTTTCAATGGGGGAGGTGGGCGCCCCGGCCTTCTTCGCGCTTTTGAACATGAGGACTTGAGATGAACACGACCATATTGCAGCCGGGCCAAATCGAGCAGCCACACGGTGAAATCCCTTTTATCAGACTGCCCGAACGCAAAACCCTGTTCCGACAGCGGGCAAACCGCCTGAGAGGGTTGGCCGAAGGGCACAAGATCGCCGATTTTCTGAAGTTCATGGCGCAGCTGGCAGATGTCCAGCAGGGTGCGATCGACAGCTTTCCCGACGTGTTTCTGCCCGATGCGTCGATGCTCGATTTGTGCCGCGAGCACGGCATGCCGCCCCTGCCGGCGCGCTCCTGGCTGCGCAATCCCGCGTGGCGTCGCGGATTGAAGCGGATGATCGCCGCACTGGTCGCCGATGCCACGCCGCAGGCTCAGGATGCGATGGTGCGCCTGTACACCATGACGCCGGCCGAACTCGAAGCTTTTGCCGACAATATTCTTTCCGAGCAGCAGGAATCGCTCGACCTGGCACTCGCGCCCCTGGTGGCCGCCGCGCTGCAGGTGTACTGGACACACATGGCGACTTCGCTCGGCGCGCAGGCCTTCGCGCGCGGCGACATCGCCAACCTGTGCCCGGTGTGCGCTTCTCCGCCGGTTGCCAGCGTGGTCCGCATCGGCGGGAGCGAGCAGGGGCTGCGCTATCTCCACTGCTCCCTGTGCGGCACCGAGTGGCACATGGTGCGCGTCAAATGCAGCAACTGCGAGGAGTCCAAAGGGCTCGCCTATTTCGGCATCGAAGGCGCGCCCGAAACGGTCAAGGCAGAAGCCTGCGATGACTGCGGTTCATATCTCAAGATCGTCTACATGGAAAAGGACCCGCACGTGGAACCGGTCGCGGACGACATCGCCACGCTTGCCCTCGACGTGATGATGGACGAATTCGGCAAGCCGCGCAGCGGACCGAACCTGATGCTGTTTGCGGCGGGCATGCGCTTATGACGGCTCGTCCGGCGCTGATATCCCGCCCCGCCACGGCAGCGTTCGCTGCCATTCCCTCCGTCGACCGGGTGCTCAATCTGCCCGGCGTCGCCGTGCTGGTGCTGGAGTATGGCCGGGAGGCCGTGCTCTCGGCCACGCGCGCGCTGCTGCTGGCGCTGCGCGAAGCGCTGGCGCAGGGCGAAGACCTGCCCGGCGACGCGCTGGCCGAGCCGAATCTGACGCAGGCATTGCACGCCCGGCTGGAAGCAGACGCCTTGCCCTCCCTGCGGCCGGTTTTCAATCTCACCGGCACCGTGCTGCACACCAACCTGGGGCGCGCGGTGATGCCGGAAGAGGCTGTCGCCGCCGTGGCACGGGCCATGTCCCAGCCGTGCAACCTTGAGCTCGATCTCGGCGGCGGCGCCCGCGGCGACCGCGACAGCCTGGTGGAGCACCTGCTGTGCGAGTTGACCGGGGCCGAGGCCGCAACGGTGGTCAACAACAACGCGGCGGCGGTTTTTCTCGCCCTCAACACGCTCGCCAACCGCAAGGAAGTGATCGTGTCGCGCGGCGAACTGGTGGAGATCGGCGGCGCCTTCCGCGTGCCCGACATCATGAGCCGCTCCGGCGGACGGCTGCGCGAGGTCGGCACCACCAACCGCACCCACGCGCGCGACTTCCTTGACGCCATCGGGCCGAAAACCGGCCTGCTGCTCAAGGTGCATGCCAGCAACTACGCCATCGTCGGCTTCACCGCTGCGGTGCCGGAAGACGAAGTGGCGACCATCGCCCACGAGCACAGCCTGCCCTTCATGATCGACCTGGGCAGCGGCACGCTGGTGGACCTGGCGCAATACGGCCTGCCGCATGAGCCGACGCCGCAGGAAGCGCTGGCCAACGGCGCCGACCTGGTGACCTTCAGCGGCGACAAGTTGCTGGGCGGCCCGCAGGCCGGCATCCTGGTCGGCAAGAAAGAACTCATCGCGCGGATCAAGAAAAATCCGCTCAAGCGCGCCCTGCGCGTGGACAAGATGACTTACGCCGCGCTGGAAGCGGTTCTGCGTCTGTATCGCGACCCCCATCGCCTGGCGCAGCGCCTCCCCGCGCTGCGCCAGTTGACGCGCCCGGCAGGCGAAATCGAGGCCGTCGCCCGACGGCTTCTTCCCGTCCTGCAAGCCGCGTGGGCGGGAAAGGCGCAAGTTTCCCTGAAAACCTGCGCCAGCCAGATCGGCAGCGGGTCCCTGCCGGTCGATCTGCAACCCAGCTTTGCGCTGGCGATCGAGCCGCTGGTGAAGGGCAGGGGCGCGGGTACGGCGCTCGCTAAAATCGAGCAAGCCTTCCGCACGCTGCCCGTGCCGGTGATCGGCCGCATCGCGGACGGCGCTTTTTGCCTTGACCTGCGCTGCCTGGAGGACGAGGCCGCTTTCGTCGCACAACTTTCCCGCTTGAACCCGACATGATCATTGGTACCGCTGGCCACATCGACCACGGCAAGACTTCGCTGGTGAAAGCGCTGACCGGGGTCGACACCGACCGCCTCAAGGAGGAGAAGGCGCGCGGCATCACCGTCGACCTGGGCTACGCCTACGCCCCCTTGCCCAACGGCGCCATGCTCGGTTTCGTCGACGTGCCCGGCCACGAGAAACTGGTCCACAACATGCTGGCCGGTGCGACCGGCATCGATTACGTGCTGCTGGCGGTCGCCGCGGACGACGGGCCGATGCCGCAGACGCGGGAGCACCTGTCCATCCTCGAGATGCTCAGGCTCGGGCGCGGGGCAGTGGCGCTGACCAAGGTCGACCGGGTTTCGCCGCAGCGCCGTGCCGCAGCCTGCGATGAAATCCGCTCCCTGCTTTACGGCACGGCCCTGCATGACAGCCCGATCTTTCCAGTGTCGTCGCTGTCGGGCGACGGGGTCGGCCGGCTGCGGGCATTCCTCGAAGAAATGGCCGCCGACACGCCGCCAGCGGCCAGCAGCGGCCATTTTCGCCTGGCGGTGGATCGCGTGTTTACGCTCAATGGCAACGGGACCGTGGTGACCGGCTCGGTTTTGTCGGGCGAGATCAAAGTCGGCGACCAGGTGATGGTTTCCCCCCGCGGCGTGCCGGCGCGGGTGCGCAGCATCCATGCCCAGAACCGCCCGGCGGAAAGCGGCCGCGTCGGACAGCGCTGTGCGCTCAACCTGGCCGGTGCGGGCTTCGCCCGTGAGGATGTGCGGCGCGGCGACTGGGTGCTGGCCGCTCCCGTCCACGCGCCGACCCAGCGCATCGACGCGCGCATCCAGGTGCTGGGCAGCGAGCCCAGGGCCTTCGGCCACTGGACGCCGGTGCATTTCCATGTCGGCACGCTGGATGTGCCGGCCCGCGTCGCGCTGCTCGAAGGCGAAAGCGTCGCGGCGGGCGCAACGGCCCTTGCGCAGATCGTGACCGACAAGCCGGTGTGCGCCCTGCACGGAGACCGCTTCATCCTGCGCGACCAGTCGGCCACGCGCACCATCGGCGGCGGCAGCGTCCTCGATATTTTCCCGCCCGTGCGCCAGCGCCGCACCAGCGAACGTCTGACGGTGCTGCATTCCCTGGAGGTGAAGGATGCCACGGCGGCGTTGAACTCGGCCCTGGAATTCGGCCTCGACGGCGTCAACCTGGAGCGTTTCGCGTTGGCGCGGAACCTGCGCCAGGATGAACTTGAAAACATCAGGTCGGCCATTCCCATGAGCGTCGTCGCCACGCCGGGCGGCAGCTGGGCCTTTCCCGTGCCGCGCTGGCAGGCACACAAACAGGCGGTGCTGGAACGACTGGCTGCGCTGCACGAGGAGGAAGCGGAATCGCTTGGCCCGGACCGCGCGCGTCTGCAGCGTATGACCCTGCCGGCGCTGGAAAAAGCCGTGTTCGGCGAACTGGTCGCGCAACTGCTGGGCGAAGGCCGGATCGCGCAGAGCGGACCCTGGCTGCATCTGCCCGGGCATAAGGTCAGCCTGGCGCCGGACGAGGAAAAAGCCTGGGCGGCTATCCGCCCGCTGCTCGCGCAGCAACCGTTCCAGCCGCCGCGCGTGAGAGACATCGCGCGCAGCATCGGCAGCGACGAGGCAGACGTGCGCCGCCTGCTCAAGCGCGTGGCGCGCAGCGGCGAGGTCTACCTGGTGGCGCACGACCATTATTTCATGCGCGAGGCGGTGCAGAAGCTAGCGGACCTCGTGCAGGAACTGGCGCAGGCGCGCGGCAAGGCCAGTGCTTCGGCGTTTCGCGACTGCATCGGGACGGGCAGGAAGCTGGCGATTCAGATACTGGAATTTTTCGACCGCATCGGCTATACCCGGCGCGCCGGCAACGCGCACCATCTGCGCCAGGCGGACCTGACGCTCTGAATAAAGTACGATTACTGAAAAACGGAAGGGAATCGTTCCCCGGTGGGACGGCCTGACTTCAAATCAGGTTAAGCGCGCCAGCGCGCTTGGGTGGGTTCGACTCCCACTCCTTTCCGCCAATCACAAGTAGGTCGGCCTTCAGGCCGACTTGTCGGCATGAATGCCGACCTACAATATGCTCCCCCTTGAAAGGGGAGGGCTGGTAGTCAGTCAACATGAATTGTACGGATGCGATACAGGTAAGCCGCTTCCCCCTTTGCAAAAGGGGGATTGAGGGGGATTTCAGCAGTGGTGGATAAATCCCCCCTGCCCCCCTTTTTCTAAGGGGGGTGGCGAACCGCAGTCACCGTGTCACGGCGTCGCGAGCTTTCTTTTCTCCATCCTGGCTTCGTGGGTCAGCTCGATACGGCCGTCCTCGAATACGGTTTCCATGCGCACGCCGAATCCCCACAAGTGGCTGACGCGCTTCATGACTTCGTCCAGGCTTTCGCCCAAGGGGCGGCGCCGATACTGCGTGTGGCGCAGCGTCAGGGTACGGTCGCCGCCGTGGTCGACGTCGTAGACCTGGATGTCCGGTTCGCGGCTGCCGAGGTTGTACTGGTCGGCGAGGGCCTGGCGGATGTAGCGGTAGCCTTTTTCCTCGTGGATGGCGGTGATTTCCAGTTTCTCCATGGCGTCGTCGTCGAGCACGGCGAACAGTTTCAGGTCGCGGATCAGCTTGGGCGACAGGTATTGCGAGATGAAGCTTTCATCCTTGAAGTTGCGCATGGCGAAGTCGAGCGATTTCACCCAGTCGCTGCCGGCCAGTTGCGGGAACCAGTAACGGTCTTCGTCGGTCGGGCGCTCGCACATGCGGCGGATGTCGCTCATCATGGCGAATCCCAATGCATACGGATTGATGCCGGAATAGTAGTCGCTGAAATAGGGCGGCTGGGTCAGCACGTTGCTGTGCGACTGGATGAACTCGATCATGAAACCGTCGGAGAGCCGGCCCTCGTCGTACAGGGTGTTGAGGATGGTGTAGTGCCAGAACGTGGCCCAGCCCTCGTTCATCACCTGGGTCTGGCGCTGGGGATAGAAATACTGCGCGATCTTCCGCACGATGCGCACGATTTCGCGCTGCCACGGTTCCATCGTCGGCGAATGCTTCTCGATGAAGTAGAGCAGGTTTTCCTGCGGCTCGGAGGGGAAGCGAGTCGCTGCCACCGACCCGGCCGCCACGTGCCTGCCGGGCAGCGTGCGCCATAGGTCGTTGATCTGCGACTGCAGGTATTCCTCGCGTTCCTTCTGGCGGTTCTGCTCCTGCATCAACGACAGCGGCGCCGGCCGCTTGTAGCGGTCCACGCCGTAGTTCATCAGCGCGTGGCAGGAATCCAGGATCGCTTCGACTTCCTCGTAGCCGTAACGCTGTTCGCAATCCTCGATGTAATTCCGCGCGAACACCAGGTAGTCGATGATCGAATCGGCGCTGGTCCAGGCCTTGAACAGGTAGTTGTTCTTGAAGAAAGAGTTGTGGCCGTAGGCGGCATGGGCGATCACCAGCGCCTGCATCATCATGGTGTTTTCCTCCATGAGATAGGAGATGCAGGGGTTGGAGTTGATCACGATCTCGTAGGCCAGCCCCATCTGGCCGCGCTTGTAGCGCTTCTCGACGTTGAGGAACTCCTTGCCGAAGGACCAGTGATGGTAGCCCACCGGCAAGCCCACCGAGGAGTAGGCGTCCATCATCTGTTCCGAGGAGATGATCTCGATCTGGTTGGGGTAGGTGCTCAAGGCGTATTGCCCCGCCACGCGCGCGATTTCGGCGTGGTAGCGCTCGATCAGCTCGAACGTCCATTCGGAGGTGTCGGAGAGGATTCTGCGCTTTTTCATACCCGCCTCTTGAACAGTTCGCGGAACACCGGGTAGATGTCCGCCGGGGTTTCGATCTGCTGCATGGCGAAATTGTCGTAAGCCGCCTGCACGTTCTGGTACTCCATCCACAGGCTCTGGTGGTGGTCCGCCGTGATTTCGATGTAAGCGAAATATTGCACGTAGGGCATGATGCGGCTCATCAGCAGGTCGCGGCAGATGGGCGAGTCGTCGGTCCAGTTGTCCCCGTCCGAGGCCTGTGCCGCGTAGATGTTCCAGTCCGAGGTGGGGTAGCGCTCGCGGATGATTTCGTCCATCAGCTCCAGGGCGCTTGACACCACCGTGCCGCCGCTTTCGCGCGAGTGGAAGAAATCGTCCTCGTCCACTTCCATGGCGACGGTGTGGTGGCGGATGAACACCAGCTGGATTTTTTCGTAGGCGCGGGTGAGGAACAGGTAGAGCAGGATGAAGAAGCGCTTGGCGATGTCCTTGCGCACCTGGTCCATGGAGCCGGAAACGTCCATCAGGCAGAACATCACCGCCTGGGTGGTGCGCTTGGGCTGGGGGATGCGGTTGTTGAAGCGCAGGTCGAAGGTGTCGATGAAGGGGAATGACTGGATTTTGTCCTTCAGGCGGGCGATCTCCTGTTCCAGTTCGACGACCTGGGGGTCGTCGTCCGGCGCCGTCTTCAGCAGGGCCTTCAGCGCTTCCTCGGTTTCCTTCAGCTGGGCGCGGTAGGGTGCCGAAAGGGCGATGCGCCGTCCCTGCGCGCCGCGCAGCGAACGGATGACGTTGATGTTGGACGGCGTGCCGTCGGTGGTATAGCCCGCCCGCACCATCTTGTGCTGCGCCAGGGTGGTGAGCTTGGTCTTCACCAGGTTGGGCAGGGCGAGGTCGTCGAAAAAGAAATTGAGGAACTCCTCGCGCGACAGCTCGAACACGAAGTCGTCCATCCCTTCGCCGTCGTTGCTGGCGCCGCTCCCCTTGCCCTTGCCGGCGTTCGGCGGGCGGTCCAGCTCGTCGCCGGTGATGAAGTCGACGTTGCCGGGATGCACCAGCTCGCGCGTGCCGCCGCGCCCGTGGCCGAATACCGGTTCGGAAATGTCCTTGGCCGGAATCGAGATCTTTTCGCCGTTGTCGATGTCGGCAATGCTCCGCCCGGCGATGGCATCCGCGACCGCTTTCTTGATCTGGCTCTTGAAACGGCGGATGAAGCGGCCGCGGTTGACCGCGCTCTTGTTCCTGCCGTTGAGCCTTCTGTCGACGATCTGGTGCATGAGCCCTCCCCGGCTACGATGACTTGCGCACGCGCAGGTACCACTCGGAAAGCAGGCGCACCTGCTTCGGCGTATAACCTTTCTCCTCCATGCGGTTGACGAAGTCCTGGTGTTTCTTCTGGTCGTCGGCGGAAGCCTTGGCGTTGAAGGAAATCACCGGCAGCAGGTCCTCGGTGTTGGAGAACATCTTTTTCTCGATCACCGAGCGCAGCTTCTCGTAGCTGGTCCACGACGGATTTTTGCCGTGGTTCTGGGCGCGGGCGCGCAGCACGAAATTCACGATCTCGTTGCGGAAGTCCTTGGGGTTGCTGATGCCCGCCGGCTTCTCGATCTTTTCCAGTTCCTCGTTGAGGGACGAGCGGTTGAACACCTCTCCGGTGTCCGGGTCGCGGTATTCCTGGTCCTGGATCCAGAAGTCGGCATAGGTCACGTAGCGGTCGAAAATGTTCTGGCCGTATTCGGAATAGGATTCCAGGTAGGCGGTCTGGATTTCCTTGCCGATAAACTCGACGTACTGGGTGACGAGGAAGCCCTTGAGGTAGGACAGGTAGCGTTCTTCGACTTCGGGCGCGAACTGCTCGCGCTCCACCTGCTGTTCCAACACGTAAAGCAGGTGCACCGGGTTGGCGGCAATTTCACTGTTGTCGAAATTGAACACCTTGGACAGGATCTTGAAGGCGAAGCGCGTGGAAAGCCCGGTCATGCCCTCGTCCAC
>JBDKRR010000437.1:0-13384 GCA_039683315.1 Sulfuricella sp.
GGCGTGGACGCGGTGTTCAAGCACGTCAAGGGCGTGTCCGAAGTGGTGTCCGGCTACTCCGGCGGCAACGCGACAACGGCGCATTACGAACAGGTCAGCGACGGCGACACCGGGCATGCCGAAGCGATCCGCGTCCGCTTCGATCCGGCGCAGATTACCTATCAGCAGCTGCTGCAAGTGTTTTTCAGCGTGGCGCACGACCCCACCCAGCTCAACCGCCAGGGACCGGACACCGGCAGCCAGTACCGCTCGGCTATTTTCTACACCAGCCCCGAACAGCAGAAAATGGCCCAGGCCTATATCCAGCAACTCAGCGCCGCGCACACTTTCCCTGCGCCCATCGTCACCCAAATCGTGCCGCTGAAGCAGTTCTACCCGGCCGAGGGATATCACCAGAACTACCTGGCATTGCACCCCTACCAGCCGTATATCGTGATCAACGACATGCCCAAGCTGGAGCAGCTGCGCAAACTGTTTCCTGCGCTGTACAAGAGCCTATCTCAGTAGGTGTTGCGACCGTCACGGCAAAAAGGATAGCCTGTCGCCTGTCTGGCGAAAGGGAATTCAACAACGATCATGAAAAGCGCAAAAACAGGGGGACTGGTCTACTCCACCGAACACGGCAAGATGTGCCCCGCGTGCCGCAAGCCAATTGCCGAGTGTATTTGCAAAACCACGACCGTCCCGGCATCCGACGGCATCGTGCGCGTATCCAGGGAAACCAAGGGCCGCAAGGGGAAAGGCGTTACTCTTATCAAGGGGCTCGCGCTGGCGGCGCCTGAACTCGCGCAACTGGGCAAGCAGCTCAAGACGGCGTGCGGCTCGGGCGGCACGGTGAAGGACGGGGTGATCGAAATCCAGGGCGATCACTGCGAGCGGGTGATTGAAATCCTCAAGCAGCAGGGCAGGAGCGTCAAGCGGGCCGGCGGGTAGGGACATCAAATCCCCCCTAGCCCCCCTTTTTCAAAGGGGGGGAACACCGCGCGCTGCCTCAGCGTCCCCCGCTGCAACCGCACTCGTCTCATCCTGAGGGAACTGCTGACGGATTAGCCAGCCTGGTAAGCTTCCCCCTTTGAAAAAGGGGGACCGAGGGGGATTTGATTTTAATGGAACAATACAACCCAAAACTTAAGGAAAACTCCCGCACGAAGAGCCAATATGACCGATGCCGAGCAAGCGTTATGGTATCGGCTTCGACGCAAGCAGATACAAGGCGTGCAGTTCTATCGGCAAAAGCCGTTGCTCGCATTCATCGTGGATTTTTACTGCCCGGCAGCGAAACTGGTAATTGAGCTTGATGGCAGTCAGCATTTTGAAGCCGTACATCAAGCGAAAGACCAGGACCGCGATGCAGCATTGGCAGGCTTGGGTTTGCTTGTATTGCGGTTTGATAATCGGCAGGTTCTATTGGAGACGGGTGCCGTGCTGGAAGTGATAGATAGAACGGTGAAAGAGCGAATCCCCCCTGCCCCCCTTTTTCAAAGGGGGGAACCGTTGACGGGTTAGCTGTATCTGGTTCGCCTCCCCCTTTGAAAAAGGGGGACCGAGGGGGATTTCTACGCCTCGTTCTCGTAACTCGACGGCGTGACCCCGGCACGCGCGAGGTATTCGCGCAGCTGCTTGATCAGATTTCTGTCGCAGACGTTGCTTTGGTGGGGGTGGTGCAGGAATTCCTCGCAGCCGTTGAGCGTCACATGGAAGCGCGAACCGTGCGCGGGCGTTACGCTTGCGCCAAGGTGATGCAGCAGGGACTCGACTTCGCGCCAGTGGATATTGCCGCTGACCGGGTCATGAAAGATGGCGCGCAACAGGTTGCTATGCTTGTGGCTCATGGCGAAGCTCCTCATGTACGACCTTGCGTGAATTATTATCCCGTGACGCGGCGCGGTAAAGCAAAGTTGAGCAGATTTTGCGCGCTGTGAAATAATGGCCCTCTCAAAGCTGGCCAACCAAGATTCCCCAAGCGAGATCAATAGCCCCGATGTCCCGATTCGAACACGCCCATTACCGCAGCACGCCCCAGCCCGGCAAAGCCGATCTGCGCTCCATCAGCCGCCTGTTCCCCTACCTGTGGGAGTTCCGTGGCCGGGTGCTGCTGGCGCTGGCCCTGCTGATCGGCGCGAAGCTGGCCGCGGTGATGGTGCCGCTGGTGCTGAAGGAAATCATCGACTCGCTCAACAAGGCGCACGCCGACCTGGTTCTGCCGCTGGCGCTGATCGTCGGCTACGGCCTGCTGCGCTTCGCCAGCACCACTTTTTCCGACCTGCGCGACGTGGTGTTCGGCAAGGTCACCCAGCGCGCCATGCGGCGCGTGAGCATGGCGGTGTTCCAGCATTTGCACGCGCTGTCGCTGCGCTTCCACCTCGAGCGCCAGACCGGCGGCATCACGCGCGACATCGAGCGCGGCTCCAAGGCCATCTCCAGCCTGGTGGGCTATTTGCTGTTCCGCATCACGCCCACCGTGCTGGAAATCCTGATGGTGGCGGTGATCCTGATCATCAAGCTGGACTGGGTGTTCGGGCTGATTACCCTGGTGACGCTGGCGGCGTATATCGGCTTTACCGTGACCATCACCGACTGGCGCACCCAGTTCGTGCGCCGAGCCAACACGCTGGATTCCGAAGCCTACGGCCGCGCCATCGACAGCCTGCTGAACTACGAAACGGTGAAGTATTTCGGCAACGAGCGCTACGAGGCGGCGCGCTACGATCACAGCCTGGCGGAATGGGAGAAGATGGCGCTGCAATCGCAGCGCTCGCTCGGCATGCTCAACGCGGCGCAGGCCGGCACCATCGCCGTCGGCGTCACGCTCATGGTGCTGCGCGCGGCCAACGGGGTGGTGGCGGGCACGCTCACGCTGGGCGACCTGGTCATGGTCAACGCCTTCCTGCTGCAGATGTTCCAGCCGTTGAGTTTTCTCGGCGTGATGTACCGCGAGATCAAGCAGTCCATGACCGACGTGGAGCGCATGTTCACCCTGATGCACCGCCCCAAGGAGGTGGAAGACGCGCCGCAGGCGCGCCAGCTCTCCGTGCTGGGCGGTGAAGTGAAGTTCGAACACGTCAGTTTCGCCTACAACCCCGACCGCCCGATCCTGCACGATGTCAGCTTCACCATCCCGGCCGGGAAGACCCTGGCCGCGGTGGGCGCCAGCGGCGCGGGCAAATCCACGCTGGCAAGGTTATTGTTCCGCTTCTACGACGTGAACCAGGGCAGCATCCACATCGACGGCCAGGACCTCCGCCACGTCACCCAGGACAGCCTGCGCGCGGCCATCGGCGTGGTGCCGCAGGACACCGTGCTGTTCAACGACAGCATCTACTACAACATCGCCTACGGCCAGCCCGACGCTTCGCGCGACGAAGTGATCGCCGCGGCGCGTGCCGCGCACATCCTCGACTTCATCGAATCCCTGCCGCAGGGCTGGGAAAGCGTGGTCGGCGAACGCGGCCTGAAGCTTTCCGGCGGCGAGAAGCAGCGCGTCGCCATCGCCCGCACGCTGCTGAAGAACCCGGCGATCCTGATCCTCGACGAGGCCACCTCGGCGCTCGACACCAAGACCGAAAAAGCCATCCAGGCCGAGCTGCTGGAAATCGCCCGCAGCCGCACCAGCCTGATCATCGCGCACCGGCTCTCCACCGTGGTCGAGGCAGACGAAATCCTGGTCATGGATGGCGGCAGAATCATCGAGCGTGGGCGTCACCCGGAACTGCTGGCGAAAGACGGTGTTTATGCACACATGTGGGCGTTGCAGCAGCAGGCGGAAGAGGAAGTCGCATGATTTCAGACAGGACGTCGATAATTATCTGATTTATCTGCTGCAATTGTTTGTAATAAATGTCATTAATCACCCTTCCGGCAGGATAGAATTTAAGTGCCTTCAATCGGGACGGCTGTAAAATTCAGGGGAAGAGAGCGTCGTGACCAGCAAGAAAGCAGCGAAGAGTGGCAAGGATGAACGCAACAGCGCCGTAGCCGTTTGTCCCGTCGTCGGCATCGGCGCTTCCGCCGGCGGTTTGGAAGCTTTCGAGCAATTCTTTCGCCATGTCCCGCCTGAATGCGGAATGGCCTTCGTGCTGGTACCGCATCTCGACCCTGACCACGCCAGCCTGCTGACCGAAATCCTGCAGCGCAGCACCACGATGAAAGTGGTCGAGGCGCTGGACCAGATGGCGGTACAACCCAACTGCGTCTACGTGATCCCGCCCAACCGCGACATGGCCATTTTCCACGGCGCCCTGCAACTGAGCGAACCTGAACAGCCGCGCGGGCTGCGCATGCCGATCGACGCCTTTCTGCGCTCGCTGGCCGAAGACCAGGGCGAAAATGCCGTCGGTGTTGTTCTTTCCGGCACCGGCACCGACGGCACCCTGGGGCTGCGCGCCATCCTCGGCGCCGGCGGGATTTCGCTGGTGCAGGACCCGGCCACGGCGAAATTCGACGGCATGCCATCGAGCGCCATCCAGGCGGGCTACGCCACCCACGTGCTGGCGGCCAACAAAATGCCCGAAGCGTTGCAGAACGCCACGCACACCCTGATTACTTGCAGGGAATCCCCGCCGCCGGAAGCGCTGAGCGGCATCAACCAGATCCTGATGCTGTTGCGCTCAGCCACCGGCCACGACTTTTCCCTGTACAAGAAGAGCACCATCGGCCGCCGCATCGAGCGGCGCATGTCGCAGCACGATATCGAGGACATGAGTATCTATGTCCGGTATCTCAAAGAACACCCCGCCGAACTCCAAACGCTGTTCAAGGAACTGCTGATCAACGTCACCAACTTCTTCCGCGACAGCGAGGCCTTCGCCCTGCTGAAGCAGGATATCCTGCCGCAACTGCTGGCGGGCAAGCCGGAAGATTACGTGTTCCGCGCCTGGGTGTCGGGCTGCGCCACCGGCGAGGAAGCCTATTCCATCGCCATCCTGCTGCGCGAGTTGATGGACGAGAACAGCCGCGAGTTCAAGGTCCAGCTCTACGCCACCGACCTCGACGACGACGCCATCGCCGTGGCGCGCGCCGGCCTTTATCCCCCCAACATCGCGCAGGATGTCACGCCGGAGCGCTTGCGCCGCTTTTTCACCAAGGAGGATGCGGGCTACCGGGTGAAGAAGGAAATCCGCGAAATGGTGGTGTTCGCCGTGCAGAACGTCATCAAGGACCCGCCGTTCACCCGCCTGGACCTGTTGTGCTGCCGCAACCTGATGATCTACCTCGAGCCAGAGCTGCAGAACCGCCTGATCCCGGCCTTTCACTACGCGCTCAAGCCGGGCGGGGTGCTGTTTCTTTCCCCGTCGGAGAGCATCGGCAACCACCACGCGCTGTTTTCCGCCCTCAACCGCAAGCTGAAGTTCTACCGGGCCACGCCTTCGGCCTCATCCACCCGCGCGGTGATGGCCAGCGGGCTGACCTGGGCCGCGGATACCGGCGGCAAGACACCGGAACGGGCGCTGCGCAAGGCCAAGGAGGCCAACATCGCCGAACTGACGCGGCGCGTGCTGATCCAGGCCTTCGCGCCCGCCTCGGTGGTCACCGACCATAAGGGCGACATCCTCTACGTGTACGGCGACACCGGGAAATATCTGCGCCCCGCCCCCGGCCAGGCAACCCTCAACATCGTAGACATGGCGCGCGAAGGACTGCAACTGGAACTGCGCGCCGCCATCCAGAACGCTGCTGGCGAGGGCATACCCACGTTGGGCCGCGAAGTGACGGTCAAGACCAACGGGAATTTCACTGCAGTGAGCGTCAGCGTGCGCCCGCTGCCCGACACCGAATCCGGACTGACGCTGCTGCTGGTCAGTTTTCAGGATGTCGCACAGCCGGCCGCAGCCAGGACTGGGCGCGCCAAGCGCAGCAAGCCGGCAGAACAGCAGCGCATCGCGGAACTGGAGCGCGAGCTTGCCTACACCAAGGAAAATCTCCAGGCCACCATAGAAGAGCAGCAGGCGTCTAACGAGGAGCTCAAGTCCACCAACGAGGAGATGCAGTCGACCAATGAGGAACTCCAGTCCACCAATGAAGAACTGGAAACTTCCAAGGAAGAGCTGCAATCCGTCAATGAAGAGCTGATCCCCGTCAATACCGAACTGCAGTCCAAGATCGAGCAACTGGCCGGCATGCAGAACGACATGAAAAATCTGCTCGACAACATCAACATCGGCACGGTCTTCCTCGACAGCCACCTGGTCATCAGGCGCTTCACCCGCGAGGCGGCACACGTATACCGGCTCGCCCCATCGGACGCGGGACGTCCCCTGAGCGACATCAAGTCCAATCTGGAGGGGGAAGACCTGCTGGGCGAGGCCCAGCGCGTGCTGGATTCGCTGGTACCGATCTCGCGCGAAGTGCGCAGCGCCGACGGCACCTGGTTCCTGGCACGCATCCAGCCTTACCGTACCGTCGACAACATGATCGACGGCGTTGTGCTGACTTTCACCGACATCACCGAGCGCATGAATGCCATCGCCGAGCGCGAAGCGCGGGAGCTGGCCGAAGGCATCGTCGACACGGTGCGCGAGCCGCTGCTCGTGCTGGACGGCTCCTTGCGCGTCATCTCCGCCAGCCGCTCGTTCTACCGGATTTTCCAGACCGCGCCGGAAAACACCTTGAATCGGCCGATCTACGAACTGGATGACCACCAGTGGGACATTCCCGCGCTGCGCAGCCTGCTGGAAACCATATTGCCGCATAACCAGAGCTTCGAGGGCTATGCGCTGGAATACGACTTTCCCGCTGCCGGCCGCCGTACTTTGCAGCTCAATGCGCGCCGCATCCTCGGCAGAAGCGGTGAAACCCAGCTGATCTTGCTGGCGATGGAATTGCCGGCACCGGGAGATAAAGGAACGCCATGAGCCAGGGCCGGGCCGATGAAAAGAAACTCCGCGCGAAGCTGAGGACGAACGCCGAGGAGCAACTGGTGCGCAAAGGCGCGGCAGAGGTGCCGAACCACTCGCCCGAGGCGCTGCTGCACGAACTCCAGGTACACCAGGTCGAACTGGAGATGCAGAACGAGGAATTGCGCCGTGCCTACGCCGCGCTGGAGGAGTCTCGCGACCGCTACGTGGATATCTACGAATTCGCCCCCATCGGTTATTTGATCCTGACGCGGGAAGGCCTGATCTCCGAAATCAACCTCACTGGCGCAGAGCTGCTCGGCGAGGCACGCAAGGAACTGATTCGCCGCCGCTTCGCGCAATTCGTCGCGATGGAAGACCGCGACTGCTGGTATCGGCATCTCCTGCAGACGCTGCAGCGTAGCGACAGGCAAAATTGCGAACTGTCCCTCCAGCGTGACGACGGCACTGTCTTCCATGCCAGCCTGGACTGTTTGCGCGTCGGGGATGACGCTGCCCCCGTAATTCGCGTCGCGCTCACCGACATCAGCACACGCAAGCAAGCCGAGCTTGCGCTCAAGGAGGCCGACCGGCGCAAGGCCGAGTTCCTGGCCATGCTGGCCCATGAGTTGCGCAACCCGTTGGCCCCCATCCGCAATGCAGCCTACGTCATCGGCATGCTGGGCATAGACGACCCCAAACTCAAATGGGCCCAGCACCTGATCGAGAACCAGGTGGACTACCTCACCCGCATGGTGGACGATCTGCTCGATACCTCGCGCATCACTTTCAACAAGATTTCGCTCATCAAGCAAACCTTAGCGTTCAACGGACTGGTCGAACGGGTCATGGAGTCTGTCCGGCCGCTGGCCGAGAAAAAAAGCCAGCAGCTCCTTGTCCACCTCCCCGAGCAGCCGGTGCAAGTGGAGGGCGACCCGATACGCTTGTCCCAGGTGCTGTTCAACCTGCTGGAAAACGCCAGCAAATACACGCCGAACGGTGGAAAGATCGAGTTCGACGCCGTCATGGCGGGATCGGAACTGAAAATCAGCGTGCGCGATAACGGCAGCGGCATCCCGGCGCCGCTACTGCCCCGCGTTTTCGACTTGTTCCAGCAGGGCGAGTCCACCCTGGACCGCCCTCTGGGCGGGATGGGCATCGGCCTCACTCTGGTAAAGCACCTGGTCGAGATGCACGGCGGACGAGTGGAGGTCGCCAGCCCGGGGCAAGGACAGGGTTCGAGCTTCACCGTGTGGCTGCCGGCCATGGCCAAGACCATGCCCACCCTGCCGCCTGTCGGCGAGGCCATTAGCGCGAGTCCTCCCGCTAGGGGTTTGCGCGTGCTGGTAGTCGACGACGAGCCGGCGGTGGCCGACAGCATGGCTATGCTGCTGGACGCGGCAGGTTACGACGTGCGCACCGTTCCGGACGGTGAATCCGCGCTGGCTCTGGTTCCGCAATACCTGCCCCGGGTGGTGTTGCTGGACATCGGCCTCAAGGGGATGGACGGTTTTGAGACGGCGAAACACCTGCGCGAACTGCCGCAAGGACGCGACCTGTACCTTCTGGCAATAACCGGCTACGGCGACGAGCAAACCCAAACCAAGGCGATCGAGTCCGGGTTCGACCATCTGCTGGTCAAGCCCATGAAGTGGAGCGAGCTCAGCCCGCTGCTGACCCAGGCGCCGCAGGGCACGCGGTCCGCCTGACCTTCGACGGCGGGGCGTCAGCTCAGGACGTGCTTCTTGATCTTGCCCACCACGTGCATCTCGCACGCCTTGCAGTCGAATGTCAGCGTCAGCCGCTCTTTCCCGTTCAGCAGCACCATCGGCTCCGCGCGCACCTGGCCCTGGACGCCGATCACCCCCTTGGCCTGCTTGGGGCACAGGCTGAACGAGTAGCGCAGGCAGTGCTTGGTGATCATCAGCGACACCTCGCCCTTCTCCTCGTGCGCCTCGTAGGCGGCATCGATCAGCCTGACGCCGTGCCGCGCGTAGAACGCGCGCGCCGCCTGGTTGTAGACGTTGGCCAGGTAGGATAGCGTTTCTTCCGGGTAGGCCACGGGCGGCTCCACGGCGGGTTTGCGCACCGGGCGCCGGTAAGCCTTGATCCGCGCGGCTTCCAGTTGCTCGACCGCGTCGCGGCGCAGCTTGTTGGCGACCGACGACGGCACGAACCAGGGCTGGCTCCAGCCGATATCGAGCTGCTGCAACGCGAAAATGGTATTGCCGAAGCGCGCCAGCTGCTCGCGCAAGGCGGCTTCGGCCTCTGCCGGGTTCTGTGCCGCTTGTTTGTCGAAAGCGATTGCGGCAGTCACACCAACGCCATCGCTGTCCTGCAGCGTCAGGGTGAATCCGTCTTCATTATCGCAGAAGCGTGCACTCACATCGATGCGGCGCTCGGCGGATTTCTTGGTCAGCGCCTGGTCCCAGGCGTGGTCGCGGTTGCGGGAGAGCGCCGTGCCTGTTTTCAGGCCCGGAAGGCTGCTGACCGGTTCATTCGGCCACACGCGCCACAGTTCGTCCTTCCCCACGCGCTCGGCGCGGTTGGCCTGCAGGCCGACTACCTCGCGCTTGTGCAGGTAGGTCAGCCCGTCGCCGTTGGCCAGCGGCTCGTTGGCTTCCAGTTCGATCCAGTCGGGCCCGACGCGCGTCACCGTGCCGAGCGGCACGCCGACGAAGGCCGGCGTGTCGAAGGCGCCGATGTCGGCCTTGCGCCCGGTGGAAAAGTAGTCGGTCGCGCCGCGGTGGAAGGTCTTGTCCGGGTTGGGCGTGAACAGCAGCTGCGTGCGGCCGCTCGATGCCGGGGCCAGCTCGGGCCGCGCGGCGAGAATCGCGTCGAGCAGCTGGCGATAGTGGCCGGTGATGTTCTTGACGTAGGCTGCTTCCTTGTAGCGCCCCTCGATCTTGAAGCTGCGCACCCCGGCATCGACCAGTGCGCGCAGGTTCGCGCTCTGGTTGTTGTCCTTCACCGACAACAGGTGCTTGTCGAAGGCCACCACCCTGCCCTTGCCGTCCTGCAGCGTGTAGGGCAGGCGGCAGGCCTGGGAGCAGTCGCCGCGGTTGGCGCTGCGCCCGGTCTGCGCGTGGCTGATGTAGCACTGGCCGGAGAAGGCCACGCACAGCGCGCCGTGGATGAAGTGTTCGAGCACGGTGTCGGCCGGCACGGCAGCGCGCACGGCGGCGATTTCCGCCAGCGTCAGTTCGCGCGCCAGGACGATTTGCGAAAACCCGGCGTCAGCGAGAAAGCGCGCCTTTTCCGGCGTGCGGATGTCGCACTGGGTCGAGGCGTGCAGGTCGATGGGCGGCAGGTCCAGTTCCAGCAGGCCCATGTCCTGGACGATCAGCGCGTCGACGCCGGCATCGTAGAACTCGTGGATCAGGCGCCGCGCCGCTTCCAGTTCGCTGTCGTGCAGGATGGTGTTGAGCGTGACATAGATGCGCGCGCGGTAGCGGTGCGCGAATTCCACCAGCGCGGCGATCTCGCTGACGCTGTTGACCGCGTTGTGGCGCGCGCCGAACGACGGCCCGCCGATATACACCGCGTCCGCGCCGTGCAGGACGGCCTCGCGCCCGATCGCGGCGGTCTTGGCCGGGGCGAGCAGTTCGAGGGTGTTGGAGATGGGGTTTCCGGGCATTGCAGCGCCGTCAGCGCGGTGTTTCAGGATGCGTCGAGCATGCGCTGCAGCGACAGGCGCGCCAGTTCGGCTTCCTGTGCCGGCACCCTGATCTGGTTGACCACCTTGCCTGCCACGAGGTTTTCCAGAATCCACGCCAGGTGCTGCGGGTCGATGCGCGCCATGGTGGAGCACATGCATACCGTCGAGGACATGAACTGCACGGTCTTGCCTTCCGGCTTGAAGCGGTTCGCCAGGCGGTTGACCAGGTTCAGCTCGGTGCCCACCAGCCAGTGCGTGCCGGGCTTGGATTCGGCGATGGTCTTGATGATGTATTCGGTGGAGCCGACGTAATCGGACAGCTGGCACACCTCGAAGCTGCACTCGGGGTGGGAAATCACCAGCCCGTCCGGGTGCTGCGCGCGGAATTTCTCGATGTGCTGCGGCTGGAACATCTGGTGCACCGAGCACAGGCCTTTCCACAGGATGATTTTGGCCTTTTTGATCTGCTCCGGCGTCAGTCCGCCCATCGGCTGGTCGTAGTCCCACAGCACCATTTCGTCGAGCGGGATGCCCATCTTGAAGCCGCTCCAGCGCCCCAGGTTCTGGTCGGGGAAGAACAGCACCTTCTCGCGCCGGGCGAACGACCAATCGAGAATCCTGGTGGCGTTGCTGGAAGTGCAGACGATGCCGCCATGCTCGCCGCAGAAAGCTTTCAGGTCGGCGGCGGAATTGATGTAGGTGACCGGCGTGACGCTCTCATCAGGGTCGAGCACCGTTTTCAGCTCGCGCCAGGCGCGTTCGACCTTGGCCAGCGAGGCCATGTCCGCCATGGAGCAGCCGGCGGAGAGGTCGGGCAGGATAGAAATCTGTTCCGGGCGCGACAGGATGTCCGCCACCTCGGCCATGAAGTGCACGCCGCAGAACACGATGTATTCCGCCTCCGAATCCGCCGCCTGGCGCGACAGCTTGAGCGAGTCGCCGGTGAAATCGGCGTGGCGGATCACGTCGTCGCGCTGGTAGTGGTGCCCCAGAATCACCAGGCGCTTGCCCAGCTTGGCCTTGGCGGCAACGATGCGCTCCTGGCAGACGTCGTCCTGCATCTGGCTGAACGTGTCGAAGGTGATGGGGCTGACTTGCATGACAGGGCTTCGCATCCGGGAAAATTAGCAAACGCTAAAGTTACCAGAATCCGAGGGAAAAATCAGCCGCCCGCGCGAATTTGGGTCAAGGCAGGGCGCGGCACTGTTCCAGCACTTCCGCCGCGCGTCCGCCGCTGCCCCACAGGCGAATGCAGCGCTCCACCTCGGCGCGCACCGCTTCCCGGGTGCTGCGCTTGAGCGCCATGTAGCCGCTGTCGCCGATGGCCGGGTTGTCGCGGATATACCGCACGGCGAGGTCGGAGAGCCCGGTGTAGTAGTTGATCTTGGCCACGCCGTTGGCGATCACTTTGCGGAACTGTTCGTCGGACAGGCCGGTGCCGCCGTGGATCACCAGCGGGATCCCGACCGCCTCGTTGATTTTCGCCAGGCGCGCGTAATCGAGCTTGGGCGTGCCCTTCATGCGCCCGTGCACGGTGCCGATCGACACCGCCAGGCAGTCCACCCCGCTGCGCGCCACGAACACCCTGGCTTCGGCATGCGAGGTGTAGTCGAATTCGTGCGACAGATTTTCCGCGTTCTCGCCCTCACCGCCCGGCACATAACCCAGCTCGGCTTCCACCGTCACGCCGCTGGCGTGCGCCAGGCTGACCACGGCGCGCGTCAGGCGCAGATTGTCCTCGAACGGCTGATCCGAGTAGTCCACCATCACCCCGCTGAAACCGCAGCGAATCGCGCGCTCGGCGGATTCGAGGCTGTGGCCGTGGTCGAGATGGATCGCCACCGGCACCTTGGCGCGCCGCGCCGCGGCCACCACCGCCGGCGCCAGCAGGTCGAAATCGTAATAGTCGAAGTGCGATTCGGTCAGGTTGAGGATCACCGGCGCGCGATAGTTTTCCGCCGCCTGGATGACGGCTTCGAGAAAATCCAGCGTGACCACGCCGAATGCGCCCACGGCATAGGCGTGGCGGTAGGCGTGGCCCAGCATGTCGGCCATGTTGACGAGCGCCATGCTATTTTCCTGCCAGTTTCGCCAATGCTTCGTCGGCGCTCTGGTCGTAGCGGGCGCGTTCCTTTTTCGCTGCCGCCTCCAGTGCCAGGTTGATTTCCGGGAATTTGAGCGCAAGGATACGGGCAGCCAGCATGGCCGCGTTTTTTGCGCCATCCACCGCCACGGTGGCGACCGGCACCCCGGGCGGCATCTGCACGGTCGAAAGCAGGGCGTCGAGGCCGGACATGATGCCGCCCGAGAGCGGCAGGCCGATCACCGGCAGGCGGGTGTGCCCCGCGATGACGCCGGCCAGGTGCGCCGCCACGCCCGCACAACCGATCAGCACCTGCACGTCTTCCCGGTGCGCGCGCTCGAGGTAGGCCAGCACCTTGTCCGGCGTGCGGTGGGCCGACGCCACCACGATTTCGCTGGGGATGCCCAGTTCACTCAGGGTGTCTCTCACCTTGACCACGGTGGGCAGGTCATTGGGACTGCCGGTCAGGATGCCGACCAGAATCTTGCTGCCGGCATGCCCGGCGGATGGTTTTGCAGCGGCGGACTTCTTCATACATTTTTCCTTGGGTTGAAAGTCTGGGGGGCGCGCGGCAGGATCAGGATAGTGCCTCGAAACGGTTGCTGCCTGAGTTGTAGGCCAGCAGTGCGCCGTGTTCCATGTCGAAATACCAGCCGTGCAGCGCCAGCTTCCTTTGCGCGACGCGTTCCAGTATCCAGGGGAAAGTCAGCAGGTTGTCCAGCGACACCAGGATGGCTTCCTGCTCGCAGGCGCGTGCCTGCTGTTCCAGAGGCGCTTCATGCATCCGCGACAACACGCGGTTGCGCGCAT
>JBDKRR010000438.1:0-2817 GCA_039683315.1 Sulfuricella sp.
CTTGAAACTCCTTGACCGATTCTTGGGCCGCAAAGCTGCCCAGCTCACCTACGACCAGGTGGCAAGCCTGATCGACGGCGTGGGCGGCGGCGTTGTCGCCGGAGTCGCCGTCACTGACAAGACCGCGTTGCAGGTGGCCACCGTCCTCGCCTGTGTAAAGGTGATCGCCGAT
The DNA here is from genome assembly GCA_039683315.1 of Sulfuricella sp. GTDB lineage: Bacteria > Pseudomonadota > Gammaproteobacteria > Burkholderiales > Sulfuricellaceae > Sulfurimicrobium. The sequence goes on from JBDKRR010000438.1 coordinate 173, forward strand.
GGCTGCGCAACGCCTGACCTGAATGTTTTCCGCGAACTGCCAGACGGCACCCGCCAGAAGGCGACGAACATCCCTGAATACCGGCTGCTGTCCCGCCGCCCGAACGAGTGGCAGACCAGCTTTGAATGGCGCCGCCAGATGACCATTCACGCGGCCCTGACCGGCGCGGGCTTGTCCATCAAGGTGCGTGGAGAAAACCGCCGAGTGCGCGAACTGATCCCGGTGATGCCTGGAAACTGGGACGTGCGCAAGGTGTCCCGCTACGAAATCCGCTACCGCTGCTGGGACGAGTTCGGAATGATTGGCGAGTTTTCGCCTGAAGACGTGTTCGTCCTGAACGGCGTGCAATGGGATTGGGTCGGCAGCATGAATGCCGTGTCCCTGGCCCGGTCGGCTATTGGCCTTGCCATGGCCACAGAGCGCAGCCAAGCCGCCATGCACGCCAACGGCCTGCGCCCCAGTGGCACCTACAGCGTTGACGCCACGCTTAACGAAGAACAGCACAAACGCCTGAGCGCCTGGATCAAGGAAAAGACCGGCCCCAACCACGCAGGCGACCCGTTGGTCTTGGACCGCAATGCCAAGTGGCTGCCCACCTCTCAGACTGGGGTCGATGCGCAGCACGTTGAAACCCGCCGCCTGCAGATTGAGGAAATCTGTCGGGGTTATGGGGTGTTCCCGATCATGGTTGGGCACTCCGACAAGACCAGCACCTTCGCCAGCTCCGAAGCGTTCTTTGCCGCCCACCTTATCCACTGCCTGGCGCCCTGGCACCGCGCATGGACGCAGCGGATTGACGAAATGCTGCTGGACGGGGCTGGTCCGTTGTTCGGCGAGTTCGACACCCGCTACATGCGCGCCGGTTCGATCAAGGACCGTGCCGTGTACGCCCGCACCATGGTCGAAATGGGCCTGATGAGCCCGAACGAGTACCGCGACGAAGAAGGCTGGGACCCACGACCTGGCGGCGACGAATACCTCAAGCCGATGAACATGACCAGCGGAACCGCGAAAGAAGGAACCAATGCAAAAGAAGAACCCACAGCGCCTTGAGCGCAAAGACGCAGCCGGGGGGCGCGAAGTTCGTTCGTTCGCGCTGCAGATCAAAGCCACTGGAGATGACGGCACGGTAGAAGGCTACGGCTCCGTCTTCGGTGTGCGGGACAACTATGACGACGTGATCGCCAAGGGCGCCTTCATTCAGTCCCTGAAAGACCACAAGGCGGCTGGCACCATGCCCGCCATGCTCTGGCAACACGATGCCGACAAACCCATCGGCGTCTGGACAGAGATGGTCGAAGACGAAAAAGGCCTGCGCATCAAGGGCCAGCTGGCCATGGAAACTGTCAAGGGTAAAGAGGCGCACGCTCTGCTCAAGATGGGCGCTCTGAACGGCCTGTCCATCGGGTTCATGTCCAAGGAATGGGCCTACGACCGCGACACCGAAGTGCGCACCCTGACAGCTATCGACCTGTGGGAAGTCTCCCTGGTCACCTTCCCGGCCAACGAGAAAGCGCGCGTGACGAACGTCAAGGCATCTCCTGACGACGTCGCCAAGGCGATCAAGCATCTGACAGCAGCCATAAAACTGCACGAGGCGCACATGGACGGCACCGAGCCGACGAGCGACGAGTCTCAGATGAAGATGATGAAGATGATGAAAGACGCTCTCTCCGCTTTGCAGAAGGCGAAGGGCGCTGATGACGACATGGAGGACATGGGTAAGTCCATGAATACTCCGAAAAATGCCGAGCGGATCCTGCGAGAGGCAGGTTTCAGCAAGGCCGACGCGACCACCTACGTGTCCCGCGTCATGCGGATGGGAGAAGTGCGGAGTGATTCTGCGAATTCGACCGCCGTGGCAATGAAGGCAGCCGACCGGCTGCTCCGTTCCCTCACATCCTAAGAAAGAACCAACATGCGTAAAGCAAACACCCTCCTGGCCGTGATGGCCGTCCACATGGCTGCTTTTGCCGCCAAGGCTCAAGCAATTGGCGCATACGAAAAGCGCGACGAACCCAGCGTGAAGTCTGTGGCCGATGCCCTGGACAAGATCGCCACGGCCTTCGATGAATACAAGAAGACCAACGACGCCCGCATCGAAGCGGTGAAGTCCGGCGCTTCGACTGAAGCCATGGATGCCAAGCTCGCCAAGATCGATGCCCACATTGACGGCCTGAATGAAGTCAAGACCAAGCTGGAAAAGATGGAAACCAAGCTGTCACGCCCCGGCGCGATGGATGGCGGCCGTCAAGAAGGCGAAAGCAAGGAAGCGGTGGAATACCGCCATGCCTTCCTCGACTGGATGCGCGCTCCCAACGACCACGAGCGCCAGCAAAAGGCCGCCACTGCCGCAAAGCAACTGGAAGCCAAGAACCGCGACGGCCGCGAAACCCGCGCCACGCAGACCGTGACCTCTACCGGCTCCGCTGGTGGCTTCGCACTGCCCGAGATCATTGAGCGCCAGATAGCCCGCCTGTCGGTGGACATTTCCCCCATCCGTCAAATCTCCACCGTCCGCACGGTTGGCAGCCCGGACTACAAGGAACTGTTTGATGTGAACGGCGCAGGCTTTGAGTGGCTGGGTGAAGCTGACGCACGCAACCAGACCAACACGCCAGACCTGGCCGAAGTTGCCCCCACCT
>JBDKRR010000439.1:0-3254 GCA_039683315.1 Sulfuricella sp.
TGCCTGGGACAACGTGCTTTACGACAGCCCCGCTCTGGGCTATGTCAATGCCCTGCAACAAAGTCTGGGCACTTCTCCCGGCCCGACTGTTCTGACGTATTATTGGGCTTTCCCAGGCAACGCAGCGGCTGCGCGACAGATCTTGTACGAGACGCCGCGGGAGCGCTGGGCAGAGCGGATTCTGGCAGACCTGTCACGCCCCCACCCCGACATTCGCGACAAAGTGCAACACCTGGACGTCTGGCGCTGGGGGCATGCCATGTCAAAGCCCATGAGCGGGTGGATCTGGAGCGCCGCGCGACAGCGCCTCGCTGCGTCGCATCGACGCATTCACCTCGCCCATGCCGACCTGAGCGGTTTTTCGATCTTCGAGGAAGCGAACTACTGGGGAATCAGGGCGGCGGAGCAGGTGCTGGCGAAACTAGGGCGTGTTAACACTGATTTCACGCCTGCGTTGTAACGAGAAGGCCATGGATGTTAGGCGCGGGGCGTAGCGAATGGTTGTTCCATTCGCCAGCGCCGCAACAACGCAGACATGGCCTTCTCGTTACAACCCTTCGGGACGGCGGCGATTTGGGCGCCTCCCTTTGTCGCAAGCCACTTGTTGTGGACGGCACAACCGCGCGTCTTGCTTCGCGGGTGGCATCCCAAATCGCCCCCGTCGCAGACGCGAAATCAGTGTTAACACGCCCTAGGCGCCTAGATCGCCTGTTTCGTCCAGCGTCGCTTCGCGCAGCAGAACGAGGAGCAGAGCCAGAATCACCGGCCCGATTATCAGTCCGACGATACCCATGGTAGCGATGCCGCCCAGGAAACCGAACAGGACGGCCAGAAAAGGCAGTTCCGTGTCCCCCCGTATCAGCCAGGGACGAACGATATAGTCCGCGGCCATGACCACCGCAGTACCAAAGAAGAAAACATACATGCCGATCAAAGTGGCACCCTGAGCTGCCAGAACCACCCCGATCAGAGCCAGCAAGGCAGGTGCCGCCAGCGGAATCAAGGCCAGAATCGCTGCCAGCGCACCGAGCAGCACGGCTGAAGGAATCCCGACCGCAGCAAACAGCGCACTGAACACCACTGTCTCGAAAAATCCCACAATCACCAACCCGTTCACCGCACCGCGCACCGCACCTGGAATGCTATGGGAATAAGATGGCCAGCGATGCTGCAACCATTTGTAGCCCATGATATTGATTTTCGCGACCAGGCGATCGCCTTCTCGATAAAAGAAAAACAGTACCCACAACGCGAACGCCAATGTCGCCAGGCGAGAACTGAAGTCCACCAGCACGTACTGAGCCAGTTGCGGGGCCTGGTTCAGCTGGGAAAACAGCCATTCCTGGGATAACCTGCTGAGTTCGTGGGGGTGCGCCAACACCATTTCCCATTTCCTGATCAGAAATCCGCTCACCCAGGGTATATGTCCAAGCCACGCCGGCGGCAACTTGCCCATATCGTCCGCTTCGACCAGATAGGATCCCACCGCGTAGAGGTCATTGATCATGAATACCGCCAGCAGCACCATCGGCACGACCAAGGTAAAAGCGATCACAGAAGTAGTGCAGGCAGCGGAAAGGTTGGACCGGCTGCCCAATGCAGACCGAATTCTGCGGTGAAGAGGCCAGGAAGCCAGGGCAATTACAGCCGCCCATACCACGGCGAGCAGGAAAGGCTTGAGCACGACGAATGCGGCAAGCAGGATGGCAAGGGTGAATGAAATGCTGACCAGCGAGGTATATGGAAATGCCATAAATTTGGTCTTTCTGTCACGCTGGCCAAAATGGCGGAGAGGGTGGGACTCCCCTCATACTTTATTAACCAATTACAGAACAATAAGTTGCGTTTTCAGTATAGCGCCTGTGTATAGCAGTTTTGTGTGCCTCTAATGCGTTTTTCAGTTTATCCAATATGCTGGCGAATCACAATGTCAGATGGCAGCTTCTGTATTCAAAACACACTGCAAGCCCCTACATCCTCGCCGAAGCCCCCCTGAGTTGCGCTTCGATTTTTCTGAAAGCAGCCGTTCACTGTACTTATCAGCGGCAATTCACATGTCAGGCCGCATACCAGAGTACCGCAAAGAAATGGCATGCCCTACCGGCCATAACAAACAAATGCCAGATAAAGTGACCGTATCGCAAGCGCGAATCGAGCGCGAAGAAAGCTACGCCTGCTGTGTAGGCCAAACCTCCTGCGAGCAGCTACTGCAGGCCGGGTGTAGACCAGCACCCGAAATACTCGGTTCGATAAGTGCGCTAGCGCACAGAGCGTTAGTAAAAAGAAGAAGATCATCATTGAACGATCGATAAAGCATGTGCGGGATTTGGCCATTGGTTCAGGTGCTTAGTCAGTACGGCGGCCGACGTTGTAAAGGCAGTGGAAATCGTACACGACATACAGGGTGCGTGCTCCACAGAGACATGACATGCGGAGCTACAGTATTGAACCCGCGCGTCTTCATTAGGAATAGCCAAAATGCTTGAAACAATTATCGTTATTCTGCTTATCCTCTGGTTGCTTGGATTGGTCACTTCATACACCTTGGGCGGATTCATTCACATTCTCCTGGTCATCGCGATCGTGGTGATATTGCTGCGTGTCATTCAAGGTCGGCGCCTGTAACAGGCTCGGTTTTTCTTTGCAGCGGGGTAACAGGCGAAGCGAGCGGGCCCTTCATGGCTTGTGCTTTTCCAGGCGACCCGATGCCAGGTCAAGTGTTTATCTACGGGAGAAAATGCGATGGACGCAATCAAGATGTTGGCAATCGCGCTGATCGTGGCTGGTGGCCTCGCGTTGGCGTATGGCGGTTTCACTTACACCAAGGAGACGCACCAGGCCAAGCTGGGCCCGATAGAACTGTCGGTCAAGGATACGGAGACGGTGAACATTCCGGTCTGGGTCGGCGTGGGCTCATTAGTGGCTGGGGTGATCCTGCTTTTTAGCCGCAAGTAGAATCAGTTCCACCTGATTGGTAAGACCATTGGGGTCCACCATGAACAAGAAATAACTAACAATGGAGAAAAATATGGAAAAGTTATCTGGTGAAGCCACCACGGAACAGTTGATCGCCGATTTCAAGGTGGTAGTGGCAGATGCGGAAGCGCTGCTGAAAGAGACGGCCAATCAGGGCGGCGAAAAACTGGCCGAGGTGCGCGCCAAGGCGGAAGAATCCCTCAGTGTTGTGAAAGCCCGGATGGCCGAAGCTGAGGCGGCACTGGTTGCCAAAACCAAAGCCGCAGCCAAGGCTACCG
>JBDKRR010000440.1:0-7637 GCA_039683315.1 Sulfuricella sp.
CCATAAAAGCAACAAGAAGATCTTTCTCCGTGCTCTCCGTGTTCTCCGTGGTTAAAAGTTGTTTTTGGGAGCATTTGTTACGGCGTGTAGCCGGGAATCTTGCTGACATCCACCGCATCGATCTGGCTCGGTTCCAGGTAATCTTTCGCGTACTGCAGATATACCTGGTTGCGAATGAAAATATCGAACAGGTCGGGGTCGATGTGCTGGTCCAGTTTCATGCGCCCGAGGATCGTCAGGGCATCGCTGAGTTTCTTGCCTTCCTTGTAGGGACGGTCCTTGGCGGTCAGCGCTTCGAAGATGTCGGCGACGGCCATGATGCGGGCCTGCAGCGTCATGTCGGCGCCCTTGAGGCCCTTGGGGTAGCCGCGTCCGTCCATGCGCTCGTGGTGGCCGCCGGCGTATTCCGGGACGCGTTTCAGGTGGTTCGGCCAAGGCAGTGCTTCCAGCATGTGGATGGTGGAAACGATGTGGTGGTTGATGGTCTCGCGCTCCTCGGCGGTGAGCGTGCCGCGCTCCACGCTGAGGTTGTAGATTTCGTCCTGGCTGAGGAAATCGGATTCTACGCCCAGCTCGTTTATCCAGCGGTATTGGCCGATCTGCTGCACGCGTTGCTGCAGCGCTGGCGACATGAATTCGCCGCCGATATTGGCTTTGCGCAGGAATTCGCGGTCGTCGTCGAGTTGCGCGATGCGTTCGCGGCAGGTTTTTTCGCTTGCCGCAAGGTCGCCGTGGCCCATTTCCAGCGCGGCGACTTTCTCTTTCAGCAGCGCGATTTCGGCGTCGCGCTTGAGCACTTCGAAGCGCGTGTCGATCAGGCGGATGCGGTCGAACAGGGTATGCAGCTTGGTGGCCTTGTCGACGACGTGCACCGGCGTGGTGATCTTGCCGCAGTCGTGCAGCAGACCGGCGATCTTGAGCTCGTGGCGGTCCTTGTCGCTCATGTGGAAGTTCGCCAGCGGGCCTTCGGTGGCGGCGCTGGCGGCTTCCGCCAGCAGCATGGTGAGCACCGGCACGCGCTCGCAGTGGCCGCCGGTGTAGGGGGATTTTTCGTCGATGGCGATGTTGATCAGGGTGATGAAGGACTCGAACAGTTCCTCCAGCTGGTTGATCAGGGCGCGATTGGTGATGGCGATGGCCGCCTGGGAGGCCAGGGATTCGGCCAGGTGCTGGTCGGCAGCGGAGAAGGTCGTGACTTCGCCGCTGTCCGGATCGAGCGAGTTCAACAACTGCAGTACCGCGACGATCGTGCCCTCGTGGTTCTTCATCGGCACGGTGAGGAAGGACCGGGAGCGGTAATGGTTGGCCGCGTCGAATTTGCGCGTGCCGGAAAAATCGAAGCCCTGCTCGTTGTAGGCGTCGGCGATGTTGACCGTCTTGTCGTTGAGTACCGCGTAAGCCACCACGTTGTGATTGTTTGGCTCGCCGCTCTGGTCATAGAGCGCGACCGGCGGGAAGCTTACCGGTCTTCCGGTGGTACCGCCCAGCGCGATGCCGAGGGAGTTGGTGCGCACGATCTCGAAGCGCAGGGTCTTGTCCTCGGTCACACTGTACAGCGTGCCGGCGTCGCACTGGGTGATCTTGATGGCTGCCAGCAGAATCGCTTCCAGCAGACGGTTCAGATCCTTTTCCCCGGAGAGCGCCACGCCGATGGCGTTGAGCTCTTCGAGACGCTGCAGCAGCGGGTGGGATTCGTGTTCCTGCATGGGTTTACCCCCTATTTGATGCAGACGGAACGCACCTGTTTCATGTCGGTGATGCCTTGCAGGACTTTTTCGATGCCGTCCTGGCGCAGGGTGCGCATGCCCTGGGACAGCGCCGTCACGCTCATTTCAGCGACGCGCGCGTGTTCCTGGATGTTTTTCTTGATCTCGTCGCTGCCCACCAGCAATTCGTGCAGGCCGACGCGGCCTTTGTAGCCGCTCTTGTTGCATTCCTCGCAGCCTACCGCGTGGTTGAGGACGAATTCGCCCTTGTCGTTGGCGAAGGATTTTTTCCATTCCTGGCGCAAGTTGTCGCGCGCGGCGCTCGCGTCCTCGATCCATTCCGGTGTGTTTTTCAGCTCTTCCGCATACTCGGACAGCAGGGATTCGATCTCCTGCTCCGATGCGACATACGGCTTCTTGCACTTGCTGCACAGCCGCTTGCCCAGTCGCTGCGCCAGGATGCCGAGCAGGGCGTCGGCGAAGTTGAACGGGTCCATGCCCATGTCGAGCAGGCGCACGATGCTTTCCGGCGCGCTGTTGGTGTGCAGGGTGGAGAACACCAGGTGGCCGGTGAGCGAGGCCTCGATGCCGGTGGCGACGGTTTCCTTGTCGCGCATCTCGCCCACCATCACTACGTCCGGATCGGCGCGCAGGAAGGCGCGCATCGCCACGGCGAAGGTGATCCCCGCCTTGGGGTTGACCTGCACTTGGCGCAGGCCTTTCTGGGTGATTTCCACCGGGTCTTCCGCCGTCCAGATCTTGGTCTCGGGGGTGTTGATGTAGCCCAGCACCGAGTGCAGGGTGGTGGTCTTGCCGGAGCCGGTCGGGCCGCACACCAGGAACAGGCCGTAGGGCTTGCTCACCACTTTCTTCAGCGTTTCCAGGTTGCGTGCACTGAGGCCCAGGCTTTCCACCGGGATCGGCTTGCCGGCAGCGAGAATCCGCATCACCACGTCTTCCAGCCCGCCTGCGGTAGGGATGGTGGCGACGCGCAGCTCGATGTCGAGCGGGCCATATTTCTTGAACATGATCTTGCCGTCCTGGGGTTTCCGCTTTTCGGAAATGTCCAGGTCGCACATGATCTTCAGCCGCGCCAGCAGCGCGGCGCGGTGGCTCGGCGGAATCTCGATGTAGGGGAACAGCGTGCCGTCGCGGCGAAAACGCACGATGGTCTTGTTCTTGCCCGGGTAGGGCTCGATATGGATGTCCGAAGCGCCCTGGTTGTAAGCGTCGACGATGATCTTGTTGACCAGCTTCACCAGCTCGTTGTCGGCTGCGGCGGACATTTCGTCGGCGCTGGAGGCGCCTTCCGGTACATCTTCATCCTGCAGGTTCGACAGCAGGTCGTCGATGGAGCCCATGCTTCCGGCGGCGCCGTAGAACAGCTCCAGGGTCTTGGCGAATTCGCGCCGGGTGCAGACCTTGTAAGCCAGCTTATGCTTGGGGAAAATGTTGCTCACCACGCGCGAGCCCATGATGCGGTCGGGTTCCGGGGTCAGGATGACCAGGCCTTCGGGCGTGTCGTCGATGGGTAGCCACAGGCTGCCTTCGACATAGTCGCGCTTGAGATTTTTCAGCAGCTCGTCCGACTTGATGCGGTCGGCTTTGAACGGCTCGTAGGGCACGTGGTAGAAATCCGCCAGCGATTGGCCGAGATCGGTCAGGCTAACCTGAAACTCGTCGAGCAGGATTTCCTCGATATCCTTGCCCTTGCGGTGTGCCGAGCGGGCCGCCAGCTCGATCTCGGCGACTGACAAGACGTTTCGGTTGATGAGGAAGTCGAATTTGGTGCGGATGCGCGTGCGCTGTATGAAAGCGATCGCCAGGGTTTTTGCCAGTTCCTGCAGGCCCTCCTCGGCGGCGGCGGGGAAGGGCGACCCCGAGAGGGAATTGATCAGCTGGATGACGCCCATCAGTTCGCCGCCATCGGCGTCGATGATCGGAGCCACCAGCATCTGCTTGGTGCGGTAGCCGGTTTTGCGGTCGATGTCCTTGAGGAAGGTGATGCCGGGGTTGTACCTTTTTAGCTCGGCATCGTCATAGACGTCGCTGATGTTGACGATCATGCGGTTGAACGCCACGTAACCTGCCACGCTCAGGGGAGAAATCGGCAGCTTGAAATCCTTGAACGCGCCCAAGCCGGTCTTGATCTTGGTGATGATCGAGGACTTGTCCTCGCTGACGCTGTAGATGGTCAGGCGGTCCGCCTCGAACAGTGCGCTGATGTCGCTGGAGAGCTGGAGCATGATCTCGTCGATGTTCTGCGTGGCGTGGATCTTGTTGGTGACGGCCTGCAGCTTGCGCGAGAAGATGAGCTGGCCGCTGAGATCGGTGGTGTTTGCTGATGCCTGGGTATTCACGATTATTCCGATTTTTAAAACTCAAATAGTTGGCCGAGCGCCAGCACGCTCGGTGCCGTGCCGTGCACTGCGGCGCGAATTTCGGACAGGATCCGCGGCTGGTCTCCCGGCCCCAGGTGGGTAATGTGAATCTCTGCCTGTTTCAGTAGCCTGGGCAGCTGTTCGGCCAGCAGGGCGGGATAGTAGTGTCTCGATGCATGGGCGATGTCGTTTTCCTCGTTGGCAAAGGAGGTCTCGATGATCAGGTGGCGCAGATTCTCCACCGCGTTGAGCGCTTGCCAGAACTCGGGGCAGTCGATGGTGTCGCCGCTGTAAGCCAGGCTGGCTTTGCCGCTGTCGAGCAGATAGCCTACCGCCGGGACGGTATGGCGGGCCGGGAGCGGCGTGATTTTGCGGCCGTTCAGCTCCACGGTTTTGCCCGGCGCGACGGGCTGGAAGCGCAGCCAGGGGAATTCCACATTGGGTATCTGGGTAAAGTCCGGCCATAGTTTCCAGTTGAACATGTGCTCCTGCAGGATGGCGATGGTTTCCGCCAGGGCATAAACCGTGAGCGGATGGCCGCGCGTGCCAGCCACCGAATCGAGCAGGAAGGGGATGCTGACTGTGTGGTCGAGGTGCGAGTGGGTGATGAAGGCATGATCGATGTGCCGCATTTCCGCCAGCGTCAGATCGCCCACACCGGTGCCGGCGTCGATCAGGATGTCGTGATCCAGCAGCATCGAGGTGGTGCGCAACCCGGCGGCGATGCCGCCGCTGCAACCCAGAATGCGAAGTTTCATCAGTTTTTGGCGCCGTTCGGAACGAGGTGGCGGAAACGGTCGCTCACGCTTTGCCCCTGGTAATGGTCGAAATTGGACTGCATCAGGCCGGACAGCGTATCCAGTCGGCTATCGGGCGAAGGATGGGTGGAGAACAGCAGCGACACGTCGCTGCTCCCTGACAGCCCCTCCAGCGTTTGCAGTACGGCGGGCAGGCCGTATGGGTCGTAGCCCGAACGGGTGGCAATGACGATCCCCATGCGGTCGGCCTCGTATTCGTCACCCTTGTCGAGGCCGCGCACCATCACTTCCTTCATGCCGCTGATCAGGTTTTTGCTCAGTTCCTTGCCGGCGTAGCCGCCGCCCCCCTTCTGGTCCACCGCGATGCTCGCCACATCGGCAAGGAAGCCCATGCCCCCGGCTTTCTTCATGGCGGCGAGGTGATGCTTGCGCACCACATGGGCGATTTCATGCGACAGTACCCCGGCCAGTTCCGCTTCGCTGCGCATTTTTCTCAGCAGCCCGCTGGTCACGAAAATATGGCCGCCGGGCGTAGCGAAGGCATTGACGCTGTTGGAATCCAGCACGCCGAAATGCCAGGGCAAGTCGGGGCGCTCGGTCTGCAAAGTCAGATAGCGGCCCACCTGGTTGACGTAGCGCTGCAGCGCCTCGTTCCTGGCCAGGGGCGCTGCGCCGAGCAGGACGGAAGCCATGCCTTCGCCGATGGAAATTTCCTCGGGTTCGCTGACGTCCTTGGACGCTTCGCCTAGGTTTTTCCCCGCGCTGATTATCTTGTTCAGGTCCAGGTTAAAGCCGCCGATTGCCCACGTCTGTGTGGCAAACAGGGCGCTCACGGCAAGTACGGCCAACTTCGCTAGTGCATATTTCATCAGTTATCTCCCCAGGGTGAGGAAGTCGGGCTCGCGGACGATTTGCTTGCTGAGGCTCCCAGGTATTCCACCGTCTGTTTCTGGAGATGCGCGTTGCTCGCGAACTTGAGCGCCTCAGCCTTGCTCACGCTGTAGCCGTGCATGCGCTTGAGCTCTGCCGGGTTGGGGCTGGCGCTCTGGATGGTGTCCTTGGTGATGTCCAGCCCTTTTACGCCAGTGGTAACTGTCGTGCCGCTGCTGCCGGTGCGTGCCACATTGAACAGCGCCCCCAGCCCGGAGCCGCCGCTTTTTGCGCTGCCGTCGCCGAAGCGCAGATTCAGCATCCTGACCCAGCCCTGGTCCGCCGCAGGCGATTTGATCTGGCTCCATCCTCCCTGGCGTTTGAGTACTTCCACTGCAGTCTTGCTGGGCAGCGTGGCGATGGTGGCGGCATCCGTGAAGGGTTCCCGCTTGAGTTCGGTTTCGCGGGTGGTGACCGCAGTTTCTGCCGCCGCCGACAGGCTGAAAAGCAGCCCCAGGGCAAACCATACAACTGAAAATCTCATGCCGTTTTCCCCCTTGGCTCGAACAGATGCACTTCCTGATTTCTTCCCTTTACTTTATAGAATCCGTGGTCGATAAAGTCAAACATATCCTCGCACAAAGCCTTGGTCTCGGCCGATACCAGGATGCGCGCCACGCCCTTGGTCTGGCCCTCGATGCGGCTGGCCAGATTGACGGTGTCGCCGATGGCGGTATAGTCCTGACGCCTTTCGGAACCGATGAAGCCGACTACAGCCGGGCCGCTGTGGATGCCGATGCCGACGTCGAAAGAAGCGCCTGTCTCGCCCAGCTCGCGCTTGAATTCCTGTAGGCGATCGCTCATTTCCAGCGCCGCCGCAACGGCGTTGGCGGCGTGTCGCGGATCGGCCGCCGGTGCGCCCCAGAAGGCCATGATGGCGTCGCCGATGAACTTGTCCAGGGTGCCGCCGTGGCGGAAGATGACTTCCACCTGCATGCTGAAATAGCGGTTCAGCAGCGCCACCACTTCGGGCGCGGTATGCTGCTCGGAATAGGTGGTGAAGTTGCGGATATCGGAAAACAGCACCGACAGGGTCTGGGTCTGGCCGCTCAGGCTCTGCGCAGTCTTGCCCTGGCCCACCAGTTGGTCTACCACCCGCGGGTCGAGAAAGCGGTTGAACATCTGCACCGTCTGCTCGCGTGCCCGACGTTCGCGCAGGTACTCGCGCAGCGCGGCGGCGAAATAGAATGCCCAGGCAAACAGCAGCGGGGTCAGCACCGGCATCAGCCACTGCCAGGTCACAGCAAGGTAAGCTGCACCCAGCAATGAGGTGCTGACGCCCAGCAAAACGGCGCCCACGGCGAGGGTGTGGCGATGGTAGCGCAGGAAGGCGAGCAGCAGCCCTGCCACCAGCACCAAGGCCAGCAGCGGCGCGGCAAAGGCGGGCGCGGCTTGGAGGTAGCCGCGGTTCTTCAGGTTGTCGATCGCGGTGGCGAGGATTTCCACCGCCGTGTGGCGCCCGCTGATCGGGGTGTTGCGTATGTCGTGCAGGCCGGCGGCGGAGGCGCCGACGATGACTATTTTTCCCTGCAATTCGCGTTGGTCGCGCTGCGGCGTTTTGCGGCCGGCATCCTGGTACAGGTCGGAATAGGATATGTGCGGATGCGACAGCGCCCCCCCGCGCCAGCCCAGGACGATCTGCTGCCGGTCCGGCACGGCATAGCCCAGGTCGCGCGCCACCCGTGCCGGAAGAGACGGGATGTGCCAGCCGTAGGCGGGCATGTAGAGATCGTAACGGCGCCCGACGCCGTCTTCGTCCTCGTGGTAATTGATGGTCCCCACGCGCCAGTTCTGCTCTGCCAGGACTACCGGCAGTGAAACGGCCAGCCGCGCATCCGGCTGCGCGGAGCCGGTCGCGACGA
>JBDKRR010000441.1:0-6105 GCA_039683315.1 Sulfuricella sp.
CCGCCCAGCCGCGCGAACCATTCCCTTTCGTCCTCGCTGAACGAACGCCCGACCGCACCGATATGCACCGTGACGACAAACGATAGTCCGAGGAGGAACAGCGGCGGCCCGAAGGCGACGGCGTGCCAGATGTCGATCGGCGCAACGCCGGCGAATTTCTTGACGTAGCAGGCTGCCGCGAACAGCAACAGCCCCAGCAGGGCCCCGGACACCGCGGCGGAGAGCGCGAGGACGGTGCAAGAGGCCTCGCAGTTCGCGCCTTGTGCATCACCGGGACCAGGCGCACGCTTCCCGCGCCGCGCTGCGGTATATCCCAGGCCCCAGGCAAGGAGATACCCCGCCGCGCCGGCCAGCAACCACGGCCAGGCCGCGCCGATTCCGTCCCCGTCGCCGAGCGGCATTTCGCTGGTGCGAACCACCGCGGCCGCCGAAAGCCACCATGCAGCCACCAGACTGGGCAGAACGACGCGAACGCTTACCGCCCGGCTGGCGCTCGCGGGTTTGTCGTAATGCAGCCCGCGCTCCGCCAAAAGCCTGCCCGCCGACCAGACCGAGAACATCAGCGCCAGCGCGCCGCCGACGAATGGCCAGGCCGAGCTAAGCAAATCACCGAGCCAGTGTGGCAGGACCAAACCGAGGAACGCGGCGCTCTTTTCGAGCATGGCCGCGACCCACGGCGCGTCTTTTATGAACACGGCGGAGCCCACGGCCACTGCATGGGCGAAGAGCAGAACGGTCGCCACCAGGCTGATGAGGGAGAGCTGGATCAGGGTGAAGTTGCGCAGGAAGATCGAGGCCGCCGCCAGCATGTCGCCCGACAGGCCCAGCTTGGGCGACAGGTAGTTGCTGTAGCAGCGCAAATAGCGCACCGAGAGGTCTTCCACCGGGGAGAAGCCGACGGTCTTGTCGGTCTGTCCGCATATGCAGTCATCGTCCGGGTGGGTCTGCAGGCACGCCTGGAACGCTTCCACATTCTTCCGGCCGACCGTCCTGAACTCACCCTCGGTCTTTGCCGCCTTGCGATGCAACAAGGCCGAAAGCCAGCCGCCGATGTAACCGCCGCCTGAAACGGTCGAAAGGTAGTCGAACTTCGATAGCAGACCGAACCGGGACAGGGCCTGGATGACGCCGAGATTGAACGTCGCGCTGCGTATGCCGCCCCCGGAAAAGGCCAGCCCCGCCAGATTCATTGCACGCGCGCGCTGGTAGACCGAATCGGCCGGGGCGCCCTGCTGCGCACCCAGCTCACCGTCTCGCAGTTCACCCAGGAGATTCAGTTCCTCCTGCAGGACCCGTTCGAATTCGGCCCTGTCTTCCTCCAGCGGTATGGAATCGGTTTCGGTTTGTGCTGTCATTTGACGAACCCTCCGGTTGATGCGGGTGGCGAACTGTCCTCAGGCCTGCAACACTTTGTCGATCCTTGCGCCCAACTGGGCGGCAATCTTGCGATAGCCGTCGCCGTTGGGGTGTATCTCGTTCAGCCAGTCGCCGCTGTTGCCCCTGGCGTCGATGTCGGCACGCTGCAGCGAATTTCGGGTATCCACCACGTGGAACGCCGACAATTCTTTTTCCAGCGCCAGCAGGGCTTCGGCCAGGGCGTCCAGCAGTAGCTCGGCAACCTTTTTCCACAGGATTTTGGGTACTTGATGTGCTTCGAATACCGGGTGCATCCAGGGCTTGGTGATCGGCACGATCAGGAAAGTGGCCGGCGCGGGGCGCGGGGTTGGATATTCATAGGTATGGACGACGATCGGCTTGCCCTTGTTCGGACTCGCGGCGGAGTCCCTGAGCGCGACGATCCTCCGGTAGCCTGCCTGGATATCTTTTCCGAAAGCCGCCAACTGTTCGCTGTCGACGTAATCGGCCGCGCTCATGCCGCTGGGATTGGAAAGTATGATGTCGGCGGCTCGGTCGATGAGATCGTTGCCGCCGCCGCTGAGCAGTATGGCGTCCCAATCGGATGCCCAGTTGGGGTGTACCAGCCGACGGGCAAATTCGGTGTTGGCCGAGAGCTGGGACATGTTGGCGATGGTATCGCCGGGGTAGCCCAGATTCAGGACGATCGCCCGTTTCTTCAGGCGCAGCTCGTACAACAGGTTAGAGGACGGGATGGCGCCGATGGTGAACCACGAATCCCCCTCGGCCAGAAACCGCCAGGAATATTCAGGATCGTCCGGGCCCAACGTCGCTCCGCCCGCGCCGAGGCTCATGGCCTGGATGATGTCCGCGCGATAACTCACAGTTTTCTTGGGCATAAAATCTCCTCCCTGAATATCTGTTTACGCTGCTGGTGCGACAAGCTTTCCGATCAGCGTCCAATTTACGCCAAAATATGACATTCGACAGAAATATTTTTGCCGCCTGCGATTCGAAGCCGGGGCGTTTCGCGGCAGCGCGAATTTTTACAAGCACGCCACGCCGCAGACGGGGATAATTGCGCATGACCGACATTACCCCACCCTCCTCCACGCCTTTGGCAAATTCTGCCGGACGCTCATTCAACGAACTGCCGCTATCGCCCGGCATACAGGCGACCCTGCGCCAGCTCGAGTACCTGACCATGACGCCCATCCAGGCGGCCAGCCTGCCGCTTGCGCTCGCCGGGCACGACCTGATCGCGCAGGCCAAGACCGGCAGCGGCAAGACCGCCGCCTTCGCGCTGGCCCTTCTCACCCGCCTGAACCCGCGCCGCTTCGCGGTGCAGGCCATGGTGCTGTGCCCGACGCGCGAACTGGCCGATCAGGTGACGCAGGAGATACGCCGCCTGGCGCGCTTCGCCGACAACATCAAAATCGTCGCGCTGTGCGGCGGCACGCCCATGCGCCCGCAGATAAACAGCCTGGAGCACGGCGCGCACATCGTCGTCGGCACGCCGGGGCGCATCATCGACCATCTCGGGCGCGGCAGCCTGAACCTGGAGGCGCTCAACACCCTGGTGCTCGATGAGGCCGACCGCATGCTGGACATGGGCTTTTACGACGACATCGCCTACGTGGCGCAGCGCTGCCCGGCCGAACGCCAGACCCTGCTGTTCTCGGCGACCTTTCCCGACGGCATCGCACGGCTGGCGCGCGAGTTCCTGCACAATCCGCAGCAAGTGAAGCTGCTGGAGCAGCATGAGGACAGCAAGATACGCCAGCGTTTCTACGAGGTGAAACACGATGAGCGCCTGCTGGCCGTCGCCCTCCTGCTCAAGCACTACCGCCCGGTCAGCACGCTGGCTTTCTGCAACACCAAGCAGCAATGCCGCGACTTGCTGGACGTGCTGCACGCCGAGGGCATTCATGCGCTGACATTGCATGGCGATCTGGAGCAACGCGAGCGCGACCAGGTGCTGATCCAGTTCGCCAACCGCAGCTGCTCGGTGCTGGTGGCGACCGATCTGGCGGCGCGCGGCCTCGATATCGCGCAACTCGAAGCGGTCATCAACGTCGACGTCACGCCCGACCCGGAAATCCACATCCACCGCATCGGCCGCACCGGCCGCGCCGATCAGGACGGCTGGGCGCTGAGCCTGTGCAGCACGGCCGACAAGCGCCGCGTTGCCGCCATCGCCCAGATGATGGGCAGCGAACCGGAGTGGTGCGACCTCGGCGAACTGCAACGCGGCCACGATGCGCCGCTGGTGCCGCCGATGGTGACGCTGCAGATCCTCGGCGGGCGCAAGGACAAGATCCGCCCCGGCGACGTGCTGGGCGCGCTCACCGGCGAAGCGGGATTCACCCGCGAACAGGTCGGCAAGATCACAGTGACGGACCAGTCCACCTACGTCGCCGTGGCACGCAACATCGCCCGCGAAGCGGTGCGCAGGCTGTCGGCCGGCAAGGTGAAGGGCAAGACGGTGAAGGTGCGCGCGCTGGAGGATTGAATTGATGCGTCGCCTGCACTACCCCCTGGGTCGCTGGCGCGGACTCGTTCGGGGAAATCCGCAAGCTTTCCAAGCTGCTCGACCATGCGGACCGCTATAGGGCAGCGTAATGTCAAAACCATCTGGTGGCAGTGTGCCATGAACTGCCGGTCAAGGCTGCCGCAGGAAGTGACGGTTTCTCGGCCTTAGCTGCCGGTGGCATCTGGATGCATCAACGGCCGGTATGGAATCTTCACCGACCATAGGTGCGGAAATCATC
This sequence comes from Sulfuricella sp., assembly GCA_039683315.1. Classification (GTDB taxonomy): domain Bacteria; phylum Pseudomonadota; class Gammaproteobacteria; order Burkholderiales; family Sulfuricellaceae; genus Sulfurimicrobium. The sequence continues at coordinate 4,128 of JBDKRR010000441.1, forward strand.
AGAACGGCCGCTTTGCTGCAACGCGACTGCGTGCTCTGGGCCTTGTTCTGCCGTTCGCGAGCAGCAGCTTTGTGGCAGTGAATATTGAAGAGTAGGCTGCTGCCTTGTTCCAACACGGACGTTCGGCTTGGCTTCGCAATTTGTATCTGCACGGCAGGCAATACGCGTAAAGCAGGACCTCATTACCATTATCTGTAGTATTGACTTCTCTCCACAGCACCAGTAAAACTATAGCGGTAAACGTCCATAATGGCCCCGGCGAACGGAATGGACCGCCCTACATCAAGCCAAGGTGCGGTGCGTTTGACCTCACCATCCGGTGAAGCGACCTGTGCAGAGAATAAGCGCACAACTGGCTTCTCACTTGAGGAGTGCCGCATGAGTGCATCTGCACCACGTCGCATGTATCGGCTATTTGACTTCATCCCTCACGTGGTCTCGTGCATTTCTGTCGTCGTGGGCGTGGTCGTGCTTATCGGCTGGGAATTCGACGTCGCAACGCTTAAGAGCATTTTTTCCGGTCTAACCGTGATGAAGGTGAACACCGCGGTCGGATTCATCCTTGCGGGTGCTGCGCTGTGGTCGCATGCAATGGATGCGCACAGTCGGGCAATTGATATCGCCGCGCAAGTCTGTGCTTCCATCATCTCGCTGCTCGGGCTCGCGACTCTTTTTGAATACCTAAGCGGAGTGAACTTCGGAATAGACCAGTTCCTGGTGCGAGAAATAACGCATCTTCCTGGCGACATTCCCGGCAGGATGGCCCTGAACACCGCCTTGAGTTTTGCGGCAGTGGGCAGCGCACTACTGCTGGTGAGCCTGAGGAGACGCCAGCTCATCGTGACGATCCACGCTCTAGTCCTGGTGCCCCTCATCGCAGCGGGCTCCGCGCTCATCGGCTACGCCTACGACATCGAGGGGTTCCTGCGCGAAAAGCTTGATTACACGCCGATGGCGCTGCACACGGCGAACGTCTTCGTGCTGCTCGCACTCGGTGTGATGACTGCGCGCGCCGACTATCCATTACGGCGCTTCCTGAGAAGCACCAATCCCGCAGGTGTCATGGTGCGACAGCTCCTGCCCGTGGCTATCGTCCTCACACTGCTGACCGGCTGGCTGATCCTGCGTGGCTTCCACGCGGGGCACTTCGGTGCGACCTTCGCGCTGGGGCTGTTTACAGCTGTGACCATCATTTGGCTCGGTGGCCTGATTCTGTGGGGAGCGAGAACGGTCTATCAGGCAGCAGTTCAGCGCGAGCGGATGGAAGAATCGTTGCGTTCTGCATCGCAATATGCGCGCAGCCTGATCGAGGCAAGCCCTGATCCGCTGGTGACCATCAGTGCGGGGGGCAAGATCACCGACGTGAATGAGGCAACGGTGAAAGCAACCGGGGTGGCGCGAGAAGCCTTGATCGGCAGGGACTTCTCGGACTATTTCACCGAGCCGGACAAGGCGCGTGCGGGCTACCAAGAGGTGTTCGCGAAAGGCTTTGTCACGGATTACCCGCTGAGCCTGCAGCATGTATCCGGCAAGGTGATGGAGGTCCTCTACAACGCCAGCGTATATCGCGATGCGACGGGCGAGGTTGCGGGCGTGTTCGCTGCCGCGCGGGACATCACCGAACGCAAGAAAAATGAAGCCGTAAATGCGGTGCGTCTGCGCCTGATGGAATTTTCCCAGACGCATACACTGGACGAATTGCTCGAGGAAACACTCAATGAAGCCGAGCGGCTTACCGGCAGTCTCATCGGCTTCTACCATTTTGTCGAAGAAGATCAGAATTCCCTGACGCTGCAGACTTGGTCAACAAGAACTAAAACAGCGTTCTGCAAGGCGGAAGGAAAGGGATTGCACTACCCGATAGCCGACGCCGGAGTATGGGCAGACTGTGAACGTCAAGGTAAACCGGTCATCCAAAACGATGACGCCGAACTTCCCAATCGCAATGGTATACAAGAAGGCCATTCCACACTGATTC
>JBDKRR010000442.1:0-7451 GCA_039683315.1 Sulfuricella sp.
ATCGCCTTCATCGGCGTGCCGGTCAAGATCGGACGGCGCTGCATCGGCGTCCTGAGCGTGGACCGCGAACGCAACCCGGAGCGCGGCTTCCAGCAGGACGTGCGCTTCCTTACCATGGTGTCCAACCTGATCGGCCAGACGGTGCGCCTGCACCAAAATGTGGCACAGGAACGCACGCAACTCATGCAGGAGCGCTCCCGCCTGCAGAAGGAACTACAGGGCAAGTTCAGCCTCGACAACGTCATCGGCGTGAGCAAGCGCATGCAGCAGGTCTTCGCCGAAGTGCACCAGGCCGCGCCGGGCAAGGCCACCATCCTGATCCGCGGCGAATCGGGTACAGGCAAGGAAGCCATCGCCCGCGCCATCCACGTACTCAGCCCGCGCCGCGACGGCCCCTTCGTCAAGCTCAACTGCGCTGCGCTGCCGGAAACCCTGCTCGAATCCGAGCTGTTCGGCCATGAAAAAGGTTCTTTCACCGGCGCCACCCAGGAGCGCAAGGGGCGCTTCGAGCAGGCGCACGGCGGCACCCTGTTCCTGGACGAGATCGGCGACATTTCCCCCGGCTTCCAGGCCAAGCTGCTGCGCGTGCTGCAGGAGCGCGAATTCGAGCGCGTCGGCGGCAACCGCACCATCAAGGTCAACGTGCGCCTGGTCACCGCCACCAACCGCAACCTGGAAGAAATGGTCGCCAAGGGCGAGTTCCGCGCCGACCTTTATTTCCGCATCTACGTGGTGAGCATCTTCCTGCCGCCGCTGCGCGACCGGCGCGACGACATCCCCCTGCTGCTGGAACATTTCCTCGACCGCTTCAACCAGGAAAACAAGCGCAAGCTGAGCATCAGCGAGGAAGCCCTGGACGCGATCCTGCACTGCAACTGGCCGGGCAACGTGCGCGAACTGGAAAACTGCGTCGAACGCTTCGCCACCATGAGCAAGGGCAGCGTCATCCGCCGCGGCGACCTGCTGTGCCAGAAGGGCCTGTGCTTCTCCTCCGCGCTCAAAAATTACGGCCTCTCCCACCCTTCCATTCCCATCCATGCCGAAGTGGAACACCCGCCGGAAATCCCGTCGCGCGCCGCCTCAACCGAAGCACCCATGCCGCATGACGAGGCGGAACCGCTCAGCGAGCGCGAACGCCTCATGTGGGCCATGGAAAAAAGCGGCTGGGTGCAGGCCAAGGCTGCCCGCCTGCTGGACCTGACCCCGCGCCAGATGGGCTATGCGCTGAAGAAATACAACATCGACATCAAGCGTTTCTGATGTCGCGTCGCTACGTCCGCCAGGCCACTTCCGAGTTGTAGCTCAGCGGGCATCGCTGTCACAGCTCGGTAGCCTGACTGCATTATCATAGACAACATCTTTGATAAACAATGATTTTCCGTATAACATTAAAAACATGGAAAAGATACGGAAATCCGCTGACCTGTCCGACATCGGAAATGATGCCCGACGACAATATATCGACGCCCAGGCCACGTTCACGGCCTGGGAAGAGGCGACCAGGCGTGCTGCTGAAGTACGCGGCGGCATGTACTGGAAGCAGCAGGGCAAGGCCGAATACCTTATTCGGACATCCCCACGAAACTCTCAGAAAAGCCTTGGCCCAAGATCCGACAAAACTGAAGCCATTTTCACGAAATTCACCTCCACGAAGGGTGAACTGGAGACTCGACGCGACCAGCTTTCAAAAGCATTGATCCAGCACCAGCGCCTGAATCGAGCCCTGTTCGTGGGGCGCGCGCCGCAGATCCTGGTGGAAATCCTCAACACGCTGGCGAAATTTGGCCTCGCTGAACATTTCATGGTGATTGGAACGCATGCGCTCTATGCATACGAGGCCGCAGCCGGGATTCGCTTCGAAGCTACAGAAGCACTGGCGACACGCGACGTCGATTTGCTCTGGGACACCCGCAAACGCATCCGTTTCATTACCAAAATGGAGAAGCTCGGCTCATCCATGATAGGCATGCTGCAAAAAGTGGACAAAACCTTCGAGATCAGGGATGAGCAACGCTACACTGCGGTAAACAGCAGCGGCTTCGAAGTCGATATTATTCGTCGCGAGGCGTCAGAAGGCGACCCCCATCCTTTACTTCTCACCGGGGATGAAAACGATTTTCGCGTCGTTCAGGCAAAACGGGCAGGCATATTGCTCAACTCGCCGTCGTTTTCTGCCATGATCGTTTCGCCTTCCGGCCACATGGCAAGAATGAATACGGTTTCCCCTTTAGTGTTCGCGCAATTCAAGCGATGGATGGCCGATCAACCGAACCGGGAAGCCATGAAGGTGGATAGAGACCGGTTGCAGGCCGAGCTCGTCGAACAATTGGTTGAGGAATATCTGCCGCATCTGGCGCGCGACAAAACCGCTGGAGAGCGCGCGGACGCATTGCAGTCGTAAAACCGAACCAGGATTTACTGCAGGAGCTAAACATGCCCATCCCCCTGTACCAGGTCGACGCCTTCACGGACCGTCTCTTTTCCGGCAACCCGGCGGCGGTGTGCCCGCTGGATGCCTGGCCGGAGGACGGCTGGATGCAGGCCGTGGCGGCGGAGAACAACCTGTCGGAAACCGCCTTCCTGGTCGGGGGCAGCGGCCGCTACGGCCTGCGCTGGTTCACCCCGGCAACCGAGGTGGACCTGTGCGGCCACGCCACACTGGCTTCCGCCTACGTCATTTTCAATTTCGTGGAACCCGAACTGGACGAAGTGACGTTCGATACCCGCAGCGGGGAATTGCGCGTCAGGCGGGACGGCGATTGGCTGCGCATGGACTTTCCCGCCCTGCCGCCGACGCCTTGCCCCTGCCCGGAAGACCTGGCACGGGGACTGGGACGTCAGCCCAAGGCGGTACTGAGCGCCGACAAATACCTCGCCATTTTCGACACGGAAGCAGAAATCCGCGCGCTGGAGCCTGACATGGAAATGCTGAAACGCCTCGACCTGATGGGAGTCATCGCCAGCGCGCCGGGCAGCGATGCCGATTTCGTCTCCCGTTTCTTCGCCCCCAAGGCCGGTGTTCCGGAAGACCCGGTCACCGGCTCCGCGCATTGCGTGCTGATGCCCTACTGGGCGGAACGGCTGGGCAAGAGCTCGTTCCTCGCCCGCCAGGTCTCCCGGCGCGGCGGTGAAATCCACTGCGCCCTGAAAGGCGACCGGGTCGAACTCGCCGGGCAGGCGGTACTGTTCCTGCGCGGCGAAATCATGGTGAGCTAAGAAGGTTCATTACGGAGACTCACACGTCTTCCTCGATATTGGTCCTGACGTCGCCATGACGGCGGTTATAGTGGCGGCGTTCTTTCTCCGCTCGCGTCTCCAGCAACTTATTCCTGGCTTGCTCGATGCGACGACAGAACTTGCGACGTTCGCCTTGGACTCGCCGCTCGACGTGCGACTTCTCGGCAGTGCCGCTGAAGCCGAAGGCCGCGGCAGCTTGGAGGCGGCGGAATAAGGAACGCTCCGAGTCAGGGGGAAAAGCCGGAATAAGGTCAACCTGCCCCACTTCCCATCTATTGTCAGGCAAGACCAGGTACGGCGGTAAACCGGGAATATTGCGCATGACATCATCCACCTAAATCGCTTAAGAACTTAATCGGCACATTGTTCCATTTTCTTTAGGGAAACCTGAACACCCCCTGAATGAATTTGCCAAGGAATCAAAGGAACGCTACGGAAGAAGTTTTTACTGGAAAAGGGGGCGGCAGTACCCTGGGCTCGGTTGATGGCGTTGTTCGAACCCCTCTACCCCAAGGCAGGCAAAGGACTGACATCTGACAGCAAATGTCGCCCTTTTTCATGTTGCCAAACGGACGTCTGAAACCTTACCGGAAAGAGGCGACAGCGTTACTGAGCGCCTCGCAGCACATTGTTATTCTATTTCTTTCTTCAAATCCATGATGGCCGTTACCGTTTCCTTTGCGGCCGCGGAGAATTCCCCTTTCAACATCGACATCGCCCCCGCCTTGTCGTGAGATTCGACTTTTCTCACCACATCCCCCGCGCAGCGATGGAAATTGGCGTGCTTGGCGACCAGGTTAACGTAATGCGGCGCATCACGGTGCTTTTCACCATCGCCGTAGATCCATTTGCCCAGGGCGCACAGGTTGTCCTTGCACACCGTCGCGCTGTCGAGATTTTCCGTGCTGGTCCCGTCGATGAATTGAGACAGGCGGATTTTCCACTTGACGTGCGCGGCGATGGCATCGTCGAAATGCGATGCACCCGCTTTGCCCGGAGCGGCAAGCAGGGCGACGGGCTTGCCTGCACCCTTGGCGCCGCTGTCGACCTTGAACACAGCCACGGAAACAGACAGGTTCTGCGCCTGCTCTTCCAGCGATTCGGCTGCTGCAGCGGCTTCCTCCACCAGGGCGGCATTTTGCTGGGTCACTTCGTCCATCTGGGTGATGGCGAGGTTCACCTGTTCGATGCCTGAACTCTGTTCGCTGGATGCAGCGGAGATTTCCCCCATGATGTCGGTCACGCGCTTGATGGAGCTGACGATCTCCTCCATGGTCTGGCCTGCTTCACCCACCAGCCTGGTGCCGTTCTCCACCTTGTCCACCGAGTCGCCGATGAGGGTCTTGATCTCCTTGGCCGCCGCGGCTGAACGTTGCGCCAGGCTCCGCACCTCGCCGGCCACCACCGCGAAGCCGCGCCCCTGTTCCCCGGCGCGCGCGGCTTCCACCGCCGCGTTCAAGGCCAGGATGTTGGTCTGGAAGGCGATGCCGTCGATCACCGAAATGATGTCCACGATCTTGCGCGAGGAGTCGTTGATCGAGCTCATGGTGCCGACCACCTGGTTCACCACCGCGCCGCCTTTGCCGGCCACATCGGAAGCGCTGATGGCAAGCTGATTGGCCTGTTTGGCGTTTTCGGCGTTCTGCTTCACCGTTGAGGTAAGTTCTTCCATGCTGGAAGCGGTTTCTTCCAAAGAAGAGGCCTGTTCCTCGGTACGCTGCGAAAGATCCGCGTTGCCACTGGCGATTTCCTTGGCGGCCGTGTCGATGGCATCAACCGCCTCCTTGATTTCACCTACCAATTTCTTGAGATTTTCCACGGTGGAGTTGATACCCTGCTTGGTCTGGTCGAACAGGCCCGGGTAATCCTTGGTGATGGTTTTGGTCAGATCTCCTTGCGCCAGTGCATTGGCGACGCGGATGATGTCCAGCAAGCCGGCTTCGGTGACGTCGGAAAGCTGGTTGAGCAACTCGGAAAGCGTCTTGGTGTAACCCTGCCTGCCCGCCATGTCCATCTTGGCGCTGAAGTCGCCCTGCCCGGCTGACAAGGCAATGAACTGAATATCGTTGACAACCGCGGAAAGGGCAGCGACGGTACCGTTGACGCCCTGCTTGGTCTGATCGAACAGGCCCGGGTAATCCTTGGTGATGGTTTGAGAAAGATCGCCGTCCGCCAAGGCCTGCGCCACCCTGGTCACGTCTTTCAAACCGCCTTCGGTGACGTTGGAGAGCTTGTTGAGAAGCTCGGACAGCGTCTTGGTGTAGCCCGCCTTGCCCTCCATATCCATCTTGACGCTGAAGTCGCCCCGATTGGCAGCGGAATCGACGATTTTCTCGATTTCGGCGACGATCTTGCGCAGGTTGTCCTGCATCTGCTGCATGGATACCAGCAAATCGCCGACTTCGTCGCGGGACTCCACGCGGATTTCGCTGTTCAGGTCGCCCTGGGCAATCCTGGCCGCCACGGACTTTGCCTGGTTCAGCGAACGACCAATGTTGCGGATCAGCAGCACGCCGACCAGCGCGGCCAGCAACACGCCTAGCACGATCGCCGTGAGTGCAATGTTGCGCGTCGTGGCATTGGACTTCACCGCACTGTCGTGCTCCTGCTTGCTGTTCTCGATTTGCAGCGTGAGGAGCTTACTCATCGCTCCGGTGTTTGCCATATAAGCGGGGCCGGCCTCCTTCACGACGACAGAATTGGCTTCGAGATAATTCCCCGCCTTGATCAGATCCAGCGCCTTGTTCCGTGCCGCCTGATATGCCTTGCGTTTGGTCTTGAATTCCTCTGCCAGATTTTTCCCCTCCGGGGTCTGGGCGGTCGCGGCAAACTCATCCCAGCTCTGGTTATTTTTTTTGGTGTTTTCCGCCATCTTGTCGGTGTGGAAAGACAAAGGATGGTCGTGCAGTTTGCTTTCCGGCAGACGCGGGTCGTGCATCAGCATGAGATGAACCTGGCGCTGGTTTTCCGCCTGCAGAAAGTTGACCTCCGCCAGTCGGACCGCGGCAATCAGGCTGTCTTCATAAATGGTGCGCATTCCCTCACTGGTTACTTTCATGCCGCGCAGTCCGAGAAGGCCGACGACCACAAGCAGCACGGAAAGCAAGCTGATGACAAAGATGAGCCGGGATTTGATAGTCAGATTTGAGAACATGGTCGTCTCCATTGAACATTATTATTCGTAGACGCTGCGGGACGAAAATTCTGATGAGGCAGGCGGTCATTCCGGGATGATGCGGTTATCGACGCCAGCAACGTAACGCACGCAACATGAATGCTATCTGTGGGGAATTAATATACTCCGTTCTGTATGTTGCGAGAATATTAAAGCCGAAGCGAAGAACCTTCATGAAACGCATATGGCCCCCCCTATAGCCTCACCCGAAGATTGTTGCTTTCGCGACAATCCATTTCCGGGCGCCCGCCCATGTCATGTTTGCGACATCACCACCAATTTCCAGCCATATATATAAATACATTTATTTTCATTGTGTTACAAGGAAAAACAGGAGTGGCACGCTTGTTGCAAAGAGATGCGCAACCAGGAAAAAGCAAACCCAAACGAAGGGAGCAAGCGATGCCACCGAAAGTCATACCCATATTCGAACATGCCGCGGCTGCCACATCCGGCTGCGGAACCAAGGGCGGTTCCGGCAAGTCGAGCTGCGGCTCGGGCGCCGGCCAGGGCGATCTCTCGCCGGAGATCTGGGAGAAGGTCAAGAACCATCCCTGCTACAGCGAACAGGCGCACCACCACTTCGCGCGCATGCACGTCGCCGTGGCGCCGGCCTGCAACATCCAGTGCAACTATTGCAACCGCAAGTACGACTGCTCCAACGAGAGCCGTCCCGGCGTGGTGAGCGAGAAGCTGACCCCGGAACTGGCGGCGAAGAAAGTGCTGGCGGTCGCATCGGAAGTGCCGCAACTGACCGTGGTCGGCATCGCCGGTCCGGGCGACGCGCTGGCCAATCCGGAAAAGACTTTCAAGACTTTCGAGCTGATCCAGAAAGGCGCGCCCGACATCCGCCTGTGCCTTTCGACCAACGGCCTGATGCTGCCGGATTACGTGCAGACCATTGCCGATTTCAACGTCGACCACGTCACCATCACCATCAATATGGTGGACCCGGAAGTGGGCGAAGCCATCTATCCCTGGATTTACTACAACAAAAAGCGCTGGAAAGGCCGCGACGCCGCGAAGATCCTCGCCGAGC
>JBDKRR010000443.1:0-1692 GCA_039683315.1 Sulfuricella sp.
CCAACGGTGTTGCCATCGTGGAGTTGCCTGGTGGCGGCAGGCTCACTGCCCGCGGCGACGCCACAGTAGGCCAGCGGGTGTTCGTGCGCGATGGCGTGATCGAGGGGGCCGCCCCCTCGCTACCCATCGAAATCATTGAAGTATAACGCGCCACCGTGCCGCAGGCGCGTTCAGGCCGGGCTTCGCATACTCAAGACATTGGTGCCCCCGTTGCCGGGCACGGACATGCCGCGCCTATGAACAACGAAGCCATAAACCACCTCGCCACGCTGGGCGACCGCACCGCGGGCGCAGGCGCAGGCCTGGGCGTATTCGGCTGGCTCCTGTCGAGCCAGTTTATCGGTCTTGCGGGCCTTGTCGTCGCTCTAATCGGTGTGCTCATCAGTTGGCACTACAAACGTGAAGCAAACCGCCGCCACATAGCGGAGCACGCTTTGCGCATGGAGCGCCTGCGGCGCGGGCAGCGCGTGGACACCGACCTTAGCGAACTCGGGGCCGACGAATGAGTGACCGCGCCCGTACCGCCATCGCGGCGCTGGCACTGTCCGCCGCCGGGCTGATAGCGCTGGTTTCCCACGAGGGGTTCCGGGACAAGGCATACATCCCCGTCCCCGGCGACCGCCCGACCGTGGGCTTCGGGTCAACCTTCAACCCGGACGGAACACCGGTGAAGATGGGTGACACCGCCACGCCTCAAAAAGCGCTGCGTATGAGCCTCGCCCACATCGGTAAAGACGAGCTGCAACTCAAGCGCTGCGTGACTGGACCCCTGAGCCCGCAGGAATACGACATCCTGGTGGACTTTGCCTACTGGCGCGGTTCTGGTGGGGCCTGCCGGTCCGAGGTCGTCAAGGCCATCAACCGGGGCGACTACGTGGCGTCCTGCAACGCCTACCTGAACCTCGACTCGCGCCGGGTGACCGGCAAAGACTGCAGCCTTCCCGGCAGCGGGTGCCGGGGCGTGTGGCTGCGTGCCCAAGAGCGCCACAAAAAGTGCATGGAGGCCCAATGATCTACACCCACCTCGCCGCAGCCGTCATCGCGGCGCTGGCCGCTTGGTTCTTCCAGGACAACCGCTACACCGCCGAGCTGGCCGAACTGCGGCTGGAACATGCAAACGCCGTCATCAAAGCCACGTCTACGCTGCGTGCCGAGCAGCACGCCATCACAACGAAATACCAAGGAGCCCTCAATGCTGCTACCGAACGCGAAACTATCTCTCGCCGCCATCTGGCCGCTGCTGCTCGTGAGTCTGACGGGCTGCGCGAGCAACTCAGCGACACCGCCCGCCGCATCGCTGCAGCTCCCCCCGCCGCCGTCGCTGAGTACGCCACTACCGTCAGTGGACTATTCGCTGACTGCAGCCGAGACTATCAAGAGCTGGCAGGCACGGCTACGGGCCACGCGAATGATGTACGAAAGCACCGCGACGCCTGGCCGGTGACGCCACCGAAGTAAAAGGTCTGCATGCCCAAAATCGACCCGAAGCTGTACGAATTTGCAACGGTGCGGCAACTTGAGCTGCTGGAGGCCATCGACAAGCACGGCAGCTATCGGCGTCAAGTATGCGGCTCATCGGAAGTCTCTAGCTATGCATGGGGCAAATATCCCTACGACATGGATCATGACAAGCGCGACCACGCGCCCAAAACCTATGTCCACGCCCCATAAGGCGAGCCCGGTGAAGCCGTA
>JBDKRR010000444.1:0-3129 GCA_039683315.1 Sulfuricella sp.
GATGTCGGGAGTTCGATCCTCTCCGCCCCGACCAACAGCAGGAAAACAGAATGACTACCTCCATCCTTCCGGTCAATAAAGTTCTGACCGACAGCGGCTGCATTTGGGAGTCTCAGCTTGCGGCGCAAGGCTGGAACGAACTGCCAGACGAAAAAAAGGTCGGCCGTGTCGTCAAGAGCTATACGGACGGGTCGTGTGACGTTCATTTTGATGCCCTGAACTACACAGCAACAGGCATCTACATCGACGAATTAAAGCCGGTATATCTCCAGTGCGCCAATACCTAAACCTACTCCGCGACACCCTCCAGCACGGCACCCGCAAGAGCGACCGCACCGGCACCGGCACGCTGTCTGTATTCGGCCACCAGATGCGCTTTGACCTGTCCGAAGGCTTCCCGCTTCTGACGACGAAAAAGCTGCACCTCAAGTCGATCATTCACGAGCTGCTGTGGTTCCTGCGCGGCGACACGAACATCCAGTATCTCAAGGATAACGGCGTGTCGATTTGGGACGAGTGGGCCGACGCGAATGGAGAGCTTGGGCCGGTATATGGCCGGCAGTGGCGAAGCTGGGCAACGCCTAACGGGCAAAGCATCGACCAGATTGCAAAGCTGATTGATGGGCTAAAGAACAACCCAGATTCACGCCGGCACATCGTCACCGCATGGAACCCTGCCGACGTAGATAGCATGGCCCTGCCCCCGTGCCATTGCCTATTCCAATTTTACGTTGCGGACGGTCGCCTGTCCTGCCAACTCTACCAGCGCAGCGCGGACGTGTTCCTCGGCGCGCCATTCAATATCGCCAGCTACGCACTGCTTACGATGATGGTTGCCCAGGTGTGCGGGTATGAGTTGGGCGACTTCGTTTGGACGGGCGGGGATTGCCACTTGTACGCAAACCATATTGAGCAGGCGAAGCTACAAATTTCCCGCGAGCCGCGAGGGTTGCCGAAAATGCGGATCAATCCCGACGTGAAGGATATTTTCGCTTTCAAGTTCGAGGATTTCACGCTTGAGGGTTACGACCCGCATCCGCATATCAAAGCAAAAGTTGCCGTATAAGCAGAAGCGGAAAAATATTTAAGGGAACTCCGCTTGTCCGTTATCCTGCAACGGGATAAATTGCACCTGTCACCGCACGGTGGCAGGGCTTGGCGGCTCTTAGTGATTGTCTAGTTTCAATGGGAAGTGGCTCGGCGTGAGAACGAAAGTTCTGCCGAATCTCACCGGACCGCCAACGCGCCGAGCCTGCCCGCCCTGTGGTCGCCTTTTAATCAAAGAGGAATTGACCATGCAAAATTCAAGAGTTTCAATTTCATCAAAACAAAGGTGCAAAAATGTTCAGGGTTGAGGCTATCTCAAAGCTGTCTGCGCTTCCCGTCGGGCTTTCAACGTCTATATTCCCAGGCGGAGAGGTGCATGTTTGTATTGATGACTCGCAACACAAACACCCATTGACTTCGGTAAGGGTGACGGCACACATCCGAAACCCATCTGACCAGATGATGCTTTTTATGCTAACGGATGCCGTTCGGCGCAACTACGGAAGCACCCCCATTCACCTTCGGATGCCTTATGTTGCTTATGCGCGACAAGATCGCGTCTGCAATCGCGGGGAGGCGCTTGCGGCAAAAGTTTTCTGCCAAATGATTAATGCCCAAGGCTATGAGTCCGTAACCATCTTTGACCCTCACAGCGATGTTGTTCCCGCGCTTATTGATCGCGTTGTCGTGCAAGACGCATCGGTTGCTGTTGGTAAGATCTTGGATAGACCGGAATACAAAAGTGGAGTTACGTTTATCTCACCGGACGCTGGAGCGCAAAAGCGCGTCATGAAGCTTGCAAAAAGATTTGGCGTAGACGCCGTTCTATGTGCTGACAAGGTCAGAAACACAAAGACAGGAGCGATTGAGCGAATCTCTTTTTCAGATCCGGTTTTCAAAAAACAGAATCCTGGCCTAGTTATTGACGATATATGCGACGGGGGGGCGACTTTCATTGCTCTCTCGCGCGCCGTAACAGATCAAGAAATCTACATCACTACTCTCGACCTTTACATTTCTCACGGAATATTCAGCAAAGGAGTTTGCCACGTTGCTGAACACTACAACCACGTCTTTGCGGGATACAACTGGCCCGGAAAGTCTAACGAAAAACTAACCACAATTTTCGAGGATTGACCATGTACGCTCGCTACATTCCCGCCCCGAACCTCACCGACGCTTACAAGTGCGGCCATATCTACCAATACCCGGCCGGAACAACGGAAGTTTATTCCAACTTCACGCCGCGATCCGACAGGCTTGCTCCGGTAAAGATTACACCCTTTGACGGAATTTCAGCCTACGATGGAAAGCTTGTGTGGTTTGGGCTGCAAGCATTCATCAAGGCTTTTTTGATTGACCACTGGAATAGTACGTTTTTTTCGCGTAGTCGAAGCGATGCCGTTAAATCTTACGCTCGCCGAATGGATTCGTTTTTTGGGCCAGGGGTTGTCGGATCTTCCCATCTTGAAGCCTTGCACGACTTCGGTCGCCTCCCGATTGAAATCAGGGCTCTTCCAGAAGGGTCGCGCGTACCGATGCGCGTTGCGCCACTCACCGTCGTAAATACGGTTCGTGAGTTTTATTGGCTGACCAACTATCTCGAAACAGCAATGAGTGCTGAACTGTGGAAAATGTCCACAGTTGCAACCATCTCCTACGAGTATCGACGCCTGATGAACCACTATGCCGACATGACAGGCGTTCCGCGTGATGCGGTAAAATTCCAAGGGCACGACTTTTCTATGCGTGGGATTGATGGTGCAGACCGCGCGGCAGCGGCAGGCATGGGGCATCTTCTATCTTTCGTTGGAACCGACACGTTTGCCGCCGTTGATTTGGCTGAAGAGCTTTACAGCGCCGATTCCATCCGCGAACTGGTTGGATGCAGCGTTCCGGCAACCGAACACAGCGTGATGTGCATGGGGGGGAAGGATTCGGAAATCGAAACATTTCGTCGGCTCGTCTCCGAAACCTATCCAGAGGGGATCGTTTCTATCGTCTCCGATACCTGGGACTTCTGGAACGTCATCAGCAACACCGCGCTCCAACTCCGCGAGGAAATCCTGAGCCGCCAGCCCG
>JBDKRR010000445.1:0-23699 GCA_039683315.1 Sulfuricella sp.
GAAGTCCTGCACCTCGTGGTAATGCGATTCCAGGCGATCGTGCAGCACGATCAGCTGGCGGTAGATATCCGGCATTTCCTGTTCCATTTCGGCAATGGCCTTGGGCGTGCGAATGCCTGCTACCACGTCCTCGCCCTGTGCATTGGTGAGGTATTCGCCGTAGATCACGTTCTCGCCAGTGCCGGGGTTGCGCGTGAAACCCACGCCGGTGGCGGAGTCGTTGCCCATGTTGCCGAACACCATGGTGCAGATGTTGACGGCCGTGCCGTTGGCAAGTTCCTTGGTGATTTTGAACTGCTTGCGATAATCCACCGCGCGCTTGCCCATCCAGGAACGGAATACCGCGCCCACGGCGATTTCGAGCTGTTCGTACGGGTCCTGCGGGAAAGGCTTGCCGCTATGGCGTTCGACGATGGCAAGGAAATCGTTGGCCAGTTCCTGAAGATTTTCGGCGCTCAGGTCCACGTCCTGTTGCACGCCGCATTTGCGCTTGATCGCCGCCATGCGCTCCTTGAAGTGTTCGCCGCTGATGTTCAGCGCGATTTCGCCGAACAGCTGGATGAAGCGGCGATACGCGTCCCAGGCAAAACGCTCGTTGGCGGTCTGCTTGATCAGGCCTTGCAGGGATGCCGGGTTGAGACCGAGGTTGAGGATGGTGTCCATCATGCCGGGCATGGACATTGCCGAACCCGAGCGCACCGAAACCAGCAGGGGATTTTTGTCGCTGCCGAAACCTTTGCCGGTTTTCTGCTCCAGCGCCAACATGTGGACCTTTATATCGTCCATCAGCCCATCCGGGAGCTGGTTTTTCTCCAGGTAGGCGAGACAGGCTTCGGTGGTGATGGTAAATCCTGGCGGGACGTTCAAGCCGATCTGGGTCATCTCGCAGAGGTTGGCGCCTTTCCCGCCCAGCAGCATTTTGTTCTGGCCATCGCCTTCTTCGAATGCGTAAATGTATTTCTTGCCGTCGCTCATGATGTCAGCCCCATAAACAAGTCTAATATAAGACTACTCTACCTTTTATTGCTCAGGTTGAGAACCGCAACACGCTCCGATGACGTAAAATATCGCTTTCCCGGCTTCCTGTGCACCTTGTTTCGGTATAGATAAATGCGGATTTTGCTTAGCAACGATGATGGCTATTTTGCCCCTGGACTATCGGCACTGGCCGAGGCCCTTTCCGGATTGGCGCAGATCACGGTAGTCGCGCCTGAGCGCGACCGCAGCGGCGCGAGTAACTCCCTTACCCTTGATCGCCCCCTCATATTGCGCCAGGCCAGCACTGGTTTTTATTATGTCAACGGCACGCCGACCGATTGCGTGCATCTGGCGGTGACGGGGATGCTCGATCACCTGCCGGACATGGTGATTTCAGGCATCAATCACGGCGCCAACATGGGAGACGACACGATTTATTCCGGCACCGTGGCGGCGGCGACCGAAGGTTTTCTGCTGGGCGTTCCAGCTATCGCGGTATCGCTTGCAGGTGGCCATTATGGTCATTTCGCCACCGCTGCCAGGGTGGTGAAAGAAATGGTGGAGCGCTACCAGCGCGAGCCATTTGCGCAGCCGACCCTGCTTAACGTCAATGTGCCGGACGTGCCCTATGAGTCGCTGCAGGGTAGTGCGATCACCCGTCTCGGCAAGCGCCACAAGGCCGAGCCGGTGGTGAAAGAGCAAAACCCGCGCGGCCAGACTGTGTACTGGGTCGGTGCCGCGGGTGGAGCTCAGGACGCCGGCCCCGGGACCGATTTCGAGGCGGTAACGCGCAACGTGGTGTCGGTAACGCCACTGCAGATCGACCTGACCCATTTCGCCCAGATGGATTCTATTAAGAACTGGTTAACCTCATGAACGTACGTCTCAGCGGTATCGGCATGACCTCGCAGCGTACCCGACAGCGCATGGTGGATCGCCTGCGCAGTCAGGGAATCAAGGACGAAGTGGTACTGGCGGCGATGGGCTCTATCCCACGCCATATTTTCGTGGACGAGGCCCTTTCCAGCCGCGCTTATGAAGACACCGCGCTGCCCATCGGCTTCGGCCAGACGATTTCCAACCCCGGCACCGTGGCGCGCATGACGGAAATCCTGCGAAACGGTCAGGACATGGGCAAGGTACTTGAAATCGGCACGGGCTGTGGCTATCAGTCCGCAGTGTTGTCGAAGCTGTCCAGAGAAGTCTATACCGTGGAACGGATTTCCCCCCTGCTTGCCAAGGCGCGCAAGCATTTGCGCGAAACGCATTGCAACAACGTACGTGCCCGCCATGCAGATGGCGGGATCGGTATTGCCGAAGCGGCACCGTTTGATGGCATCATCATGACAGCCGCTTCCACCCACATTCCTCAGGCATTGCTGCAGCAACTCGCGGTCGGTGGGCGCCTGGTGATGCCGATCGGCACGGGCGAACAGCAGCGCTTGCACCTGATCGAACGCACCCCGCAGGAGTACCTGGAAACCGTTCTGGAGGTGGTGAAATTCGTTCCGCTGCTGGCGGGCGTGGTTTGATGATGCTCAGAGTTGCAGCGTTTTTGCTTGTGCTGCTCATGGTAACGAGCGGCTGCAGTTCCACCTCGCGTTTTGCGCCGGTAACGGATCGCATGCCAGCAGGCAAGAAAACCGGCGGCAAAATGGCGGCATCGGACTGGCGTCCGAATACGCATACCGTGCAAAAAGGCGATACCTTGTATGCCCTCGCTTTGGAATACGGCTTCGATTACAAGGAACTGGCGGAGTGGAATGGTATTGGCGCGCCCTATGTCATTCGTATCGGTCAGCAATTGCGCCTTGCTCCTGCGCAATCGGATACGGTGTCGGTTACACCGCTGAAACCCGTAGCTCCGGTCGCCGAAAGCACGTCAGCAGGCGAGGGCAGTGCGCTTAATCAGTCTGCGCAAAGTCAGTCCGGCGGCCTGTTGAAAACGCAACCCAAGGCCGGCAAGGTGGCCTATTCTGCGGAAGCTGAATCACTGCCTCCTGCAGTTGCGCTCAAACCCGATACGGCAGTGCCTAAAGCGCACCCCGCAGAGGAAAAACCCGGTGTAGTCGAGGATAAAAAACCCGCGCCATCTGCCGGTGCCGATGATGAGGACATGGAATGGGCGTGGCCGGCAAAGGGCAAGGTGATTGCAACGTTCAACGAGGCGAGCAATCTCAAGGGCATGGATATCGCCGGCAAAATGGGGCAGCCGGTGTTCGCGTCTGCAGCCGGCAAAGTGGTATACAGCGGCAGCGGTCTGCGCGGCTATGGCAAGCTGGTGATCATCAAACACAATAAAACCTATCTCAGCGCCTACGCCCACAATAGCCAGATTCTGGTGAAAGAAGGACAGAACGTGGTGAAAGGGCAACGCATCGCCGAAATGGGAGACAGCGATACCGACCGTGTGAAGCTGCACTTCGAGATTCGGCGGTTGGGCAAACCGGTTGATCCGGTCAAGCACTTGCCCGAGAGCAGCGGCTGATCAATTTGCCTGGCTGAGGCCGTCGACCCAGCGGAATGTGTCCAGTTGTGCCGTTGTGAGTATGGCCAGAGGAATTTCTTCAATGGCCAAGATGCTTCCCGCCGCGTCGAAATTGCCTCGCTCCAGTCGTTCCGCCAAGACGAGCAGTTGGCCCAGGCTCCCGCCATTGTCCAGCAATGCTTCCTTGACCTCGTCGTTGATGCTGAGCTGTTCGAGAATTTCCGGCATCGACACGCCGAGCAGGATATCGAGCAGCGAAAGTAGTCCCACCATGAATGCGCGGTCGTGATAATCATTGCGGCCCGGCTGCTGTGATCTGGCGAGTTGTTCTATCAGCCGTCCCCGGCTGGCGGCGAGTTGCAGCAGGGGGTTGGACTGGCTCGCGTCATTGCCGACCGTGTAGATCAAGAGTTGTATCCAGCGTTGCAGCTGGCTCCGGCCCAGTATCACCAATGCCTGTTTTAAAGAACTGACCGGATTTCTTAGTCCCATTGCCACCGAATTGACCAGGCGAAGCAGGTTAAAACTCAAACTGGGCTGTTGTTTGAAAGTCTGCTCTATTTCCGCGTTCTCGCAGTCGCCGAGGATCTGGTTCAGCAAGCGCAGTAGCACGAGCTTGGACGGGTCGACTTTCTTGCTGCAAAGCGTGGTGGGGCGCGCGAAGTAATAGCCCTGAAAATGGGAAAAACCAAGATCGCGACACAGTCGGAACTGTTCCATACTTTCCACTTTTTCCGCCAGCAGATGCGCCGGCCAGCGCTTCAATTTGTGAGCGATGCCGCTGAGTTGAGTCGGATCAGCCGCCATAAGGTCGAGCTTGATGAAATCTACCATGGCGCAAAGCGGGTCGAAGCCGGGGTCGTAGACGAAATCGTCGAGCGCTAGTTTGAATCCCATGGCCTTGAGCTGCTGGCAGCGCTGGATCACTTCAGCGCTGGGAACGACCGTTTCCAGTAGTTCCAGCACGACCTGGTCGCGCGGCAGCAACTCGATCATGTCGCTCATGAGCAGGCTGGTATTGACGTTGATAAATCCACGGCGCTGACCAAGCACTTTTTCTGCGCCGAAGTGGCTGAAAGTGTTAATGATCACCGTGGCGCTGGCGGCCATGTCGTCGCTGACCGAGCAGGAGCCGTGGTCGCCCGAGCGGAAAAGCAGCTCGTAGGCAACGATATTCTGGTTTGTATCCAGAATTGGCTGGTGTGCCAGAAAAATATCTTCCTGGGCTTTGAACTCGGGGATCATTTCATGGCTTGAAGCGAGAGAGGTGGGGCTGAACTTGAACTGGGAGCCTTGTTGGGTCATTAATTATTAGTTCTCTATGTTGTGTGACCAAACGAGTGCTTAGACGTTGCGCCGTCCCGTGTTCACGCCAGCAGCTTCGGCGTGGCGCTCGTACTGGTCTGAACGTCGAGGCCGCCACCCTGATAATGTTGGAAAAATAGGCGTGAGGCGATTTCCAGTATTTCAGCGGTATCCGCGTTTTTCGCAATCAGCGCTTTTTCGGACAGGCGCGGAATCTGTTCCAGTTGAGAACCGAGTTCTGATGGTTTCATGCGGTCGAAGTCGAAACGAAGATAATCAACCAGTCCCAGCAAGGGGTGATAATCAGCGGAATAATTGAAATCGTCGATGGCGAAGCGGAAACCGCGGGCTCTCAATTGGCGGCAGCGTGCGATGAGCTTGTTAGCTGAATCCGGCTCCGGGTGAAAGGCGAATACGATGTTGTGGCTGGGTAGTCGCATGACCAGCTCATGCTCAAGCGTGTCGGGGGACAGCGTGATGAAAACAAGATCATTGTCTGATAACGGCAGTTTGTCCAGGCTGAGGATGCTTTTCAACAGCAGTTCGTCGTGCATGCGGTGCAGCATGGGGCTGACGTTGTTGCCTAGCAGCGCGCTCGAATTGTTGAGCATGATCTCGTGGCCGATCGTTCTCCGGGTCTGTTGGGAGTATATGGCTTCGCGGCGAACGAACCCGGATTGAAGATCATCCTGCTTGCGCTGCTGCTCTGTATTGGAAAAATCAGAATAGCTGGTTCTATGGGTAGCCGAGCGCCGAATTTCGAAAGTCGTGCTATAGGTACGAATGTCTTCGTCGGGGCTGAGGTAGGTAGCGCCGGCAGCGTATAACTGTTGCTGGAACGGAGGGAGGAGGGGCGTTCCTCCTCCGAAATAATCGATCAGTTTCTTAAACATTTTCACGCACCCATGAGTTCATGACGACATGCTATGGGAAGGCGCGTGAAATTGTTATCAGGCGGGGTAGGGTTCTGTTATAGGGGATTCCCTGACGAACGGTAGGAAACAAGCGCAGTGATTTAGTTTTGCCGTTCCTTTTCCTGCTCAATCCACTGCACCGCGTAGCGGGTCAGCTCGGCTGCATTTTTGAGGCTCAGCTTGTCCTTGAGGTGTGCGCGGTGGGTCTCCACCGTCTTGACGCTGCGGTTCAGTTCGCGGGCAATGTCGCTGGTGGCGAAGCCGTGGCCGATCAGGCGGAAAACCTCCAGTTCGCGGTCGCTCAACAGATCGATTGGCGAGAGGCCGCTGTCGTCACCGTTGAGCACGCGCTGCAGTATTTTTCCCTGCATGCGTTCGCTCAGGTAGATATTGCCTTGAAGAACCTGGCGTATGGCGGTGAGTACTTTTTCGGTGGCTTCCTGCTTCATGATGTAACCGCGCGCACCGGCCCTCAGGGCGCGTTCTGCATAGAGGGATTCGTCGTGCATGGAAATGACCAGCGCCGGTGTCTTGGGGTGGCGGCTCTTGAGCATTTTTACCAGTTCGATGCCTGAAACCCCATCGAGTGAAATGTCCACCAGCAGGATGTCGGGCGTGTCATTCACCATGAGGTCGAGCGCCTCCTGGGCGCTGCCGGCTTCGCAGCAAGTGGTGAGGTCAGCCTCCTGATTGATGAGCTGTGCAATACCCTGCCGCACGATGGGGTGGTCGTCAACGATGAGCACCCTGATTTTGCTGTTCTGTTCAGCCGCCATGTGTTCTTGTTTCCTTAGAAAAAATAGGCCCGGATAAGTGATCCATGTCCCGGATCGCTTTCAATATCCAGATGGGCGCCAATTATCTTTGCCCGGTAACGCATGATCTGCAATCCCATGCCGGAATGTTTGCCCTTCAGATAGGGGTGGAAACCCATACCGTCATCATGGACGGAAAGCTGCATTTTACCCCGCGGTGCTGCGAGTTCAATTGAAATGTGTGAGGCCTTGCGGTGGTTGATTGCGTTGTTTATGGCCTCGTGGGCGATACGGTAAATTTGATTGGCCGCCATATTGTCTTTCAGCAGTACCGGCGTGTCGCAGTGAAACTCACACTGTATATGGAAAAGCCGCCCAATATTGGCAGCAAGTGCTTCCAGGGCGGACATCAGGCCGTTTTCATCGACTTCAACCGGCTGCAGGCCGCGGGCAAGTTGACGGGTTTCCGATATTGCCTGGTTGATCAAGGTCACGATCTGGGTTGCTTCCCCGGCTTCTGCTGCTGATTGGGCAGCAAGTTTCTGCGATAGCGCCTTGCTCAGGAATGCGATGCCGGTCAACTGCTGCCCCAGGCCATCGTGTAGTTCATGTCCGATTCGCTCGCGTTCACGTTCGCCGCTATCCATGATTTGCCGTTCCAGGTCACGGATATGGTCTTCACGCTGCTTGTTTTGGGTGATGTCAGTGGCGATTTCCAGTCGTACGATGCGCCCATCCACCCATTTGATGGCGCTATCCTGGATCAGGTACCAGTGCAGAGTAAGTGGGTTCTGAAATTCCCAGACAACCGCCTCTCCCGGCGTGCCATCCGCTTTGAGCAATTTCGCGTTGGTACAGAAGGCGCAAGGTCCGGACTGGTCACTTTGCATCGACTGCCAGCACAGCTTGCCGGTCGCATTGCCGTATGTCTCGCGGGCAAACTTGTTGAGGAACAGCAGTTCGTAAGTGTTCATGTCGGCGACGTAGACCAGGGCGTCCAGGCTGTCGAGCACGGTTGCGAGGATGGCGCGCCGCTCCTCCTGCGCGTCCTGTACCGCTTTCAGCGCCACCGCCATGTTGTTGACGCCGCGCTCCAGCGTCGCAAGTTCGCCCGTCGCATTCGTTTCGATGCGGGTCGCTAGATCGCCCTTGCCGATTCTGGCGACCGCGCCAGCCAGAGTCATGATCGGATTGGTGACCTGGCGCGCCATGCGCAATGCCAGCAATGAAGCCATTGCCAGCCCGGCCAACGTAATCAGCAGGCTATTGAAAATGATCTGGTTTTTCTTGAGCATGCTGGGCAAGCGGGATATTTCGACCATGGTGCGTCCGAGCACCTTGGTATCGTCTTTAGCCCGTCGCGGCATTTGGACGACAGGATCGAGGTAGTTTTCAACTTCGGTCTGGCTCTGGAAAATGGGTGCTGAAAACAACAGCACATCGCTGCTCTCGATGACGCCAGATTTGGGTGACGCGATTTCGCTCTTTGAAGGAACGGCGAGTGCATGTCCGCCTACGGCCAGGATGCGCCCGTCGCTATTGATAATGGTGACCGCGGTGACATCGGCTTCCTGCAGGGTGCTCTGTGCAAGCCGTGCAAGCACGTCATAATTTCCCGAAAATACGCCGTACTCGGCGGCCGGAGCCAGTTGGCGCACAATAGCGAAACCGCGCCCATTGAGGGCTAACTCGATGTCGTTGAGGCGAGTGCTGATTTCGTAAACAGTCAGTCCGGCGGCGATGACAAGTGCCGGCACCAGAGCCAGGAAGAGTACTCGTCCCTTGATACCCCAAGGCCTCAGCACTGTCCTTCTCTCCAAAACTCCGCGCGCGAAAAGCGCAACTCCATGGGCTCAGGCAAGCGTGTAATAAACTGTGACTTCATTGCCATTGCCTGAAAATTCCAATCTAGAGCACAAGCTTTTGACGAGTGCCAGTCCGCGCCCGGACGGACGGGTGTTGTCGCTGATATTTGCGTTAATTAACGACTTATAATCAAAGCCATTGCCGTTATCCTTAATGCGCATTCTCAGGTTTTCGTGGTGATGCTGACGTAAACGTTCGATTTCAATTTCCAATATCCCATGCTCTAGGTCGGCCAATTTCTGACGGCGTTGCTCGAAATAAAGCTCTAAGCCATCCGGGGCGTTTTTCAGCGACGAATCGAGTTCCAGTATCCCGTGGTCAAGCGCGTTGTTGAACAGTTCAGTAAATATAAGGAACACCTGGCCGCGGTGATTGGTGTTGAAGTGCATCTGATCCATCCAGGCCAGCAGCATGGGGACGACATCAATGGTTTTGAGTTCGGAAGGCGTGAGGCGCAGCGAAAGTTTCCAGCGGAAGGGGTTGTCCGACGGCGAGAGGGTTTCCTGCTGGGTGCCCTCGGTTTCCTGGCGCGGAGAGTCTTCCGTAGCGTTAACCGGGCACCGGATCAAGCCGATGGAAATGTCGTCGTGCGCAGGCAGCCCTTCCATATGACTATCGATCGCCGTTATCAGCTGCTCGTAACGCTGCTCTACGGGGTTCGAGGTCAGAACCTGCGTCAGGCGTTCCAGGCCGAATTCCTCGCCGCTGACGTTTTGCGCTTCAATCGGTCCATCTGAAAACATGTACAGCTGACCGGGCTCACTCCAATGAAACAGCTCAGTGCCGGCATCGAATTCCGCGTCAGGGAAAATGCCCAGCGCCGGGTGGGTCGATTTCCAACTGCGTTGCACCACGCCCTTATCGTCAACGAAGAGAGCCGGCGGGTTACCGCCGTTCCAGACATGCATGATTCTGTCGCTGAGGTTGATCGAAACCAGGGTCGCGGCTACGAAACGCTCGATCGGCATCAACTGCTTGATCTTGCGATTGAGCTCCTGGGCAATGGAAGAAATGGCGAATCCCTTCGAGGTCATGCCATAAAAAACCTCCACTACCGGAATCACATTGAGCGCGGCGGAAAGTCCATGCCCGGTGCCATCCGCCAGGAGCAAATGAATTTCGTCGGCCGGGGTGAGGGCGGCGAGGAAGATGTCGCCGCTGAAATGCTGTGCCGGTTTGTTCCAGAGCTGGATGGAATGGTGTTCCAGGTAATCGTAATGGGTTATTTTCTGGATCAGGTGCTTTGCCAACTCCAGTTCGCGCTCGTTTTCGTCGCGGTAGATTTCGAGCTGCTCGGCATTTTCCACGATCTGGCGCTGCAGTTCGGCGATACGCGTTACCGCTTTGATGCGGGCTTCAAGTATGACCAGATTGACCGGCTTGGTGATGTAGTCGTCGCCGCCGACCTGGATGCCTTTGACGTGATCCGCGTCATGGGATTTGGCGGTCAGGAACATGATCGGTACCCACTTGTTGGGGTACAGTTCGCGTATTCTGGCGGTCGCTTCGTAGCCGTCCATTTCCGGCATCATGACGTCCATCAGGACCAGATCTGGCGACTCCTCGCAAAATTTTTCCACCGCCTCCAGGCCATTACGAGCCTGTACGGTTTGATGGCCGAGTTTATTGATGAACTTGCTCACCAGCAGCAAATTCGGTTCGGTGTCGTCTACTACCAGAATTTTTAGTTGCTTGGGCATGACAGGGCTGGAAGCGAAAGGCTCAGATGTGGAAGTGCCGTCTATCGAATCGTGAACAGTTTGTTGAAATTGGCCACGTCGAGGACCTGCTGAACTACACCACGGCAATTTGTCAGCGCCAGGAGCTTGTTGGCAGCGCCGGTTTTTTCCCGCAGTAGCAGCAACATGCCCAGCGCAGAACTGTCCAGATAATCGACAGAGCCTAAGTCGATTTCAAGCTCCTTGACTGCCGGATCGTCCAGGACTTGCTGGTAAGCTTCGCGGAACTGGCGATGCGAGTTGAAATCGAAGCGGCCGGCCATGGATATTCTGGCATTGCCGTTTTCCAAAGAGACATTGATCTGGATCGTACTCATGGTTGTTAACCCCTCTGATTAAATACTGAAAGTCATAAGTCAGGCTGCCTTACTTTTTTTGTTGTAGCAGCGTAAAAAAATAAATCGGTGCGTTATACCCGGAATGCTCTTGAACCCAAACTGGCCAGATATTTCATGACTTTTGGGGCCATTTCCTGCAGTGGTACCACTTCATCCACGCCACCAGCAGCAATGGCTTCCTTGGGCATGCCAAAAACGACGCAACTGGCTTCATCCTGCGCAAAGTTGTAGGCACCGGCACGTTTCATCTCGAGCATCCCTGCTGCGCCATCTTTGCCCATGCCGGTGAGGATTACGCCAATGACGTTTTTCCCTGCACAGTTGGCGGCGGAGCGGAATAACACGTCTACTGATGGGCGGTGTCGATTTACCGGCGGTCCCTGGTTGAGTTCGCAGACATAGTTTGCACCGCTGCGCTTGAGCAAGAGGTGGGAGTGACCAGGCGCAATATAGGCGTGCCCGGGCAAAACACGGTCACCCTGTTCCGCTTCCTTGACCGAAATTTTGCACAGGCTGTCGAGGCGTTGGGCAAATGACAGCGTGAATGCTTCGGGCATGTGCTGGGTAATCAGAATGCCGGGACAATCGGGCGGAAGCTTGACCAAAAACTCCTTGATCGCTTCCGTGCCTCCAGTGGACGCGCCCACGATGATCAACTTTTCGGTAGACGTGATGGTGTTGGAGAGCGCAGGGAGAACTGCATCTGCGGAAAGGCGCGGCGTAACCGCGGAAAAATCGCTTTGCGCAGCTCCCTTGCGTACTTTGGCCTTGGCTGCGGCACGAATTTTGTCAGTAATTTCTTCGGCGTATTGCTGCATACCCTGGGAGATGTCCATTTTGGGTTTGTTGAAAAAGTCTACCGCACCAAGCTCAAGCGCGCGGAAGGTGATATCCGAGCCCCTCTCGGTCAGGGAAGAGACCATCACCACCGGCATCGGTCGCAGGCGCATCAGTTTTTCCAGGAAGTTGAGCCCGTCCATGCGGGGCATTTCGACGTCAAGCGTGAGCACATCGGGGTTGAGCTGCTTGATCAGGTCCCGTGCTACCAGTGGATCGGGAGCGGCCCCCACCATTTCCATGTCGGGCTGGCTGTTGATGATTTCCTTCATCAGGCTGCGGATTAGCGCCGAGTCGTCGATGACCAGAACTCTAATTTTCATTTGATGCCCTGCCTGGCCGTGCATTTCTAACATGGGACCTTTGTAGCCTGATCACGTGAATAATTCCACTTCACCTTCCACCTTCGAGTACTGCAGGCGAGTGCTGTACTCCTTTTCCCGCTCGATGATGGTGTCATTGTGAACATTGCGCAATTTTTTCACCAAGACCCTACCGCTCTTGGGGAAAAAATATACCTTGCGCGGGTAGATGTCCATCAGATCCTGGGCGACCAGTCTTATATTTTCCGTTTTCAGAAAATCGAGCACGAATTTCGAATTGCGCTCACCGACATTGGCAACGACAAATCCGCGCAGGACGTTGCCGCCACCGAATACCTTGGCTTCCAGATGGTCGCGCCTGGCCCCCATCTTGAGCAGTTGATTGACCAGGACTTCCATCGCGTAGACGCCATAACGCGCCGACGCACCGAGGGGGTTGCTCTGATCCTGGCCATTGTTGGGCAGCATGAAGTGGTTCATGCCGCCAATGCCGCTTATGCGATCACGGATACACGCCGCCACGCATGATCCCAGCACGGTAACCAGCAGCATGTCGCGGCCTGTGGTGTAGTACTCGCCCGGCAGGATTTTTGCCGCCTGCATGTCAAAGGTGCTGTCAAAGTAATGGTTGGGTGCGAGGATTTCCTCGAAACCCCGCTCATCCATGATATGCCTTTGTTTTGTCGGCGACCTGGTAGACGGTATTGCCCATCAGCTTGAACAGGTCAGTTGCGTGGTGAAAGCTCTCGGAATGGCCGGCGAACAGCAAGCCATCCGGACGCAACAGCGGCACGAATTTTCTCAGGATCTCGTGTTGTGTCTGTTTGTCGAAATAAATCATTACGTTGCGGCAAAAAATAGCATCGAAAGGCGGTCTGAGCGGCCAATTGTCGTCGAGCAGATTGATCTGGCGAAACGTGATCATGTTGCGCAGTTCAGGTCGTATGCGGGCGAAACCTTCCTGGCTTCCGCTGCCCTTGAGAAAAAAGTTTTTGACTCTCTCCGTGGGCATTTTTTCGAGCCGCTCCATGGCATAAATTCCCTCTTCCGCCTTTGCCAGCACGTTGGTGTCCAGATCTGTGGCGATGATCTGTACTGGCGGAGTATAGGTATTGAACAATTCCACCATGGTCATTGCCATGGAATAGGGCTCCTCGCCGGTCGAAGAGGCGGAACACCACAGGTTGATGGGGTGATGGCCTTTCATCTTGCGCACGTGTTCGGCCAGGATCGGGAAGTGGTGTTCTTCACGAAAGAAAGAGGTCAGGTTGGTGGTCAGCGCATTGGTGAATGATTGCCACTCGACCGCGTTGTCGCTCTCCAGCAATTTCAGATAGTCGCGGAAGTTCGACAGGCCGGTGGCGCGCAAACGGCGCGCCAAGCGGCTATAAACCATGTCTTTTTTGCTGATGTTGAGCGAGATGCCTGCATGGCTGTATATCAGCTTGCGTACGCTCTCGAAATCATGGTCAGTAAAAATGAACTCGCGTTCGTTGTCGGTCATGGGGTGCGTTAGCCTGGCAATTGAAGGATGGCAGAGGAGGGCGCCTTCAACATTCTACCGCTATCGATCTTGAATACGCTTACAGACGCGCTGAGATTATGCGCCTGCTCTTCAAGCGATTCCGCCGCGGCTGCAGCTTCTTCGACCAGGGCCGCATTCTGCTGGGTCACCTCGTCCATCTGCGTGATGGCTTTGTTTACTTGCTCGATGCCGGCACTTTGTTCGGCGGACGCGGCGGAGATTTCCGCCATGATGTCGGTCACGCGCTTGATGGCAGAAACAATTTCGTCCATCGTCTGACCGGCGTTTGCCACCAGTTTCGAACCGTTCTCCACTTTTTCCACCGAATCGCCGATCAGCGTCTTGATCTCCTTGGCTGCGCCGGCAGAACGCTGCGCCAGGCTGCGCACTTCTCCAGCCACCACGGCGAAGCCACGGCCCTGTTCGCCCGCACGCGCGGCTTCGACTGCCGCATTGAGCGCCAGGATGTTGGTCTGGAAAGCGATGCCGTCGATCACCGAAATGATGTCCACGATTTTGCGCGATGATTCATTGATCGAAGACATCGTTTCGACCACCTGGCTCACTACGTCGCCGCCCTTCACCGCCACGTTGCTGGCGCCGATGGCGAGCTGGTTGGCCTGTCGCGCATTATCGGCGTTGTGTTTCACGGTGGATGTCAGTTCTTCCATGCTGGATGCAGTTTCTTCCAGGGAAGACGCCTGTTCCTCGGTGCGTTGCGAGAGGTCGGAGTTGCCCGAGGCGATTTCGCCCGCCGCGGTGTTGATCTGATCCACCGTTTCCTTGATCTCGCCAACCAAGCGCTGAAGACTTTCCACCGTGGTGTTGCTGTAGTCCTTGAGCTGGCCGAAGGTGCCTTGGTATTCGTTGTTGATGGTTTCGGTGAGGTCACCTTTTGCCAGCGCTTCCAGCACGCGCAAAACCTCGCCCAGTCCCACTTCGCTGGTTTCAACCAGTTGGTTGATGCCGAGTGAAAGTTCGCGCATGAAACCCTGCTTGTCGGAAATATTGAGGCGCTTGGTGAAATCGCCATTGAGCGCCGCGCCTACGATTTCCTGGACTTCGCCCTGAATCTTCAGTTCCTGGGTGGCATCGACCCATTCCACAGCGGTGCCGACACGTTGCCCCTTCGGGGTATAGACCGGAATGACGGTAAGGTTGAAGGTGCGTCCACCGATACGGATGGTGGCCTCATGCAGGGAAGTAATCGAATTCAGAATGCCCCGTGGATGTGCCGGATTCTTGTGGAAGCTGTCGAAGTTGGAGCCCAGGATCTTGTCGCTGTCGAAGTGAGGCAACTCGGAACGGATGGCTTCCTGGTTTTCACTGAACATGCGCTGTACAGAGTGGTTGGTGTAGATGATCTTGCCCTCGGTGTCGGCGATGATCACGTTAGCGGTCGACGCGTCCAGCGCGGCGCGAACCCTCAGTGCCTCTTCGGAGACGCGTTGACTTTCGCGGATCATGTATACGAGGGTGTTGCGCATGTTCTTCATGGCCACCATCAGGCTGACGGTGTCGCCCTCGCGGCTGTGTATTTCCGTGTCGAGATTGCCGGATGCGATTTCACGCGCGACTTCGCGGGCATAGTTCGGTTCGCCACCCAGCTCGCGCAAAAGCACACGGATTATCCAGATGCCGAAGAGGAGGGTGGTGAGCATGACCCCCGCGGAAAGCATCACATAAGTCCACAACAGTCGTTTTGCTTGTGCGGCGAGATTGCCTGACATGGCCTGCAGGTTGTCGGAAAGAACGTTTTCAACGTCCTTCATTGCGTCGATTTTTTTTGTGATGGCCTTGAACCACAAAGACGGGTCTACGTCGAATCCGCCAGTTATTGCCTTTTCCATGGCTATCTGACGGTATTTTTCCACCTCAGCGACCACGTCAGCCGGAATTTTGTCCTGATAACTTGTTATGGCCTCCTGGTCCGCATAGGTGTGAAATAAATCGAAATAGGTTTTCTGGTTGGCGAGCAGTGCAACGAAACGTTGAAAAGCATCCCATTCGAATTTGTCGGCGGAAAAGGCCGCATTGACCGTGGCACGTTCGCGTCCGGCCATTTCCTTGCCGTTAAGGAACATCAGGTAGGCATTCGTGGCGCGCGCCAGCTTTTCGTTGGTGCTTGCCTTTGCCGTGTAGGAAATCACATCTAGCCAGGCGCTGATCAGGCCGGTGTAAAAATTGAACGAGTCTTTGGGCACCAGCAGTTGAGCAGTGATGTTGCTGCGTGTGTCCTTGAGTGGTTTGAGTTTGTCCAGAGCTGTCGTCAGTGCGTCGCTGAAGCCTTTATCCAGACTAGTCTGATCGAGGCTGCCCGCCAGTTGCCTGAGGTCCTCTACGCGTTTGTCCGTCTCCTCGCGTTGCTTGGCTAATTCGTCGGCAAACTTGGCGCCCTTGGATGACAGGAACCCGGCCGACAAGCCCCGCTCTTTCTGTGCTTCGTGGATTAACGCACTGGATTTTACGGCCAGCGAGGTCAGTGTTTGCATGGCACTGATTTCATTTAGTGCGTGGGATTTTTCCAGAATGTTGCTGGTGGAAAAGTACAGCAGCCCAAGGATCGGAAAGATCAGCAGCATGGTGAGACGCCAGCGCATCGAAACGCGCGAAAGCAGCGAATTTTCACCCTTGTGAAGGTCGACGCTTTTGCCGCTCCTCATGACTTCGTAGAGCTTTTCTGCACGCTCGATTTCGACTCTGGTAGCGCTGCGCCGCACCGAGGTGTATCCGGTGACTTCTTTTCCTTCACGGATTGGAGTGACGTGTGCGTGTACCCAGTAGTGATCACCGTTCTTGCAGCGGTTCTTGACGATGCCTTCCCAGCCGAACCCGTTTTTGACCGTAGTCCACAAATCCTCGAAGGCCTCGGGTGGCATGTCGGGGTGGCGCACGATGTTGTGCGAACTTCCTAGCAACTCCCGTTCAGAAAAACCGCTGATATTTACGAATTCCTGATTGGCGTAGGTGATGAGACCTTTCAGGTCGGTCTTCGTGACAAAAGTGGCGTCATTGCTGACTGCAACTTCACGCTGTGTTACGGGCTGGTTATTCTTCATTACACCAACTTCTCCGAGGAATCTTTATTTTTGTAAGATTTGGTTTTCAATAGATGGCTCGCCAGTTCGGTGCGGGAGTCTTGCGCGGCACACATCACATCATGGGAGCAGTACCTCAATCACGCACCCCCGCATTCGCCTGAAGGCGGAGGTACGCCGTTTGGTTTAGAACTCTTCCCACTCGTCATCACCCGTGCCGGACTTGACGGGTGTTTGCGATTTGGTCGCGGAACGGGAGTTGGCAGCAGGGCGAACGGCTTTTGCCGGCGCAACTGTTCTAGTGATGGAAGTTGCCACCACGCGCTTTGTGCCCGGACGGGAAAGTGCGACGGCGGAAGTGTCGAGTTTGAACACCGATACCGAGGTTGCGAGATTTTCTGCCTGTTCCTGCAAATGTTCGGACGCAGCTGCGGCCTCTTCGACAAGAGCGGCATTCTGCTGGGTCACCTCGTCCATCTGGGTGACGGCCTGGTTGACCTGTTCGATCCCCGCACTTTGTTCTGCCGAGGCAGCGGATATTTCAGCCATGATGTCAGTCACGCGCTTGATGGACGTGACGACCTCATCCATTGTCTGGCCCGCATTTGCTACCAGTTTCGAGCCATTCTCCACTTTGTCCACGGAATCGCCGATCAGCGTCTTGATTTCCTTGGCCGCAGCGGCAGAACGCTGCGCAAGGTTGCGCACCTCGCCGGCCACCACGGCGAAACCGCGGCCCTGCTCGCCGGCGCGGGCGGCCTCGACTGCCGCATTGAGCGCCAGGATATTGGTCTGGAAGGCGATACCGTCGATCACCGAAATGATGTCCACGATCTTGCGCGAGGATTCATTGATGGAAGACATCGTTTCGACCACCTGGCTTACTACGCCGCCGCCCCTGATAGCCACTTCGGATGCGCCGATGGCGAGCTGGTTGGCCTGCTTGGAGTTGTCGGCGTTCTGCTTCACGGTGGAAGTCAGCTCTTCCATGCTGGAAGCGGTTTCTTCCAGCGAAGAAGCCTGTTCTTCGGTCCGTTGCGACAGATCGGAGTTGCCGGCGGCGATTTCCTTCGATGCGGTATTAATGGAATCGACTGCATCCTTGATTTGCGTAACCAGGCTCTGCAGATTGTTGACCGTGGCGTTGACGCTTTCCCTGGTCTGGCCGAACAGGCCGGGATAGTCTTTGGTCATGGTCTGGGTCAGGTCGCCCTGCGCCAGCGCACCAGCAACCCTCATGACGTCGCGCAGGCCGGTATCGGTAACATCGGAGAGCTGGTTGAGCAGTTCTGCCAGGCGCTTGGTGTAACCTTGCTTTCCGCTCATGTCCATCTTCACGCTGAAGTCACCCTTGTCGGCTGCAGCGGCGACGATGGCGTCGATCTCGGCCACGACCTTGGTCAGCGAGTCTACAGTGCTGTTGACGCCAGCCTTGGTCTGTCCGAACACACCGGGATATTCCTTGGTGATTTTCTGCGACAGGTCGCCCTGGGCGAGTGCCTGAGCTACGCGCGTCACGTCGTTGAGGCCGGTGCTGGTGACATCGGAAAGCTGGTTGAGTCCAACGGCGATGTCCTGTGCGAATCCCTTGTGTGAAGCCGTTTCAAGCTTTACGCTGAAATCTCCTTTGTTCGCTGCTTCAACGATACGCTGAACGTCCGCGACGATCCGTTTCAGCGCGTTTTGCATGCTTTCCATGAAGGCCAGCAGGTGACCGACTTCATCGTGGGTTTCCACCTTGATTTGGCTGCCCAAGTCGCCTTCGGAGATCCTGCCGGCCACTTCCATCGCCTGACCAAGCGAGCGGCCGATGTTGCGGATCAGCAGGAAACCGACCAAAGCCGCTAGTAGCACGCCTACGACAATGGATCCGATGGAGAGATTACGCGTGGCAGTGAAATTTGCACTTGATTTGTCGAATTCTTCCTTGCCTACTCGCAACTGAAGGTCGAGCAGCTTTTCGGCCAGGTCTTTTGCCGCGCCGAAAGTCGGCCCCACGACCTTGACCAGATGGGCATTCCCATCGGGGAAGTCACCCTTGGTGAACAACTCGGCTGAACCGAGCAGCCCCTCCTGGACGAACTTTTTGCGTTTCTCGGCATAATCCTCGGCCAGAGCCTTTTCTTCCGGCGTGAGGTAGGTCGCCATGTATTCTTTCCAGATAGCACCGATTTTTTGGATGTTTTCTTTGATCTTGTCGGTATGCATGCTGATCGGGTGATCGTGCAACTTGCTTTCCGGCAAGCGCGGGTCGTGCATCGATGCCAGGTGGATTTGCCGTACGTTTTCCGCCATCAGGTTGTTGATGACGCCAAGCTGATTGGAAGGAACCAGCCGGTCTTCATAGACTGTCTTCAGGCCGGCATTCGATTGGCTCATGCCGCGCAGGCCGAGAAGTCCTATGATGATCGCCAAGGCCGAAAGGAAGCTGATCACGAATATCAGCCTGGCTTTTATACTTAAATTTCCGAACATGTTTTTCCCTTAGAAATTGTTATTCGCTTACCGACTCGACCAGCTCCATGTCGCGGCTGGTCATGAGTTTTTCGATGTCCACCAGGATCAGCATGCGGTCGTCCACCGTCCCGAGTCCCATAACGTATTTGGTGTCGATGGCGGAGCCGAATTCCGGCGCCGGTTTGATTTGGTCTGCCCTGAGGCTGATTACGTCCGAGACGCCGTCCACCACCATGCCGATCACCCGGCCGGCCACGTTGAGGATGATGACTACGGTCAGCTCGTTGTATTCGGCGTGGCCCAGGTTGAACTTGATGCGCATGTCGACGATGGGCACGATGATGCCGCGCAGATTGATCACGCCGCGGATGAATTCCGGCGTGTTCGCAATCGCGGTTACCGCGTCGTAGCCGCGAATTTCCTGCACCTTGAGAATATCCAATCCATATTCTTCGCCGCCCAGGGTAAATGTCAGCAGTTCCTGGGTGCTGTCGCTGATTTTTTGTTCTTCTTGCATGATGCCTCCTGAGTGAGAGGGTGTCGGTTAGTTTTGCGCGATGTGAACCAGTGCGCCGATATCGAGAATCAGCGCGACCTTGCCGTCGCCCATGATGGTGGCGCCGGAAACGCCCGGCACCTTGCGGTAATTCGATTCCATGCTCTTGATCACGACCTGGTGCTGCCCCAGCAGTTCGTCCACGAACAAGGCGATTTTCTTGCCTTCTGTTTCCAGCAGCACTAGGATGCCATTGTGCGGTTCGCTGATCTTGGGCGTGACGTTGAAAACTTCATGCAGGGCGATCAGCGGCAGATATTCTCCGCGCACCTGAACCACGCGCCCTTGGCCGGCGACGGTCTTGATGTCTGCCGCAGCCGGCTGCAGTGACTCGACAATGAAGGTGAGAGGGAGGATGTAGACCTCGTTGCCGACGCCGATGGACATGCCATCCAGGATCGCCAGGGTGAGCGGCAGCCGAATGGTCATGCGCGTCCCTACGCCGAGCGCGGAGTTGATCTCGACGCGGCCGCCCATCTCGTGGATGTTACGCTTCACCACGTCCATGCCTACGCCGCGACCCGAAACGTCTGTCACTACAGCCGCGGTGGAGAATCCGGGCGCAAAAATAAGCTGCCACACATCCTGGTCGCTGATGTTTTCCGCTACCGGGATGCCTTTTTCGGCTGCTTTGGCCAATATCTTCTCGCGGTTGAGGCCCGCGCCATCGTCACTGACTTCGATCACGATGTTGCCGCCCTGGTGCGCTGCGCTCAGGGTGATCGTACCTTTGGGGTCCTTGCCCTGCGAGATGCGCTGCTCGGGCTCTTCAATGCCGTGATCTAGGCTGTTGCGTATCAGGTGGGTCAGCGGGTCGGCAAGCTTTTCGATCAGCCCCTTGTCTAGCTCGGTTCCTTCGCCCAGGGTTTTGAGTTCCACCTGTTTGTTCAGTTTGTTGGCGAGTTCCCGCACCACGCGGGGGAAACGGCTGAAGACGAAACTGATCGGCATCATGCGGATCGACATCACCGATTCCTGCAGATCGCGGGTATTGCGTTCCAGTTGGCCCATGCCATCGAGCAGTTGCTCGAACACGACGGGATCTACCTTGCTGGCCGTCTGTGCGAGCATGGCCTGGGTGATGACCAGTTCGCCCACAAGGTTGATGAGCTGATCGACTTTTTCCACGCTTACGCGGATGGAAGACTCGGCTGTGGATGCAACGGTGCCAACTTTGTCGTTTTCGCGCCGGCCATATTTCGCCGCCGCAGGCGGCGTGGTTTCCGGCTTGGGATCGACTTTCGCTGGCGGCTCGGGTGCTGGCGGCTCATCGAAAAAGCCGTAACCCTGCTGTTCTTCCTTTTGCGCCTGGATTTCATCCATCGGCGCAAAAAAGCCGTAGCCCGTGTCGGTTTCATCAGCTGCCGGTTGGTCATCGGTGAAAAAACCGTATCCGGCATCTTCTTCGGTTGTGGAGGAGGGCGCTTGCGCAACCCCGCCCACGATACAGAACTGGTCCGGCTCGGCGATGAAGGAAAATATATCGCGGATTTCGTTTTCGCCAGCCGTCGTGGCGAGGCGCCATTTTTTCTCTGCGCCGGCCGTGTCGATTATTTCCAGTTGGCCGAGCCTGCCCAGCTCGGCGTAAAGGTTGTTTATACGGTCCGGGTCTGCGGCGGTTTCAGCGTCGGGTGTGTAAGTAATTTCGAAGTGCTGGCTTGAGCCCGACTGCTCGATCGCTGCCGATTCGGGTGATGTGGGGGGGCTGGCGGGCGTACTTTCCCCGACTGCCAGGCGCTTGAGTCGTTCGCATACTTCCCTGATGGTTTCCGGATCGACATCTCCTCCATTCTGGTGTGCGTCGAGCTGCGCTTTAAGAACGTCTCCGGCCTGCAGAAAGGCATCCACCATTTCGTCGCGCAAGGGAATTTCTTCCTTGCGCAGGCGATCGAGAAGATTTTCCAGAATGTGTGTCACGTCGGTCATGTCCGTAAAACCGAATGTGCCGCTGCCGCCCTTGATGGAGTGGGCAGCCCGGAAAATGGCGTTGAGGTCGTCGAGATTGGGAGAGCTGATGTCCAGCCCGACCAGCAGGCTTTCCATTTGCGCCAGATGCTCCGCGGTTTCGTCGAAGAACACCTGGTAAAACTGGCTCATGTCGATAGTCATGATGATTCCGTTGGCGTTAGGGGTGAGGCGTAAGGGGTGAGGCGTAAAACCTGGTTCGGCACGCGTTTTTGACGCCAAGGTCGTCCGGAACGAGCGGGCCCTTGGCGGGCAAGACCCTTGCGGTTTTGAATTTCCGCCTCACCCCTCACCTTCTCACCCCTCCCGAGTCTTAACCAATAACCTTCTTGACTACTTCCACCAGTTTTGCTGGATCGAAAGGCTTGACCAGCCAGCCGGTGGCGCCAGCCGCCTTGCCCTGCATTTTCATGGTGTCGCCCGATTCGGTGGTGAGCATCAGGATGGGAACCGTTTTGTAGTTCGGCATGGCGCGCAGGTTCTTGATCAGGGAGAGGCCGTCCATGTTGGGCATATTCTGGTCGGTGAGGATCAGGTTGAAAGACTTGCTCTTTGCCTTGTTAAGCCCGTCCTGTCCATCCACCGCTTCGGTGATTTCATAACCGGCGCTCTTCAGGGTGAAGGAAACCATTTGCCGGATGGAGGCCGAGTCGTCCACCGCAAGAATTGTTTTAGCCATGAAAAATTGCTCCGTACTTTAATTTGTGTGAAAAATATCGGCAGCTTGCCGACAGACATCAGAACAGTTCGATGTCGCCTGCCGCCATCTGCTCCTGCGTCACCGGGTTGTGCTTTAACTGCCTGATCGTTTCGGTCGCTTCGTCAATTGCCTGCTGGAAGCGCTCAAGGCGCTGGCTGGAATCATCCGCCGGGTCGACGATCGCCCCGTTTTCACTCACCGAAATCGAAGCCAGGCTCCCGAGCATCGCCTCGATCGCTTCCACTCGGCCCTGAATATGGGAGAGGAGTTGCGTGGACATGTCCTGGAATTGCAGCGAAGTTATCGCCACGCGCACATCCTGGTCCACTTCCCGCGAAATGGCGGAAAGTTGTTCTACAGTGGACGACATCTTGTTGTTGATGCCAGAAATGTTGAGCATCATGTCCTGTACTCGGGTCTTGGACTGAAGAGCAAAGTTCATATCCTTGGACGCCATGGCGTTAATGGCTTTTTCCGCATCCATTACCGAGATGTTGACGGTTCTCATGCTCTCGCCAATCAGGCTGCTGAAGCTGTTTGAGCGACTCGAAAGTTTGCGCACCTCGTCGGCCACCACGGCAAAACCGCGTCCCGCCTCGCCAGCGCGAGCAGCCTCGATGGCAGCATTGAGCGCGAGCAGGTTGGTTTGTTGCGAAATGGCCTGGATTTCATCGAGTGCCCCCATGATTTTGTCAACGTCGCTCTTGATGTTGTCCATCATCTCCACCAGAGCCATGCCGATCTTGCTGGTTTCCACCGTGGTTTCCACGAAAGTGGAAAGGGTTTGGGATGTTTCATGAATGAAATCTTCGAAGCTGGCCTGCTGGGTCATGGCTCCGCCGTTATGTTCGTCGTCACCCGCGGTGAGTTCAAGGGCGAGGCGCTGCTGTTCGCGCGTGTGGGACTCCATGCCGGTGAAGCTGTCTACCAGTTTGCTTATGGCATCGGTGAGGATGTCCTGAGTCTGCTTGATTTCTTGCTTGATGCCGAAAATTTGCTCGCTGGTCTGCTCGTTGAGTTGCGTGAAAAGGGTGTGCGTTTTGAGGGTGAGCGATTTGAGGTTCGCATCGGTCTCGGCCCACCTGGCTTCTTCCCTGCGCGCAGCTTTGTCGAGCGTGAGCTTGAATATCAGCGCCCAGCCAAAATAGACACATCCGATCAGCGACAGATGGACCAGGTTTTCAACAATATGCGAATAATCGCCGAGGTTGCCGAATAACCACTCCATGGCCACAGCAAGCAGCCCCAAGATGATGCCGGCAACCATGGCTTTGATGAAAAAATAAGGCTTTGAGCTTGAATTCACTTTATTTTGATCCCTTTTTGGCTTTGACTGTCAGTACAAGCCAAAATTGCGAATTTCGCAATTACTTTACATATCCGAAGTATTTACTGCAGTAGTGTCTGGTCGTTATTTTGTCTTTTATTTATTGTATGGATTATGACAAAATTTGGATGCGATCCCGATAATCTGATTTAAATCCAGAATCTAGACCAGTTCCTAAAACCCCGAATAATATATCAGGAATATGCTTAGAAGCCGAACAATTACCATGGTAAAAACATGGATGCTGCACTAATCATCAAGTTCAGGCAATATTTAACCAACTAAGGGGCAGGAACAATCCATTGTGTTATTTAAGTAAGCAGGGCCAGAAACTTTTAAACGGTCAACTCGGCTCCGCATAAAGGGTTACATTGCTCACCCCCTCTTTTAGTGCATTCTCTTCGCGTTTCATGGCGGCACGCCTGGCCTTTGTCCTCTCGGCCTATGCCGTCAGCTACTTTCATCTTCACCTTCTTATTGGTGCCGGTTTTGTATTCGGCAGTATTGTCACGCTCCTTGCCTTGCGCCTGTTTGGCATCGGATGGGCAGTTGCTGTTGCGGCAGCGGGTTTTCTGGCATCTGAGTCGG
>JBDKRR010000446.1:0-1630 GCA_039683315.1 Sulfuricella sp.
TTAAGCCGATGTGGTGGCAGAAATGGATCGAGCCGGGATGGCCGCCGTGTTCGCCGCAGATGCCCACCTTCAGTTCGGGGCGCGTCTTGCGCCCATTGTCCACCGCCATTTTCATCAGTTGCCCGACACCCTTGATGTCCAGCACTTCGAACGGGTTGTCCTGCAGGATGCCGGTTTCGTTGTAGGCCGGCAGGAACTTGTTTTCCGCGTCCTCGCGGCTGAACGAGAAAGTCGCCTGGGTCAGGTCGTTGGTGCCGAACGAGAAGAACTCGGCGGTTTCCGCCATGCGTCCGGCACGCAGGCAGGCGCGCACTACTTCCATCATGGAGCCGAACTTGAATCTCACGTTGATGCCGTGGGTCAGTTCGACGATTTTGTGGATGCGTTGTACATAGCTATGGATGCGCGTCAGTTCTTCCACGGTGGCGACTTGCGGAACCATGATTTCGGGGTAGATCTCGATGCCTTCCCGCGCGCACAGGGCAGCCGCTTCGAGGATGGCCTGAATCTGCATCGA
Source organism: Sulfuricella sp. (assembly GCA_039683315.1). Taxonomy (GTDB): domain Bacteria; phylum Pseudomonadota; class Gammaproteobacteria; order Burkholderiales; family Sulfuricellaceae; genus Sulfurimicrobium. The sequence continues at coordinate 518 of JBDKRR010000446.1, forward strand.
GTAGATTTCGGGGTAGGTGATGCCGAGGCGCACGCCGCGATGCCCCAGCATCGGGTTTACTTCCGCCAGCGCGCGCACTTTTTTGAGGATTTTCTCCTTTTTGCTGATGACATCATCTTCCAGGTGCGATGCCTTGAAGGTGGTCAAGCCGCCCATCAGCTTGGTCAAGCCGTCGGCATATTGCTGGTAGAGCTTGGGATTGAGCAGTTTCAGCGTGTCCGGCAACTCCTCAAGGCCGTCGATGGTGTCTTTCAACTGGTGCAGATGGGCGATTTCCAGCTCGAGCTGCGCGGCGGTGGGCAGGAATTCATGCATCGGCGGGTCGAGCAGCCGGATTGTTACCGGCAGCCCTTTCATCGCCTTGAAAATTCCCTTGAAGTCCGAGCGCTGGATCGGCAGCAGGCGGTCCAGCGCGGACTGGCGCTGTTCCGGCGTTTCCGCCAGGATCATCTCCTGCACGATGGGCAGGCGGTCGGTGCCGTTGAACATGCGCTCGGTGCGGCACAGTCCGATCCCCATGGCGCCGAACTCGCGCGCCTTGGCGGCGGATTCCGGCGTATCGGCGTTGGCCATGACTTTCAGTCGCGCCACATCATCCGCCCACTTCAGCAGGGTGGCGATTTCTTCGGAGAATTCCGCCTCAACGGTCGGCACTTCGCCGGCGTAGACATGGCCGCTACCGCCGTCGATGGTGATGATGTCGCCTTCATGCAGCGTGGTGTCGCCGATGACTGCGCTGCGCAACTGGTCGTTGATCACGATCTGTTCGCAGCCCGAGACGCAGGGTTTGCCCATGCCGCGCGCTACCACGGCGGCGTGTGAAGTCTTGCCGCCGCGGCTGGTGAGAATGCCCTGAGCCTGGAAGAAGCCGTGGATGTCCTCAGGCTTGGTTTCCTCGCGCACCAGGATGATCTTCTCGCCGGCGCGACCGCGAATTTCTGCCGTGTCGGCGTCGAACACGATCTTGCCCGAAGCTGCGCCGGGCGAGGCGGGAAGGCCTTGTGCCAGCGACTTGCCGTGAAAGCTGGGGGAAAGTTGCGGCACCAGCAACTGCTCCAGCACTGCCGGTTCGACACGCAGCAGCGCGCGCTCCCGGGAAATCAGGCCCTCGTG
>JBDKRR010000447.1:0-10187 GCA_039683315.1 Sulfuricella sp.
GGCTTCGGTGCGCCATTTTTGTTCGAACGCGGGAATGTCCGCTATCCATTTGTCCGGTTCCTGCTGGATGCCGAACGCCATTTCGTCCTGGAAGGCGACCAGGGTAAACGTACCGTTAATGTAAAACGGCAGGGTTTGCTCGTACATGCCGACGCTGTAGAAAGTTGCGCCCGGTTTGAGGTAGGGCTTGATCTGCTGTGCCAGGTAGTAGGTCGACGTAGTGCGCGCCAGCAAGTCATGGCCGACGAGGATCGATTGTCCCGCGAGCAGGGAAGCGAAGGCAACGACGATGACTGCTGCCTGAACCCGCTGGCGATACGCCAGGACGAGGCCGGCGACTAAGCCCGCCAGCCAGCAGGCGGCGGTAATGGCGGCCCATTGACCGTACTGGGCATAGGCCTGGCGCGAACTGTCTTCGCCCGCCAGATTGACGGCGCGGGACGAAAACCATATGCCGGCAACGGCGAGAGCGGTCATGGGCAGGATCTGCCAGAACAGGGTTCTGCCGTTCATGCGTGCCAGATGCCGTCCGATCAACAGCGCCAGCGCGGGGAAGATGGGCAGGATGTAGGAAGGCAGCTTGGAGTCGGAGATCGAGAAAAAGAAAAAGATGAACGCCGACCAGATCAGCAGGAAACGACCCGCCTGGAACGTCTTGCGTTCGCCTTCCGCTTTCCATGCGCGCAACAGGGCGTCAAGCGTCGGAATCAGCCAGGGCAGGGCGCCCACCATGAGAATGGGGATGAAATACCACCATGGTTCGTAGCGGCGGTGCACTTTGGTGAGAAAGCGGTCGAAGTGCTCGTGGATGAAAAAGAAGTGGGGGAACTCGGGGTTGGCGAGGGACACGGCCACGAACCACGGGGCGCTGATAGCGAGGAACAGCGCCAGGCCGCTCAACAGGTGGAGGCGCCGCCACAGGCCCCAGTCACGCTGCACCAGGGTATAGATCACCAGCACCGCGCCGGGCAGGACCAGGCCGATCAAGCCCTTGCTCAGCACCGACAGCGCCAGGCTGGACCACACCACGTGCATCCAGATAGTGTTTTCGCGTCGGCTGGCCGCGCCGTGCTGCGCCAGCAAAAAGGCGCACAGCCCCAGGCCCATGAAAAAGCTCACCCCCATGTCGAGGGTGTTCATGTGTCCCATGCCCAAGTAAAGCAGGCTGCTGGCCAGCACCAGCGCACCGTAGAGCCCTGCCTGCGCGCCGAACAGGCGGCGCCCGGCGTACCATGTCATCAGGATGCCGAGAAACCCGGTCAGGGCGGTCCACAGTCGGGCCGTCCAGTGATGTTCGCCGAACAGGCGGTAGGCCGTTGCCGTGGCCCAGTATTGCAGCGCCGGCTTCTCGAAATACTTCAGGCCATTGAGGCGCGGCGTGATCCAGTCGCCGGTCGCAGCCATTTCGCGCGGAATTTCGGCGTAGCGGCCTTCGTCGGTCAGGGCGAGTTTATTGTGATCCAGGTTGCCGAACCAGACCACGCTCAGGACCAGCAGCAACAGGAGGAGACGCACCGGGGACGCGGGTAAGGCCATCAAGCTGATTTTGCGAAATTTGGAAGGGCGCAGTATAGCATCGACGGGACTCGACGCGCATGCCCACCAGACGCGAACCGACGCGGGTTCGACGGTCATTGCGAGGAGCAAGGCGACGAAGCAATCTGCAATTTGTCGCTATTCAAGAGCCGAGATTGCTTCGCTATGCTCGCAATGACAGGCCTGCCTTTCCCCGGCATATTTGCTTGCGCTCCCCGCGCCTATGACGGTGCAGGTGGCTATGTTAAAATCCGGCGCTTTTACACCGCCCTGAATCGAGCCCGCCGATGCCGTCGCAACAGCAACAAACCGATGTTTCCATCGTCATCCCGGTTTACAACGAATCCGAGAACGTCGGCAACCTGGTGCGCCGGGTTGGCGAGGCCATGCTGCCTACCGGCAAACGCTTCGAGCTGATCTGCATCGACGACGGTTCGTCCGACGACTCGGCACAGCGCCTGGCCGACCTGGCCAAGGCCAACGACTGGCTGAAGCCGCTCTACCTGATGCGCAACTACGGCCAGACGGCGGCGTTACAGGCGGGCTTCGAGGCGGCGCAGGGCAAGCTGATCGTCACACTGGACGGCGACCTGCAAAACGACCCGGACGACATTCCCGCACTCCTGAACATGATGGCGGAACGGCCGGATGTCGACATGATTTCGGGCTGGCGCAAGGACCGCAAGGACAAATCCATCTCGCGCAAGTTGCCGTCGAAAATCGCCAATGGGCTGATTTCCTGGGCCACTGGCGTGGAGTTGCACGACTACGGCTGTGCGCTCAAGGTTTATCGCTGCGAGATCATCCATGAGATCAAGCTCTACGGCGAGCTGCACCGCTTCATCCCGGCGCTGGCCGCCGAGGTCGGTGCCAAGATCATCGAAGTGCCGGTGCGCCACCACGCTCGCACCATGGGGACTTCCAAGTACGGCATCGACCGCACTTTTCGCGTCATCCTCGACCTGGTGTGGATCAAGTTCCTGTTCCGCTTTCTGCATCGTCCGCTGCACGCATTCGGCGGCGTCGGGCTGACGTTTTTCTCCCCCGGTATGCTGATCCTGCTGTGGCTGGCAGTGCAGAAATTCGCCCTGGGCGCCAACATCGGCGGCCGCCCACTATTGCTGGTCGGCTTCATGCTGGTGCTGATCGGGGTTCTGCTGGTGGCCATGGGGGTGCTCGGAGAAATCCTGATCCGCATCTACCACGAGCCGGAGGGGCGCGCTCAGTACCGGCTGCGCGACGGGCCACGGGTTTTGCGTCCGGAAAAGCATGACACAACGCCGGAGATTTAAGGCCGCATTGCGCTGGGGCGCAGCTGCCGCGCTCCTGTCCCTGATCCTCTGGCTGGCTGGCCCGCAAAAACTCCTGCGTACCCTGGCTGGCGTCGACCCCGTCTATTTCCTGGTGGCGCTGCTGTTCTCGATTGCGTCCAACCTGGTGTCGGCCGTGCGCTGGGCGCACCTCGCGCGCATGCTGGGGCTGCAGGCGCCGACCGGGCAAATGATCGTTTTTTACGCCCGGGGCATAACCGCCAACTCCATCCTGCCCGGCGCGACCCTGAGCGGCGACATGCTGCGCGGCTACCAGCTTCACCGCATGGGAAACAGCCTGCTCAGGTCGGGCATCAGCGTGCTGTTCGACCGGGTCAGCGGGCTGTGGGTGCTGACCCTGATGTCGCTGCTGGCCGCGATGTTCGTCTGGGCCGGCGGAGAAACCCTGGGTGGCCCGGTGTGGCACAAGTCGGTGGCGGTGGCCAGTGTCCTTGCCGTGGGTATCCTGCTGCCCTTCACGTTGGGCTTCGCGCGCTGGTGGTCGTGGCTGCCGATCAAGAAGCTGGTGTCCGTCATCGATCACTGCGTCGAGGCGATGCATGCGCTGCTCGGCTCACGTGCGGCCATGATCCAGCTGATGGGCCTGTCGGTCGGAGTGCAGATGCTTTCCATAACTGCATTGTGGCTGTGCGGGTTCGCTGCCGGACTGCAGGTGCCCTTCGTCACCATGGCGATGCTGGCGGCGCCGATTTTCATCATGGCTGCCGTACCCGCCGGGCTGGGCGGATGGGGGACGCGGGAACTTGCCGCGATCCTGCTGTTCGGAGCACTCGGATATTCGGCCGATATGGCGGCGACCACCGGGATTCTTTACGGCTTGTGCGGACTGGCGCAGGCAATCCTGGCGGTGCCGCTGATGATGAAACGCTTCAATTCCGAGGGCGATAAATGAATTGGTTGAATGAATGGCGCGCGGGCCGAATTCAGGATCGGCAACTGTTTCTATTGATGCTGCTGATTACGGCGCTGGCCTTTTTCTACGGCCTGGGCGGTGCGCCATTGTTCGATCTGGACGAAGGTGCATTCAGCGAAGCCACGCGCCAGATGTTCGTGCGCGGCGATTTTATTTCGCCTTACGTCAACAACCAGCCGCGTTTCGACAAGCCCATCCTGATTTACTGGCTGCAGGCGCCGAGCGTATGGCTGTTCGGCGTCAATGAGTTCGCTTTCCGCTTTCCTTCGGCCCTTGCCGCTGCATTGTGGGTTGCCGTGGTTTACCGCTTCGTGGCGCAGAAGATGGACCGCACCACCGCACTGGTGGCCGGCATCATCACCGCCACCTCGCTCGGTGTGCTGGGAATCGGCCGCGCGGCGACCGCCGATGCTGTGCTCAACCTGCTCATCGCCGCGACCATGCTGGACATCTTCCGTTTCTACCAGGAGCGCCGCAGCGTCATTCTGTACCGCGCCTTTTTGTGGATGGGGCTGGGCATCCTGACCAAGGGGCCGGTGGCGGTCCTGATCCCGCTCGCGGTCAGCCTGATGTTCTTCTCTTGGCGCCGCGAGTTCGGCGCCTGGCTCAAGGCCGTGTTCAACCCGGTCGGCCTGACCATCATGCTGGCGGTGGCACTGCCCTGGTACGTGATTCAATACGGCAGGGAAGGCGACGCATTCATCCAGGGGTTCTTCTTCAAGCACAACCTGGAACGCTTCAACTCGCCCATGGAAAATCACGGCGGCGGGCTGTTCTATTACGCGCTGGTGATTCCGCTCATGGTCTTGCCTTACACCACGCTGCTGCTGGCCACCCTGGGCCGCATCAAGGAGGCGCTGCGCGACGAGCGTTTGCTGTTTCTCTGGCTGTGGTTCCTCTTCGTCTTCATCTTCTTTTCCTTTTCCGGCACCAAGCTGCCCCATTACGTGCTCTACGGCCTGACGCCCATGTTCATCCTCATGGCGGTGCACCGGGAACGCGTGCGGGGGAGGGTGCTCTTGCTGTTGCCCGCGCTGCTGTTTTTTCTGCTGCTGTTCTTTGTCCCCGAGATCGTGGCATGGCTTCAGCCGCGTGTGAAAGATAGCTACGTGGCTGCGCTGCTGAGCGCTCCCGGCGAGGCATTCGGCATGGGTTACCGGATGTTGCTGGGCGCAGCCGTGGCGATCGTTTTGTTTCTCCTGGCGGAAGGCAGGATTCCGGCGTGGTTCAAGCTGTTGCTTGCCGGTTGCACCAGTGCCGTGGTGTTCGTCGCTGCTCTGACGCCCGCTGCCGGGGTTTTGCAACAGGCACCGATCAAACAGGCGGCATTGGTCGCGCGGCAACTGAACGAGCCAGTGATCATGTGGCGCCTGAATACGCCGAGCTTCAATGTCTACAGCGGAAAGATAACCGAGCATCGCGACCCGCAAGCCGGCGAGGTGGTGCTGACCAAGACGCGTCATCTCGCAGAACTGCCGGCCTATCGGCTGCTCTATGAACAGCGCGGTGTCGCGCTGGCGCGCGTGCTGCCGGTGGGGGCCAAGCAGTGAAAGACGGCGCCGCGACTGCCTGGCGGTGGGGGCCGCCTCTGTTCGCCCTGTTAATGTTGGTAGCGGTCTATGCGAGCGGGAGCAACCGCGCCATATTCTTCTTCTTCAACCATTTTTCCGCCTATAGCGGCGATGCCTTGTGGGCCAGGATTACGGTATTCGGTGACACCGCAGTGATCCTCGCCATGCTTCTTCCATGGTGGCGCAAGCGGCCCGACCTGGTATGGGCTGCACTCCTGGCTGCGGTGTTGGCGACGCTCTGGACACATGGCTTGAAACACTTGGCCGATGTGCCGAGACCACCGGCCGTACTCGATGCCGGCAGCTTCCACGTGATCGGCCCGGCGCATCGCGCGGGATCTTTCCCTTCCGGGCACAGCACAGCGATCTTCACCCTGGTCGGGGTGATGGTGCTGACCGCCGTAGCTGGCTGGCAGCGCTGGGCGCTACTGGCCTTCGCCTTCCTGGTGGCGGTATCGCGCAGCGTGGTGGGAGTCCATTGGCCTCTCGATCTTCTCGGCGGCATGCTCGGCGGCTGGCTCTCCGCCCTCGGCGGGGTGTGGCTGGCAAGGCGCTGGTCGTGGGAGCAGCGGCCTTTCGTGCGCTGGTTGTCTGCGGCGATTCCCGCAATCGCGGCGGCCTTATTGCTGGTGGGGTATAAAACCGGCTATGAGGACGCGGCTTTGATGCAGCAAGGAGTGGGGGCGGTCTGTCTTGTCCTGTGGGGATGGGGCTGGTTTTTGGGGCAGAAGAAATTCACTCAATAATCCGTTCAAAACAGGTCTATGCTGCCCGACGCGACCTCTTTCAGAACGCCTTCCTTTACTAGCGTGTCGTAGTGAAAAATTCGGTTACGTCCCGCATGTTTTGCGGCGTATAGCGAACTGTCGGCTCGGTTGATCACTTCTTGCGGCAACACGCGCGGGTCGGCGCCGCTGAAACCGCCGCTGATGGTGACATGGCCCACCTGTGGAAACTGGAATTCCTCGATTTTCTTCCGGGCGCGCTCGAATGCCAGCGTAGCTGACTTGAGGTCATTGGCGGCGATGATGGCGATGAACTCTTCGCCGCCGTAGCGGTAGAGCAGATCGGACTGGCGAAAAGCGCTTTGCAGCAGGCGGGTGACCAAAATCAGCACTTCATCACCCATGATGTGGCCGTAGGTATCATTAATGCTTTTGAAGTGATCGATGTCCAGCACACCGAGCCAGTAGGTTTTAGGTGTTTTGTCGCGTCGTGAATTCTCATTTTCCGAATCGTGAATGCGTATCGACAGCAGATTCCACAGTCGGTCGAGATTGGTTTCCAGCGAATAGCGGTTCAGCAGACCCGTGAGTTGGTCGCGCTGGCTGGTGTCGAGAAGTTCGTAGTAGTTCGTGAATACCTCAAGTACGCCGTTAACGATTGCATCCTCGACGGGCGTAACTTCCCGATCACGCTGAAACACGAAATAGCCGCACAATTCATTGCCGCCTCGTAGCGGGTAGCAGATGAGCAGGTCGTCCCCCGTTTTTCGCCTGCACGGCTTGCCGAGGAGGCGTACGTTGTCGAGCAATTCCCGCACCGTGCTCGGGATGTTCTGATCATTGGAGATTTCCTCGATACGCTCTGCAACGCGTTGGACGCCATCTTCTTCCGTCACCATGGTTCGCGCGTGATGCAGTGCGCGCAAGATAACTCCGTTGTCATCGACGCGATAAAGAGAGGTTTCGAGCACGCCAAGCAACGGACCAAGCGTGCGCAACAGGCTCTGTTCCACCAGATAGGTGTCGCGGATCGCGGTCATCGAGCCAAGTTTTTTTAGTATGCCGGGCAAACCCGGTTCGGTGAGGTGAGTGGGCATCGGTTATTTTCAAATAGCTGTTATTTCGATTCGGGATTCGAATATCCTAAATCGGATTTTTGGGCCCGCTACTTTAACATCTCGGTGGCCGCTGGGGAGACATTTGGCGACGCACATTTTAACGTCCGCAGCCGTCGGGGCTCAGCCAGCAATTTGGCGCTTATTGGGGAAATCCGAATATCTACCAGCTCTTGAGCAGCACCAGCATCGCGCCGCCACCGCCGTCCGCTGCCTTGGCCTGGCAGAAAGCGAGAATTTCGTCGCGCTGCATCAGCCAATGGGCAACCTTGTTTTTCAGCACCGGTTCGCGGTTCTTGGAGCGCAGGCCTTTGCCGTGAATGATGCGCACGCAGCGCAGGCTGTTTTTCTGGCAGTGATGGAGAAACCCGATCAGTTCCACCTTGGCTTCCGCTACGGTGAGCCCATGCAGGTCGAGTTCGCCCTGGGTCACCCAATGGCCGCGGCGCAGCTTGCGCAATACCGCGGATTGCAGGCCGGGGCGCAGAAACGCCAGCTCCTCGCCGCTTTCGAGGCTGTCTGCCCAGTAAACATGGTCGCTGAGTGAGTCGAGCAGCACCTCGCGCTGGTCGCGCAGGCTCTGCAGGGGGATGGGCTTGGGTTTGCGCTGTGGATGAAGGAATCTCGCTCCATGCCGCAGCGGTCTGGCATCGCCGACCGCCGTGCGGAACAGGATCAGATCTTCTTCATCCACCGGTCGAACCGGATTACTTGTGCTGGTTGTCGAGGTAGCGTTCGGCGTCCAGCGCGGCCTGGCAGCCGGTGCCGGCGCTGGTGATCGCCTGGCGATAGATGAAGTCCTGCACGTCGCCTGCTGCGAAAACGCCGGGGATGCTGGTCTGCGTGGCGAAGCCCTTGTTGCCGCCCTGGGTCACGATGTAGCCGCCTTCCAGTTCCAGTTGCCCGGTGAACAGGTCGGTGTTGGGCTTGTGGCCGATGGCGATGAAGATGCCCTGCAGCGCGATGTCCTTGGTGGATCCGTCGTTGCAGCTCTTGAGGCGCATGCCGGTGACGCCGGTCTTGTCGCCCAGCACTTCGTCCAGTTCGCAAAACGCTTCGAGCGTGATGTTGCCGTTCGCGATGCGGTCCTTAAGCTTGTCCACCATGATCTTCTCCGCCTTGAAGGTGTCGCGGCGATGAACCAGGGTCACGTGCTTGGCGATGTTGGAAAGATACAGGGCTTCCTCGATGGCGGAGTTGCCGCCGCCGATCACGGCCACGTCCTGGTTCTTGTAGAAGAAGCCGTCGCAGGTGGCGCAGCCGGACACGCCGCGGCCCATGAATGCCTGTTCGGACGGCAGGCCGAGGTATTTGGCGGATGCGCCGGTAGCGATAATGAGGGCGTCGCAGGTGTAGATGCCGGCGTCGCCGATCAGGGTAAAGGGCTTCTCACCCAGCTTGGCGGTGTGAATCTGGTCGAAGATGATTTCGGTATTGAAGCGTTCGGCGTGTTTCTGGAAGCGTTCCATCAGCACCGGGCCCATCACGCCATCCACGTCGGCCGGCCAGTTGTCCACTTCGGTCGTGGTGGTGAGTTGTCCGCCCTGCTGCATGCCGGTGATGATAACGGGCTTCAGGTTGGCGCGGGCAGCGTAGATGGCAGCGGTGTAACCGGCAGGGCCGGAGCCGAGGATGAGCAGTTGGCTGTGCTTGACGGACATGGTGGAATGCTCCAGATGTAAAGTAATTGTGAATCGAGGAAAATGGGGATTGCCGCGATTTTATCAAGAATAGCCGTCTTCTTGGTGCGCGTTTGATTTTGTCTCATCTGCTATAATCAGCCAACCTTTTTGTACCAGCATATATGGCATCGTCAAAAAACATTTCCACCAGCAAGCCCTCCGCCGGCAGCCCCTTTCCGCCCAAAATTTCCGGGCTGATGCGGGAGTCGTGGTGGCTGGCGCTGGTGGGCGTGGCGCTGTATTTCATCATGATTCTCGGTACTTACGACCGCGCCGATCCGGGCTGGTCGCACAGCGTCACGGTGGCTTCCGTGCATAATGCCGGCGGACAGGTGGGTGCCTGGCTGGCGGACATTTTCCTCTACCTGTACGGCCTTTCCGCTTATTGGTGGGCGGCGTTCTTTCTTTTTGCCATCGCCTGGGGCTATCGCCGCATCGACAGCGTCAACGAGGGCGACCGGCGTTCGCTGTTCATCGCCTTCATCGGCTTCGTCATCATTCTTCTCGCCAGCAGCGGCATCGAGGCCTTGCGCCTGTATAGCCTGAAAGTCGCATTGCCGCTCGCGCCCGGGGGCATGCTGGGCGCGGTGATCAGCGGTTTCCTGTGGAAATCCGTCGGGTTCACCGGGGCAACGCTGTTGTTGCTGTTCCTGATGGCCATCGGCCTGAGCTTTTTCATCGGTCTTTCCTGGCTCGAGCTGATCGAGCGCGTTGGCGGCTGGGTGGAAGATGGCTATCACTTCGTCGTCAATATGCGCGAGGCGCGCCTGGACCGGCAAGCCGGCAAGGAAGCCGAGGCCGAGCGGGAGCATGTGGTCACGGAAGAGAAAAAGCGCTTCGAGGACCACGAGCCTATCCATATTCAGGCACCGGTGGTCGAGATTCCGAAATCGGAGCGCATCGAGCGGGAAAAACAGGTGCCGCTGTTCGAGAACATGCCGGACTCTCCCTTGCCGCCCCTGCATCTGCTGGATGAGGCCGACCAGAACACCGAGTTCATCAGCCCCGAGACCCTGGAATACACTTCGCGCCTGATCGAGCGCAAGCTGGCCGACTTCGGCGTCGAGGTGAAGGTCATCGCCGCCTATCCCGGCCCGGTGATCACGCGCTACGAGATCGAGCCGGCGACCGGCGTGAAGGGCAGCCAGATCGTCAACCTGGCGAAGGACCTGGCGCGCACGCTGTCGGTGATCAGCATCCGCGTGGTCGAGGCCATCCCGGGCAAGCACACCATGGGGCTGGAGATTCCCAATCCGAAGCGACAGATCGTGCGCCTGTCCGAAATCCTGGGTTCCAAGGCCTATCACGACAGCG
>JBDKRR010000448.1:0-3275 GCA_039683315.1 Sulfuricella sp.
CCACCGCCCGCTTGCACCAGATACTCAAGGAACTCGGCTATACCCGCAACCTGGAAAAGACGGCGGCGACCATGCCGGACGCGCGCGAGCGGCTGTCCTTCATCGACAAATCCATGCACGAGGCCTCGGAACGGACCATCAGCGCGGTGGAAGCCTCGACCCCGCTGACCAGCCGCAACCGCGCCGTCTGCTGGGACCTGTCCGCGCGCCTGGCCGAGACCAACTTCAGCGAGCACGACGATCTGGTGGATGAAACCATCTCGAAGCTGGGCGAAATCGCCGCCGCCGAGGAGACGGTTCACCACAACCTGATGCAGATCATGGAGGCGCAGGAATTCCGCGACGTGGCGGGGCAGATGGTCAACAAGATCGTGGCTGCGGCCGTCGAGATCGAGAACATCCTGCTCGACATCCTCAAGGAATATGCGCCGGACACCAAAGATTCGCTGATCAGTTGCGAAGGGCTGACCGCCGGCCCAGGGCTGAAAGCCGAAGAAAGGGTCAACGGTCAGGACGAGGTGGACGACCTGCTGGCTTCGTTAGGTCTCTGACTTTAAACTGCGTCAGAACCAGATTTCCGGGTAGCGTCTCGATTCCGGAATGTTGTTGACCACCACGCCCACCGCCAGCAGGATCAATGGCCCCAGGGCGGCGGGTACCAGCACGTACCAGAACCCCAGGTTGTGAATCGCCGGTGAGCCTAGCACAGCGATTAGTGCCGTGGCGCCGCCCGGTGGGTGCAGCGTCCGGGTGGCGTGCATCAGGGCGATCGCAGTCGCGACCGCCATTGCCTGCGCGAGCCAGGGATACTGGTGAAACAGCTTCCAGCAAGTTACGCCGACAATGGCGGAGAGGATGTGTCCGCCCACCAGGTTGCGCGGCTGGGCCAATGGGCTGCGCACCGCGCCGTAGACGAGTACCGCGGATGCGCCGAAGGAGCCGATCATTAGCGTCAGGTCGGTCCCGTCGAAAAACAGCTGGTCTACCCAGGCTACAAGGGCAATTCCAAGGAACGCGCCGATCCACGACCAGATGATTTCTTCGTTGCTGACCCGCGGCGGGCTGCCGCGCGTGGTGCCGCGCATCTTGCGAAAATATTCGGGGATCTTCACTGTAAGGGTTCCAGATGGTAAGCGGTAATGAAGTCCTTGCGCAGCAGCATGCCGAGCAGCCGGCCTTCGCCATCCACGACGGGTATGCCGCGGCCGTCATGCTGGCGGAACGCGCGGACGATTTCAGCGAAGCCGGCATCGCCCGTGACGGTTACGGCCGGTGCGGTCATCGCGGCGCTAACGGGCGTCTCGTGGCACTTGTGCTTGAGCTCGAAAGCGTCGTCCAGCATGCTCAGCAGCAATTCCAGGAAAGTGTCGACCTTGAGCCGCCGCAGGAAGTCGGTTTCGGTCAGCATCCCCGTCACGCGGCCCGTCGCGTCCACTACCGGCAGCGCCTTGTAGCCGGATTTGACGAGCGCCCGTGCCGCCTGGTCGAGGGGCATATCGGGAAGCAGGGGGGCTATTCCCGTGCGCATGAGGTTTTCCGCCCTGATCTTGCCGAACAGGCGACCCGCCGCATGGTGGTGGGCGAGGTGATAGATCGCGCGGAAATCTTCCGTGGTGATGTCGAGGTAGCCGGGGATATGCTGCATCGCATCGAGGATGTCCGCATCGGTCAATTCCATTTCCGGCACCTCGTCGCCGGACGAATCGGCCTTTGGATCTTGGCTTGAGGTGTCTTTCATGTGAAAAAATCAACCGAGTAATTTGATGGGGATTTATTCTAGCAGCTTGCCTGTCGAAGCAGAAGCGATGAAATTGACGGAGATCAATGGTTTTGCGGCATGAGAAAAACAATTTTCCGCCTGCCCGATAAGATATTGGACCAAAATGTGAACGACTGGCGGGTCGAGAGGACAAGGAATATGAAGAAAATTATGGCAATTCTGGCGGCGCTGTTGCTCGGCTCATGCTCATCCTACAGCGGCAGGGGACTGCAGCCGGACGTGGCGCGGCTTGACGACGTTCTGCGCGTGATGGGGCAGCCCGAAATGCGCTGGCAGGATGCCGACGGGTCTCGGCAACTCGCCTACCCGCGCGGGCCGATGGGCGTTCATACCTTCATGGTGCATATCGGCGCGGACGGCAGGATGCGCAGCATCGAGAATGTGCTGGACTCCAAGAGTTTTGCCCGCCTGCAGAAGGGCATGACGCAGAGTCAGGTGCTCCGTCTGCTGGGGCCGTCGCAAGCGGCCTGGACGGTTTATTTCAAGGCGCGCGACGAACTGGTGTGGGAATGGCGCTACTGCGACGACTGGAACGAGCTGGCGCGATTCGATGTCCTGTTCGACGGCAGCACGGAAACGGTGCGTTCGAGCATGAGCCTGACCGAGTCCCAGATGGGGCTGTGCGGCGGAGAAGGTGGCTGCATGTGCGGACACTGAAGCGCTGCGGATTACTCATGTCCTTAAGGAATCGTTAAGCTCGCCGGTCCAGAATTGCTCCTGTGTTCAACGAACCTGGAGTAAATCATGAAATCCATTCTGGTCTGGGATGTCCCCACCCGGCTTTTCCACTGGCTGTTCGCCCTGTCCTTTGCCGTGGCCTACGTGACCGCCGAGGCCGACGGTTGGGCCGCCGTGCACGTGTTTTGCGGCCTGCTCATGCTCGGGCTGATCGCCTGCCGCGTGATCTGGGGCGTGGCCGGAAGCCGCTACGCACGCTTCTCATCTTTCCTGTATTCGCCGGTCGCCGGGTTCAGGTATTTGCTCGACACCCTGCAGGGCAAAGCCGAGCGCCACGTGGGGCATAACCCGGCCGGCAGCTGGGCTATCTATCTGATGTTGTTGCTGGGCGTCGGCATCGGCGTGTCGGGATTGTCTTTGCTCGCTTTCGGCGAGCAGTTCGAGGACCTTCACGAAGTCCTGGCCAACGGCGCGCTGGCAGTGGTGGTGGTACACATCGTCGGCGTGATCGCCGCCAGCTTTCTGCATCGCGAGAACCTGCCGCGCGCCATGGTGACGGGCTACAAGGAAGGCGAAGAGAACCAGGCTATCCGTTCTTCCCGCCCCGTTTCCGCGATCGTGCTGCTGGCGCTGGTGGCGGCTTTCTCGCTGGTGTACTGGAAAGGCTGGGACGCGCAGACGCAGTCGGTAACGCTGCCTTTCCTCAGCCAGCCGCTGGCTCTCGGCGAACACGACGCGAAAAAAGAAGGGCACGATGACGACTAGCTAGTGGTCTGCTTCGTAAATCAAGGAACATGATGAAAACGATGGATTCCGG
>JBDKRR010000449.1:0-2137 GCA_039683315.1 Sulfuricella sp.
TACGTTCGCGCAGCATGGCATACAGGTCGGCGCTGCCGCCCTTTGCAAGCCGCGCCTCCCAGCGCCGCGCCAGATTAACCTGAAACACGTCCCCGTCCCTGATATAGCGCTTGATGCTCTCCACCCCATGCAGAAACTGCGCCGGCTCTTCCTCGGCCAGATCGATTACCTCAATCGGCGCGGGTCGAAAAGCATCGATGCGGGAAAGATCATCTTGCAGTAACGGCAACAGATCCTCGCAACCAGCTTCTGCCATCAACCAGCACTGGTTTTTCTCCCGATCCACCAGAATCGCAGCAGGTATGCGCGACAGCCATGCCAGCGGAAAACCATCGCCAGATGGCCTGCCCCCTACCGACGGCTCGATCTCGCGCAGCAATTCATAGCCGCAGAACACGAACCAGCCGCCACGGAACGGCAGGTGAGAAGCAGACGCATCCATCTCTACCTGCCGCGACGCTTCGCCCCACAGCTTGTCGAGCGCAGGAAGAAATGCATGGGCAGAATCGGATGCGTAAAACGGGTAATGTTGCTGCGGGAAAGCGAACAGAATATCCCAGCGGCCGGTGCCGCCGAGACTCTGCAAAAGGAACGGATAACGCTGCCGGTTCAGGACATGCAGCGCCAGCAGATCAGGCAGCGCGCCGGTTAATGCAATAGCCGGCACGCCTGGCCCTCAAGGAAAGGTTTAAACGCGGCGGAACACCAGCGAGCCGTTGGTGCCACCGAAACCGAAGTTGTTCTTCAGCGCCACGTCGATCTTCATATCCCGCGCCGTGTTGGCGCAATAGTCGAGATCGCACTCCGGATCCTGCTCGAAGATGTTGATGGTCGGCGGAGACACCTGATTATGCACGGCAAGAACAGTCAGCACGGATTCCAGACCGCCGGCGCCGCCCAGCAGGTGACCGGTCATGGATTTGGTCGAGTTGACCACCACTTTGCGCGCCGCGTCGCCAAGCGCCAGTTTGATGGCCTCGGTTTCATTCTTGTCCCCCAGCGGCGTGGAAGTACCGTGGGCGTTGATGTACTGAATCTCGTCCGGGTTGACGCCGGCATCATGCAAGGCCTTAACCATCGAGCGCTTCGGGCCGTCGGTATCGGGGGCGGTCATGTGGTAAGCATCGCCGCTCATGCCGAAGCCCGCCAGTTCCGCGTAAATCCTGGCGCCACGGGCTTTGGCGTGCTCATATTCTTCCAGCACCAGCACACCGGCTCCCTCGCCCAGCACGAAACCATCCCTATCCTTGTCCCAGGGGCGGCTTGCCGTGGCAGGGTCATCGTTGCGCGAGGACAACGCCTTGGCAGAGGCAAAACCACCCACGGCCAGTGGCGACACGGTCGACTCCGCACCACCGCAAACCATCACGTCAGCGTCGCCGTAAGCGATGGTACGTGCGCCGATGCCAATCGCGTGCAGACCGGTCGTGCAGGCCGTCACCACGGCGTAATTGGGGCCTTTCAGGCCGAACATGATCGACAGGTTGCCCGAGATCATGTTGATGATGGTGCCCGGAATGAAGAACGGGGAAATTTTGCGCGGCCCGCTTTCCAGGTAGGTCGTGTGCGTTTCCTCGATCATCGGCAGGCCGCCGATGCCGGAGCCGATGTTGACCCCGATACGCTCGGCGTTTTCAGGCGTAACTTCCAGACCGGAATCCTTGAAGGCTTCCATGCCCGCCACCATGCCGTAATGGATGAAAGTATCCATGCGGCGCGCTTCTTTGGCGGAAAGGAACTGGGTGACGTCGAAATTCTTTACTTCTCCCGCGACCTGGGAAGCAAATGCGGATGCGTCGAAGCGGGTGATCCGGGTGATGCCGGATTTACCAGCGACGATGTTGGTCCATGTCTCGCCGACACCGATACCGACTGGGGATACCGCTCCCAGACCGGTGATGACAACTCTGCGTTTAGCCAAGGTAACTCCGTTTCCGGGTTAAAACTGAAAATTACTTGGGATGGGCGTTGATGTAATCAACGGCCTGTTTCACCGTGGTGATCTTCTCGGCTTCTTCATCCGGGATTTCGCAGTCGAATTCTACTTCCAGCGCCATCACCAGTTCAACGGTGTCGAGGGAGTCCGCACCGAGATCGTCCACGAAGGAGGACTCGATTTTGACTTCAGCTTCATTCA
>JBDKRR010000450.1:0-8013 GCA_039683315.1 Sulfuricella sp.
ACTTAAAGGAAATCGGCTGCAAATTCGCCTGGCCGGTCCATATTTCGCCGCTTTTTTGGGCAATAGAATAACTATTGCCCTGCAAAACCGGCAAAATCTGTCCTCGCCCAGCCAAATTTTGCGAGCATCCGCTTCGCGGCTTGCCTGCTAAAACCGTTTCGCTTCGATTCTTCAAGTCCGACAGGCTGCTAGCGGATTTTTCAGGCCTGCCTGTCGTCTGCCCATCCATGGCGCCAGTAACCGTTGCGCCCGGTCTGCTTGATTTTGTACATCGCTATGTCCGCATGATTGAGCAGGTCATCGGCATCGCTTCCGTCTTCGGGGAAAATACTGATGCCGATGCTGGCCGTGATCTGCACTGCATTTCCTTCGACGAAAACGGGGATCGCGTAGCTGTCGATGATTTTTCGGGCGACATTGATGGCCGCATCGGCGTGAGGAATAGTCGGCAGGATGACAGTAAACTCATCGCCGCCCAGCCGCGCGAGCGTGTCTCCATCGCGCAGGCATGCCTTCATGCGCTCCGTGACCGACATGAGCAAGGCATCACCGAACCTGTGTCCCATCGTATCGTTGATCTGTTTGAAGTTGTCGAGATCGACGAACATCACCGCCAACTGCTGGTGATTCCGCCGTGCCTGGGATATTGAAAGGCTGAGGCGGTCGAGGAACAGGCGCCGGTTGGGCAGCCCGGTAAGACCATCGTAGTAGGCAAGATAGTGCAGTCGCTCCAGAACGTGTTCCTGGGTATGGGCGTCGGAAAAAATGCCCACATAGTTCGTCACACTCTCCTGTGCATTCCTGACGGTGCTGATGCTCAGCCACTCAGGGTATATTTCGCCGCTCTTGTGGCGGTTCCATATTTCCCCCTGCCATTGCCCCTGCTTGTCCAGGGCGGCCCACATCTCCTGGTAGAAACTCTCGTCGTGCCGCCCTGAATGCAGCAGGGACGGGCTTTCCCCGATGGCTTCCTGCGCACTGTAACCGGTTGATTTCTCAAAAGCCGGATTGACCGAAACAATCATGTTCTGCGCATCGGTGACCATGATGCCTTCCGCCGCGCTCTCGATCACGCGGGAAGCAAGGTTCGACGCTTGTTCGGCTTTTCTGGTCTGGCTCAGATCCGTCATTATCGTGCGGCATATGCGCGGCTGAACAGCGCCTTTCGCGATCACGTTTTCCAGACGCATTTCGCACAACGTTCCGCGGGGTGTTTTGACCGTCAGTTCGGTGCTGGCCTTGGTGGCGGAGTGGAATGCCTTGTGCAGATATTTGAGAAACAGCGGTCTTTCATTTTCGGCAAGCCAGGCGATGAATTGCTTGCCGATCATGTGCGCGCGGTCCCTCCCCAGCATGGTGGCGCCGGCTTGATTGATTTCCAGGGTATGCCCTGATTCGTCCAGGGTTAGATAACCGACGGGAACCGTATCGAAGAGGTCGGTATAACGGTAACGCGCCTCTTCCAGCAAGCGTTGCGTTTCCTGCAACTCAAGTTTGCATACCTCGATTTCGGCCAGCTCAAGCAGATGACGATCGCTCGTTTCCGGCCGGCCCGAATGCGGTGTTTTTCTGCGTGTGGGCATGTCTGGCTAATAAACATCTGGGCGGAAAATGGTAAGGAATTGACTTTAACGTTGCACATGAGAGCAAGAAATCAGCAAAAGGCTGAATATTCCATGCAGAAAGACTGTAGTGGCGGAATGCGTAGCGGTTTCGCCAGGCATGGAACGATCTGCATGCTTTCCCCGGGAAAAAATACGGTCCAGCGCGTACAAATGAATACAGGCCTCCACCCAGAGAAAGTTGACGACTATAAGGCTAAGGTTAGCCAACACGAAAACTTGGCGCGGAACGAAATGACAATGCCGGAATTGCATCATGTAGCACGCCGCCCTGCATCAGCCACACTTCCAGTGTCGGAAATGCAGGGTTTTACGCTGCTCGAACTGCTGGTTGTCATGGTGATCATAGGCCTGCTTGCCGGGTACGTCGGGCCCAAATATTTCGCCCAGATCGGCAAGTCGGAAATCAAGGTGGCACGCGCGCAGATCGATTCACTGGACAAGTCGCTGGATCAGTTTCGGCTGGATACAGGGCATTACCCGTCCATGGAAGAAGGTCTGGCGGCACTGGTTGCGCGCCCGGCAAACGAGCCCAAGTGGGACGGGCCCTATCTGAAAAAAAACGTTCCGCAAGATCCATGGGGAAACCCCTATGTGTACAGGATTCCCGGTGAACACAGCGAGTACGACCTGCTTTCCTATGGCAAGGACGGGCAACCGGGAGGCGACGGGGAGGCTGCGGATGTTACGAACTGGTGATGCGCTGCTGACGACTATATGAAATCGATCGTGGAAAAGGGTGGGAGGGGCGATGCGATACGAAGTAAAAGCATTGCGTGGCAGCGAAGGACTAACCTCTTTTGCGCTGGATGCGGCTGATGCCGGCGACGCCGCAGCTCAAGCCGTGGCACAGGGCTATACGGTTATCGCGGTCAAGGCGCGGCATTCCTGGCGCGTCTGGAACAAGCCGGGCAAGAAGCATTTTCCGCTCGTGCTTTTCAGTCAGGAGCTACTTGCACTTCTGGACGCTGGCCTGGCGCTGGTTGAGGCGCTGGAAACACTGACCGAAAAGGAACAGCGGCCGGACGTAAAGCAAACGCTGAGTCAGATCGTTGCCACCCTCTATGAAGGACATCCCCTGTCTTACGCCCTGCGTCAATCCGAGGCTGATTTTCCGCCGCTGTACGTGGCTTCCGTGCGCGCCAGCGAGAAAACCGGCGCATTGCCGGAAGCCCTGATGCGCTATATCACCTACCAGACCCAAATGGACAGCGTGCGCAGACATGTGGTCAGCGCATCGATTTACCCGGTATTGCTGGCCGGCGTCGGCGGTGTGGTGATGGTGTTCCTGATGCTTTACGTCGTCCCGCGCTTCAGCCGAATCTACGTCGATATCGGCGGCAATCTGCC
The DNA here is from genome assembly GCA_039683315.1 of Sulfuricella sp. Lineage (GTDB taxonomy): Bacteria > Pseudomonadota > Gammaproteobacteria > Burkholderiales > Sulfuricellaceae > Sulfurimicrobium. The sequence goes on from JBDKRR010000450.1 coordinate 2,973, forward strand.
TTTCATGTCGCGGCTGCTGATGGAGTGGGGACAGTTCATCGGCGCGCATAGCGAAGGGTTGCTCGGCAGCATGCTGGTGCTGCTGGTGTCTTCGTTCTACCTGTTTACCCGGCCGTTTTTCAAGCAGTGGCTGACCACCGTGTTATGGCGTCTCCCGTCCATCGGCGCGCGCCTTCACCTCTACCAGCTTGCGCGGTTTTACCGCTCGCTGGGCATGTTGTTGCGCGGCGGGATGCCGGTGGTGGCCTCGCTGCAGATGGTTTCCGACCTGCTGCAGCTGAAGCTGCGCGAACAGCTGGCGCTTGCTGCGGCGAGCATCAGTGAAGGCCAGCCCATCTCGCATTCCATGGAGCGCAACGGGCTCACCACGCCGGTGGCGCTGCGCATGCTGCGGGTCGGCGAACGGACCGGACAGATGGGCGAGATGATGGAGCGCATCGCGGCCTTCTATGAAGAAGAGACGGCGCGCTGGGTGGAGCGCTTCACCAAGCTGTTCGAGCCTTTGCTGATGGTGTTCATCGGGCTAGTTATCGGCGGCATCGTGGTGCTGATGTACTTCCCGATTTTCGAGCTCGCCGGGAGCATCCAATGAATATCGCAGAACAACCCGTGTCTCCCGCGGCAAGCGCTTTTTCCCCGCAGCAGGTGCATGCGGCAAGGGAAGCGGCGCTGCGCATGCAGCGCCGTGTAGTGGAAGTGCTGGAAGAACAGTCGGGCATGGATACGCGCGCATTTACCCAGGCCCTGGGCGATACGCTCCACTATGCAGTCATGGGGATGGTGGACCTGCACCGCCTGGCGCCAGCTTTCGACGTGCTGCCCTTTGCCGAAGCGGTCGAACGCGAATGCATTGCCCTGAGGAGAGATGACGGTCGCCTGATACTGGTGATGAGCGACCCATTCGACATCGGCCTGCAGGCGTGGGCGGAGCAGCGCATCGGTGAGCCGTTTGACTGGGGCCTGGCGCACCGTGCCGACCTGGCAGCTTACCTGGCGCGCCAGGAAGATTCGCTGCACGCCATGGACAGCGTGCTGGCGCTGGACGAAAAGGCGATTGCGACCAGAACCGGCGCCGACGAACTGTCGTTCAAAACCATCAGCGAAGACACCAGCCCGGTGGTCAAGCTGGTGCACTCGACGGTATACGATGCACTGAAAATCGCCGCCAGCGACATTCACCTGGAGACCGGGCCGTCCGGCCTCGGCATCAAGTACCGCATCGACGGGGTGCTCACCACGGTCGGTTCGCTGGCGGGTCTGGACCTGGCGGAACAGGTGATTTCACGCATCAAGGTGATGTCGGAGCTCGACATCGCCGAACGGCGCGTGCCTCAGGACGGTCGTTTCAAGGTGGCGGTGCGCGGACACGAGGTGGATTTCCGCGTCTCCATCATGCCCAGCATTTTCGGTGAGGACGCGGTGCTGCGCATTCTCGACAAGCAAACCCTGACCGACCAGATCAAGGGTCTGCGCCTCGGGTACCTGGGTTTCGACGATGAGTCCATCGCCGTGCTGCGCCGGCTTTCCAGCGCGCCTTACGGCATGTTGCTGGTGACCGGCCCGACCGGCAGCGGCAAGACCACCACGCTCTACGCGGCGATCTCGGAGATCAACAACGGCCAGGACAAGATCATCACCATCGAGGATCCGGTGGAGTACCAGTTGCCGGGCGTGCTGCAAATCCCGGTGAACGAGAAGAAAGGACTGACCTTTGCGCGCGGCCTGCGCTCCATCCTGCGCCACGACCCGGACAAGATCATGGTCGGCGAAATCCGCGACCCGGAGACCGCACAAATCGCCGTACAGTCTGCGCTGACCGGCCACCTGGTGTTCACCACGGTGCACGCCAACAACGTGTTCGACGTGCTTGGCCGCTTCACCCACATGGGGGTCGATCCCTACAGCTTCGTCTCCGCCCTCAACGGCATCATGGCGCAGCGTCTGGTGCGCGTGAACTGCCCGCACTGCACAGTTGAGCAGGTGCCGGACGAGCAATTGCTGGCCGACTCGGGCATCGACAAGCAGGATGCGGCCAGCATGCGTTTCCGTGCCGGTACCGGCTGCGGGCAATGCCGTGGCACAGGATTCAAGGGGCGCAAGGCGATTGGCGAGATTCTGGTGCTCAACGATCAGATACGCGAACTCATCATCAACCGCGAACCGGTCCGTGTCATACGTGAGGCGGCACGGCGCAACGGCACGCACTTCCTGCGCGAAACCGCGGTGGAGATGGTGCGGCGGGGTGAAACGACTTTACAGGAGATCAACCGTGTCACTTTCGTGGCGTGATGAATTGCGTGTGGTGCTGGCGCCCGATCAGGTGGTGCTGGTACGCCTCGGCTGGACGCTGACCAGGCGCGGTCCAACACGCCGGGTGGAGGCGAAAATTGTCGTCGACTGCACCCCCGCAGGCGATGGCGAAGCGCCATGGGAAGAAGCGATTAAAACCCTGGAGACTGAATTGCCGCGCATGCTGGTTCGCAAGTCGGCCGCAACAGTGATCTTGTCGAATCATTTCATGCGCTACACCCTGATGCCCTGGAGCGACGGGTTGAGCAGCGCGGCGGAAGAAGAGGGCTATGCGCGGCACTGTTTCAGGCAGGTCTATGGGGCAGCTGCGGAGCAGTGGGAATTGCGCCTGAATCCGGAGCCAGCCGGACAGCCTCAGCTGGCGAGCGCGGTGGACAAGCGCTTGCTCGCCGCATTGCGCGCGGTGTTCGAACGCAAGGGCGTGGCTCTCGCGTCGGTACAGCCCCGTCTGATGGCCGCCTTCAACCACTGCCAGCCGACACTGGAGAAACGCAGCGGGTGGTTTGTGCTTTATGAGCCTGGATGCCTGTGCCTGGCCCTGTTGCAGCACGGGCGCTGGGCCAGCGTGCGGACGATGAGGATAGGCAGCGATTGGCGCGACACCTTGTCAACGGTTCTGGACCGGGAAATTTACCTGGCTGAACCGGGCTCGGCGACCAAGGAGGTTTACCTGTGGGCGCCCGAACTCGGCAGTGCGGAACTGCCGGAGAGCGGTCGCTGGAAAATTCACAATTTGCGGCCGGCTGTGCGTGCGTCCCTCGTCCCGGCATACGAGGGACGCTTCGCCATGGCACTGAGCGGGTGAACACGATGGCTCAACTACATCTCGATTATCAGCGCGGTGCCAGACTCCTCTCCTGGGAAGGTGTGCTGCTGCTCGCTGTCGCGGTGGCAGCCCTGGCGGCGACCGGCGTCTATTTGCGCAGCCTGAGCGATGAGGCCGGGCTTTGGGAGTCCAGGGCGGAGCATATCGAACGCGCCTCGCGGCGACAGTCGCCGGCCGGGCTTGACAGCGAGCGCATGGCAGGTGACCTGGCGCTGGAAGTGAAGCGTGCCAACCAGGTGCTGCGCCAGCTCAGTGTGCCGTGGAACGGCCTGTTCCAGACGGTGGAGGACAACAGCAGCAAAGACGTGACCTTGCTGGGACTGGAACCTGATACGGAAAAAGGGCTGGTTAAGATCAGCGGCGAGGCAAAGAATATTCCGGCGATGCTGGAGTACATCAAGCAGCTCGAAAACCGCGATGTGTTCGGCACTGTCTATCTGCAAAGCCACCATATTCAGCTGCAGGACCCGGAAAAACCGGTGCGCTTCGTGTTGCTGGCAATTTGGCGTGACCAATCATGAAGCGCCTCCTCAGCATTCTGCGTCGGCCCATTGCTTCCCGTTCCGACGCCGCAACGACGCCGCCTTTGTGGAACCGCGTGCGCTGGACGGCGCGGCACTGGCTGCGTCGCATCGGTGCGCCCGGAATACTGGCCATCGGCATACTGGCGATGTGCCCCGCGCTCTATTTTTCCGCCATTCGCCCCGAGCAGGCGCGGCTAGACTCCGCGCGCCACAGCGTCGCGGCACTGCACGAACAGCTGGAAATGGCCGGCAAGTCGTCCGGTAGCGCAAAGCTCAGTCCGGCGGAGCAGCTTACCGAGTTCTATGGGAAATTTCCCCATGAGGAATGTTCGCCCCAGTGGCTGGAAAAACTGGTCGCCCTGGCGGCATCCCGCGGGCTCACCCTGAATGATGGGGAGTACAAGGCAACGCGCGAAAAGGTCGGGAAGCTGGTGCGCTACCAGATGACCTTGCCCGTGAAGGGCGAATATCCGCAGATCCGCAGATTCCTGACGGATGTGCCGGGGGTATTGCCGGTCATCGCGCTGGAGAACGTGCAGTTCGAGCGCCAGAAAGTCGCCGACCCGAACATCGAAGCCAAGATCAAGATGGTGCTTTACCTGGAGCAGGCATCATGAAGCCGCTCCGCTGGCCGTCATGGGCAAAATGGGCCTTGAGCAGCGGCGTGCTCGTGGCGATTGTCGCGACAGCGGCCTGCGGGGATGGTCTGGGGACGGCGAAAAAGCCGCAAGCGAAACCGGAACAGCCGGCAAGGGCGGCAGCCTCGGGCGCAAAGAAAGCGACGTCGCGCGCGGCGGGCGAGCCCCGCGTCGAGCTCGAACGCCTGGACCATGCTGCGCTTCAAGCCAACGGGGATGAAAATATAGGCAATGTATTCGGCGCCACGTCCTGGTACGTACCCCCGCCACCGCCCCCTCCGCCGCCACCCCAGCCACCGCCGAAACCGACCGCGCCGCCCATGCCGTTTACCTATCTTGGGCTTTATCAGGAGAATTCGGGGCGGGTCATCATGCTGCTCAAGGGCGACCGGCTTTATACCGTCGCAGTGGGTGACGTGATCGAAAGTACCTACCGCGTGGATCGCGTGGAGCACGGCATGGTGGAAATGACTTACCTGCCGCTCAATATCAAGCAGTCAATCAGCACCGGCAATCCGTCTTGAATGCCGCCAGGGAGAATCTGACATGCACAGGCTAAATTTGCACTTCACAGGCAACAACTTACTGTTCCTGCTTGCCGCGACGATGCTTGCGGGTTGTGCCGGGCAGCGCTTGCACGATGAGGGAATGGACCTGCTCGCTGCCGGGCGCAACGAAGAAGGCCTCGCAAAACTGGAGGAGGCCACCAAGGCCGATCCCGGGAACCTGTCCTATCGCACTTC
>JBDKRR010000451.1:0-1965 GCA_039683315.1 Sulfuricella sp.
CCGCCTCGCGCAGGCGCGGCGCCATGTAGCCGAGGCGCGCGATTTCCACCTGGGCGCGTGCGGCGCGGGAGCTGGCGTGGCGGTGGAAGATTTCGAGGATGACCATGGTGCGGTCCATCACCTCGCAGCCGACTTCCTTTTCGAGGTTGCGCGCCTGCGATGGCGAGATTTCGTGATCGACGAAGAGGGCGTCGATCTTGCCGGCGTCGGGGTCCGCGGCGCCATGTATCGGGTGCTCGAAGGTGACGGGCGCGGGGGCGCTGTCCACGAATTCACGTATCTCCTCCCGCTTGCCGGCGCCCAGGTAGGCCGTGGTGTCGAAGCTGGCGCGCTTTTGCGCGAAGGTGGCGATGATCTGGAAACCCAGTGTCTTCGCCAGATCGCGCAGCTCGGCCAGCGACGAATCGAACTCGACGTCGCTCACGTTCGGCAGTTGCACGGACGCCACTACGGCGTATTTCTGCTTCTCTTTGACTTCTTTTCGCATGCGGGGATGGCTTCTCTTGAGTGGGCGAAGGCGGACAGTATAGACCTGTCAATGTAATAGGCGCCGCCATTGACTGATGCCGCCGAAGATGGGGTTATTCCCCTTGCCCGGTATTACGTGCGTGCGCATGCCAAAGCACGGTCACCCCGAGCACGGCCGACAACACCGAGGCGGCGAATACGGCGATCTTGGCGACAGCGAAATCGTCGGCGACCGGAAATGCCTGCCCGGCGATGAAAAGCGACATGGTGAATCCGATGCCGGCCAGTGCGCCTGCGCCGGCGAGTTGCCGCCAGGTATAGGTCTTGGGCTTGTGTGCGATGCCCAGCTTGACCGCCACGACCGAGGCGAGAATAAATCCCAGCGGCTTGCCGATGGTCAGGCCTGCCGCAATCGCGAATGCCAGCATGCTGTGAGCGCCGAAAATGTCGGTGCCGGTGGCGACGCCGGCATTGGCCAAGGCGAAGATCGGCAAAACCAGGTAGCTGGAGCGCGGCGCGACGTTGCGCAGCAGGCGGTCCGCCGGGGATTCCAGGCGGTCATGGATGGCGTCCAGCGCCTCCAGGGCCGGTATCGACGGTCCGCGACGTAACTGCTCGCCACGGTGCTGGGCTTCTGTCGTCAGGATCGCGTCGGCCTGCATCGCGAGCGTTTTGAAATCCGGCGGCGGGCGTGTCGGGATCAGCGCGGCCAGCATGATGCCGGCCAGGGTGGCATCCAGCCCGCTGGCATGAACGCAGGCCCACAGCGCAACGCCTGCCAGGATGTAGGGCGATACGCGGTAAATCCCGGCGCGGTTCAGCAGCACAAGCCCGGCCGTAATGGCCGCTGCGGCAACGAGGTAGCTGTAATGCAAGTCTCCGGAATAGAACAGCGCCACGACGATGATGGCGCCGATATCGTCAACGATGGCGGCAGCGGTCAGAAAGATGCGCAGGTCCACCGGCACGCGTGCGCCCATCATGGCCACCAAAGCTACCGCGAAGGCCGTGTCGGTCGCCATGGGCACCCCCCAGCCCATGGCCCAGGGGCCGCTCGGGATGATGCTTAGATAGAGTATTGCCGGCACCGTCATGCCGCCGACCGCTGCCGCGATCGGCAACGCCGCCGCGCGCCGGCTGGACAAATGGCCGATGGTGAATTCGCGTTTGATTTCCAGGCCGACGACCAGAAAGAAGATCGTCAGCAGGGCTTCGTTTACCCAATGCAACAGCGACATGCGGAAGTCATAGGCGCCGAATGCAATGCTCAGTTCGGTGTGCCAGAAGGCCTCGAAGTCGCGCCCCCAGCCTGAATTGGTGAGTGCGACGGCCAGCAGAGTGGCCAGCAGTAGCAACACCCCGGCCGAGGGCGCCCAGCTCGCAAACGTCAGCGCCGCCGTGCGCACGCGATGCCCGAGGGAGCGAAGCATCGCATCGGTGAAGGAGCTCTCATCCCAAGGGCCGTCATAGCGGCGCCCATTGATGAAAAACGTTGGC
>JBDKRR010000452.1:0-8268 GCA_039683315.1 Sulfuricella sp.
GCCATCAGAGGGCTCCAAAAATGAACGCGGCGCCTTGCGGCGCCGACGTTTTACTGTGCTGTTATCCCGCCACATGATTCTACACGGCTGGCGGGTGGTGTCACCTGCTGATCAGCGCCGGAGCGGCTCACCCACCTGTGCCCGTTGCACGCCGCGGGCTTCATCCTCGGCCTTGCGCTGCGCCGGAGTTAGTCGACGTCTACGCTCATCCTCGCGAGTGCGAAGGTACTCCGCCTGCTGTTGTTGCGCCTGCGTCTGCACCGCTGCGCCCTGTGCTTGGCGTTTTGCCCGTGCGTCCACGTCCTGTGGGCGCTGCGGCATGGCTGCGGGGCGATACAGCCCGCCACCACTACCGGCAGGGGCTCCCGATGTTCCGGCCGGGGCCTGCCCGCCCCCCTCCCACCCGAAGGGCAGGCCGCCCTCGCCACCACCCAGCGGAATGCCATTGGCAAACCGATCCACCTCCAGCTGGATAAGCCGCTGCTCCTCGTCCCGGTATGCCTCGTCATAGGTCCACTTCTGGACGCGACCATCCGCCAGCTGCTGCTTGGGGGTGTCAGCCCGCTGCTCCGCGTTCTTGGCCGCCCGCTCCTTGATTGTTTTGAGGTCGAGCATCGCCGCCGGGATCGCCGTGCCCTCGAACGCCCGCTTGCCATCCCCCCACGACGTCCCGTCGAACACCCCGTTCTTGTACACCATACGGCCATTCTCGGGGACGAGCACGGTTCCACGATCACCTTTCTTGTACCCGGAGTACAGCGAAGCGCTCGCCGAGCGCCGCTCCTGCGGCAAGCGGTCGTTGAGCCGTGCCTGCGAGCCTTCCAAGTTGCGGCGCGCCGCGGAATTGAGTTCCTCATCGCGTGCTTTCCGTGCGGCGATATCCCGGGTCTTTTGTGCGTCGGCGACAGCGACAGCGACGTCAGGGTCGACTGCCTGTGCCCGCAGGTACTGTGCCGCATGGTCACCAGAGTCGAACGCCGGCGTGGAGCGGATTACTTTGCTCGGGTCTTTGTCATCCACCAAGTCCAGCACGATCTTCCCCCCAGCAACTGTACGCGGGACGAAGTGCACGCCATCGTCGATCTCCTTGGCATGAAACTTGAGGAGTCCGGGCAAGTCGAGGTCGCGGGTGCGCAGCTTGAGGTCAGCTGCCACAGCGTCGAGAGTGCCCTGCGAGAAACCTTTTTTCGTTTCGATGATACCGTTGAGTTCCTTCAGGTTCAGGCCGTAGTCCTTGGCGCCAATCTCCATCAGCTCCTTCAGCGGGCGGCCCTGCAACTCAGGCTGGCTGAGTGCATCCATGAACGAGTTGACGCGGATCGTCGACTCCTCGGTGCGCTGCTGGTCGCGGAGGGTGTAGTCGGTGCTCTCGATCTGCTGGTTCTGTGCGCGCAAAGCCAGCGGGTGCAACTCCTCCTCTCGCATGGCGCGGGCAGCGTCGTTCTGCAGCCGTAGCCCTTCGGCGGGGTTGTACCGCTGCATCTCGAGGCCGATACGCCGCTGCTGCTCCAGCCGCAGCATGGCTTCGCTCGGCTTTTCGTCATACAGCTTGTCGCCGTATTTATACTGTGTGCGCGGGCTGTAGACTTTCGGCTGGGGCTCGGTGGGTTCCTGCGCGCGAGCGAACACGCCGCTCCCTGTCAGTGGCATGCCACGCCGCGGGGCGAGGTCAGGCCCTGCGGGGAGCTGGCCAGTCGCCGACGCATCGAACGCCTCCTGTGGGGAGAGGACGAGGTCGCTGGTGAACTGCTCCATCTGCCCGGGCGTGGCCTTCGGCAGCGAGTAGTACAGCGGACGGCCATTCTCATCAGGCTTGGCCACCACCGTGTTACCGGCAGCTTGATCTTTCGCAATGCCGGATACGGCTTTCTGGTCGAACGACTGGACCTCCTGCGGGGTGTCCTCCATCACTTTCTTGATGCGCCGCGCTTCATCAGCAGAGCGGTATGTGTCGATCCAGTTGCGGGCCATTGCCGTGCCCGCTTGCATGCCTGATGCCCAGCCCATGATGCGCTCCTCAGTGTCCGGTGACGTCGGTCATTTCCAGACCGAGCATGTTGTAGTCGACGGCCAGATACCCGTTCGGCATGTTCACGACGGCGTCCGGATACAGCTCCCGCACCTCGTCGGCCATAACCCCGCGGAACACCCGCTCCGGCTGCGATTTGTACCGGAACGTATAGATGTTCAGGCCGGTTTCGGCGTCATAGCCGACCTTCGTGATATCTTCCTTGAGTCGGCGGTCGGAGATAGCAGCCGCCCCCAACGTGCCAGCCGTGCCGAGCACTGCGCCCCACATCTCACCCTGTGCGTTCGTCGCGGCGTTGTTCTGGCTCACCTGTCCATTCAGCACGCTCGTCAGGCCATTCATTTGCATGTTCAGGCCCTGCCCGATGGTACCGGAACCTTGTGCCATACCCTGCATATACTGGTTGCCTGCAGCCATGGCGCTGTTCACGCCGGCCGAGCCTGCACCTGTAGCGCCCTGATAGGCGCCGAGGGACGCGCCGGATAGCCCGCGACCAAGGCCCGTGGCGTCCATCTGTCGTGCCCACCCCATCTGTTGCGCATGCTGCCGGGCACCAGTCATGGCGCCGGCGCGCTGTGCAGCGAGCCCCATGGCAGACTGCTGCTGTTGCGCCGCGTAGCGCCCGGAATTGGGGTTCACACCCATGGATGCCATGGAGCGTTGGTTGGCCTGCTGCGACAACCCGAACGCGCGCCCAGAGGCTGCTGCAGCTTCACGTGCCTGTTCTTCGCGGTAGCCGTCGGAGTTGAACTCGGCAGCCTGCTTCACCAACCCCTGTTCGAGCGGGCGAAACGTGTTGATCTGGTAGTCGTAGTAGTCCTTCGCCTGCTGCATCTGCTGCGACTGTGCGGCGATCTGGCTCTCGGCAACCTGTCGGGCGAGGGGGGCGGTTTCTTCGTACTGCTGCTTGGCGAAAGCGAGCTGGTCCTTCCCCAGCGCTGACATAATCTTCGCAGACTCGACAGACGCATTGGCTACAGCTGTGTAGTCCGGCGCCGGGGATGATTTCTTGCCCATGGGTCAATTCCTCCGAAGCCAGCGACAGTTGTCGGGCCACATTACAAGTACTTGCAAGTCCCCGCCATCGAAAGCGGCGGACTTCATTATGAACTCAGGCTCGAACCCGAGGTGCTGATCAAACGCGACTGTCTTGGGCTCGGAGACCGGCACCATGCCCGTCAAGCGCTTCAGCCCACACTCCACGAAGGCATAGTGAAAAGCGTGCCGGATGAGCTGGTGTGTGGCTTTGCACGGCTTCGCGATGGCGATATGCGCGGTCGCGTTGACAGCGTTGTAGTTGTTAAAAACAACCCCCGCCACCACTTCGCCGCCCATCTCCACCCCCATCGCATAGAAGTCCCCCCACCCCGTATCCTGCCCTACTTGCTGGGCCACCCAAGCACCTACGCGGTCTTTCTGGTCGAATAATAGGGTAGACATACTGGCATTATGACCTACGCCGACATACGTGTCACCTGTGTCAATCCCCCACCGCAACCCAATTTAGCGTGCCCGTGGCGAGGACTTCGCTGGTCGCCAGCGAGTACCCATAGCCAAATACGTTGTGGTTATCCCGCGTAGGCAGGGGCGCGCCCGGCAGCGCTACTTCCCCCCACACGATGCCCATCCCGACAGCTACCGTGCGACTGGGGGTGACAACCACGTCGTGCGCGGTAAACCCCGGAAGCGCCTGTCGCTCAACCCACGTAGCGCCATCTGCACTGGTAAACACCTTCGTAGACATGCCGCCTTGTGCATACCCAGTGTTCCATAGGCTAAAGTCAACTACGCCAAGCGCGAAACCAACATACTGTGTGCCATCCCAGCGCACAGCGGTCATACCTTTCGGGGAACCCGTCACGCGCGCCCACGTAGCGCCGCTGTCGTTAGAAATCATCAAGTCGTGCGCAGCCAACCCCGGAAAATCGGCGCTATAGTACTTGGGGGGGTCAAACTGCTTGGTTCCCAAGAGCTGCCCCGGATTGCCCCCCAGCACGACGAGGGCGCTAGAACCTTCTCCGTCCGTCGGAGCGGGCAGGCTGCGCAGCACCCGCTGCCACGTGACGCCGTCCGCGCTTGTCAGCATAAAAACCTGCGTACCTGTGGAGTACCGGGAGTCTCGCGCGGCTGTTGCGAACACGCTGCCGTTGTAGACGACATTGCCGTGTATGCCGGCGCCATCCCCGACGGTGACGGACCGCCGCACGTACCAAGTCCCCCCGTCGCTGCTGGACAGAATGATCTCGTACCCGGCGCCGCCCGTCCGCGATGCGCCGCCCGCGACGACGACGGTGCCCCCATTTGTCGCAAGCGTGAAGTCTGTTAAGAGCGTGGCCCCGCCAGTAGAGAGGGCAGCGATCTGGTGCCGTGTAGTCCACACGGCACCAGTGGGGCTCGTGCGGATTTCGTAGTGCGTGGGGCCAACCCCCACGGCCACGAACTTGTCAACGTGCCACACAACCGACATAAGCCCATTCGCGCTGGATTCGTACAGCCCGAGCCAGCTAACCCCGTCGCCACTAATATATGAGGTCGTCCCGCTGACGGCGACGAATGTACTCCCCGAGAACGCGACGCCGGTACACTGCGGCGCCCGCACGAATTTGCCATTGGAAGTATGTGGCGCGTTCGCGCTAGTGCACGCAAAACCACCTGTAGGGGACGTGGCTGAAAATATGCGGTTGTCCTCCACAACCGCGGGCCAGTCGGGTTGTCCTATGACGGAGGCCAGATCGGCGGACTCGACGCGAACGCGCGACTGGTATGTTGCAGGGGGGAGAACCGGGCTCTCCACCCGGAGGCTCGTCCATGCACCGGTGTCTAAGGGAAGTGTTGAGGAAACCCAGCCCCCCGGTACCCACACCCCTCCCCCCGAGGACGCCTCTATGCGCGCCCGTACGGCGCGACGGTGGTACCGTGTGTAACCGGAAGTCGAGCTGCTGGACTGGCGCCGAGACTGCACGGTTATGTCCGCTCGAGTCTGCGAGCCGTTAAAAGGAGTGCTCCCCACGGAGCCGCTAACCCAAGGGCTGCTCACGGCCCCGCTGGCGATGCTCACAGCTGCATAGTTGTCTGCGCCAGAAATCATGAGGGTGGCGACTGGGTCGAACTGCCAGACCATGCTGCCCGGATTAGTTTCAGATAGGTTGATCGCGTTGCACTGCAGTGCCTGTGACTGCGTGTTGTGGGCCGCCGAGTACGTGAGTACGTTGTTGGGGGACACAATAACCGTCGGGCGCTGGCGAAAATACCCCGGTATGGTCGTGCGAACCCCGCTGTTGGCGATCCCCACCTCGATGCGCGAGAGCGCCTTGTACGGCACCACGCCCACGCCCGGGACGTTCTTGTATATCTCGAAGTTGCCACCGAACATGCGGGCGTACCCGCCATCTACACCGTTGGCGATCACCTCCCCACGGACAAATGCGTTGTTGAGCTCGATGTCACCCGCACCAGTAATGCGCCAGCCCTGAAGGTTGGGCATGTAGTTGCTGGACTGGATGTGCTCGCCGACCGCGATGGCCCCGGCGGTGATCTTGGCCGCACTCAGCGTCGCGATCTTGGCGTCGTCAACCGCGAGGTCTGCGATCTTGGCTTTCGTGATGGTGCCATTGGCAATGTAGGCGTCGTGCATGTACACGCCCACCGGAACAATCTCGCCACCCACCACTGTCTCTGTGGTTCGGACAATGAATGGCATGGATGGTGGCACACCCGGGCCCGAAGGGCTGGCGACAAAGAAACTGTCTGCACGAATCGCAAAGGCGCTGCTGGGGACACCCGTGTTGCCGGTGGAGGCCATGCCGAACCCGGACACGTAGCCATTGTTGTCGATCTTGACGGTGTAGCTGGCGAACAGCTCACCAGTCTCGGACGCGCGGACGACCGACTCCTGCTGGATCGAAACCATTACAGGGGTAACAGTGGCCTCACCTACGCCGATCCAGTCGATCTCCCACACCGACGTCGCGTCAGACACGAGGTCCAGTCGCAGCCCGGTAATGGTATTGCTGACATAGTCAGTGCCACCCGCCGTAAGGGCAGCCATATTCCACTCGAGCTCGTTCCACGCTGTGACGTCGGCGGGCTGTACGATCTGGCGGTAGTAGCTGCCGGTAAACCCGTGCCCTGCGGTGGAGTAGTACAGCCGCCCTTCCCACGCACCCGTACCGGAAACTCGCCGAACCTTGGCGCGCACAACGGGCGCCAGACTGCCGACGTACTGCTCCCCACCAGCAAGGGCTCTGGACCAGTTCGGGTTGGCTACAGTGGGTGTCCATGTGACGCGCCCCCCTGTAACCATGGCCGTCGCGTTGCCGGGGGCCCACCCCTCTAGTGTGGTGTCGTACCCCCAGTAGAGGCGCGTTGATATGCCTGTGTTGGCGTTAATGCGTGCCTGCAGCGTTGTGACGGCAGAGGCCAGCGAAGCGGCACCAGCAGCATCACCGTCGGCGCGCGCAATGGCTTCTGTCGAGACGGCCGCCGATACGTCGCCGATATCGGCCTCCAGCGCGGTGACCTGTACCGCCAGCGCGGAGTCAGCATTGGCCCGGGCGGTGGCTTCCGAAACGATCGCTGCAGCGTTGGTGGTTATGCGCACATCGGACGTGTCGATCCACGCCGTGCCAGACCACCGATAGACCAAGTTGTTGCTGTCCGAGTCAAACCACAGATCGCCGGTCACCAGCGTGCCGGGCGGAGTATTTGTCGGGGCAAGGGTCTGGCGGTAGATACGGTTCTTGCCTGCCGCAGTAGCGGAAACAGTGCTGATCTGTGATGCCAACGACGAGTCCGCATTAGCGCGCGCCAGCGCTTCTGCGCCGATCGCCGCGGTGTTGTCCGACACATCCACGAACAGTGTGGAAATATCAGAGGCCATCGCCGTGTCCGCGGTGGCGCGAGCAGTGGATTCAGTGGCGATCGCCGCGGTGTTGCTGGAGACAGTGGCAGCGAGCAGCGTGCGGGCAGACACCTCGGCTGCGAGGTCGGTGGTGAGTGTCGATATCTGTGTCGCCTGCAATGCGACCGCGTCAGCGAGCGCGGAGTAGTCCCCCAGCTCAAGCCAGTACGCCGGATCAGTGGGCAAGTTACCGGTCGTGGTGGCCTCCGCCACGTACAGCTTGCCACCATAGGTAACCATGTCACCAACGCTGTACGTCGTCGCGTTGTCATAGGCCGGCGTCGAGTTGAGGTCGTTAATCTGGCCCTGAAGCGCCGCGATCTGGTAGGGGAGCGTGCCGGGAGTTCCCACGGGGCCGTCGATCAAGTCGATGCGTGCAGCGAGCGCAGCATGCAGCTGCAGCCCCGTCAGCTGCCCCTCGAGCAAGTCCAGCATGTAGGCAACATCTGTGGCCGTAGTCGCCACAGTGCCGGACACGGCGTTGTAGGGGCCACGGAGGCCGCCCGTGTTAACAAACCGAACCCAGTAATACTTGGTCGAGCCGGGACCGATGTCGTCTACATAGATGGCCCCGGGCGACATGCCTACCAGCACCGCACTCCCTAGCACGTCCGTAGAGGCCGCCCAGACCTCGGTGTAGGCGTGCCCGGAGTACGTGGGAGCGTCCCACGTCAGGATGACGTTGTGAAACGCAGGCGACGCAGTCAGTCCGGTGGGAGTAGGGGGCGGCAGGACAGGGAGCCCCCCCGCGCCGCCGGGGGCGCTACCGCTACCACTACCGCTGCCACTGCCACCACCAGCACCACGAGCCAGATCACCCATAGTGGCGAGCTTGGCCTCGCCCTGTGCGGCGATTATGTCGCGCAGGCGGTCGAGGTAAACCCGCAGGTCGCGAGGGATGGGAGATGTTACGGTGGGGAGCCGTTCAGACACCGGATAACTCCTGCATGGATTGCGCAATGACGACGGAAAACACTTCGGTAGCCCCCGTCAGTTGTATTTCCCAGTCTCGCCCGACCAGCACAGGGAGGCGAAAGGGGCGTCTCGATGTAACCTGCAGCGTATACGCGGGCGTGGTGGGGTTGTCGACGAATACCTCGAACGTCACGGGGTACGCCTCCGCCTCCAGCTGGGCGCACGAGAAACCCATCTCGTGCGGCATGCTGAACATCTTGGAGCGCCACGTGTACGTCTTGTTAGCCCCGGTGCCCCAGATGTGCATGGCTTTGTCGGGGGTAGCGGCGAACAGCTTATCCCTCTGCAAGTCGACGAAGCAGGCGGATGCGTAGATGTCGTGCATGGCGATCTGGTTCGCCACGATGTCGTACACGAAGCCGCC
>JBDKRR010000453.1:0-9609 GCA_039683315.1 Sulfuricella sp.
GTGAGGATGAAATCATCGTGTGCATTTAATAATTGGGAAGACTGGACATGACAGCAGTCCACCGCAATGAACAAGCCCGAAAATCGGCACAAATACCATTACGCGATAATGGCATTTGTGCAAACAACACCGATGGCAGCATTTCTAAGGAGCGCCTAACAAAATGGAGGAACTGATCACCCAGTTGCTTATTTATGTGAAGGGGGTTTGGAAATATCGCTGGTTCGCCATAACTTCCGCCTGGGTCGTCGCCATTACAGGATGGATTATAGTTTACAAACTTCCTGATGATTATCAGGCATCTGCAAGAATTTACGTGGATACCCAGAGTATTCTGAAGCCACTGATGTCAGGAATGACTGCGCCCGCCAATGTGGAACAGCAAGTCTCGATCATGAGCCGCACCCTGATCAGCCGCCCGAACGTGGAAAGAGTCATGCGGATGGTGGATCTGGACATCAAGGCCAAGACGGTGAAAGACCATGATGAGTTGGCCAATGAACTGATGTCCCAGATCAAAATAGGTTCAACCGGGCGGGACAACCTGTTCACGATTTCCTACAGCAACGACAAACCCAAACTGGCCAAAGACGTTGTTCAGTCCTTATTGACCATCTTCGTCGAGGGGAGTCTCGGGGACAACAAGCAGGACTCGGCTTCGGCACTTCGTTTTATCGATGAACAAATCAAGTCTTATGAAGAGAAGCTGTCAACGGCAGAAACCGCACTCAAGAATTTCAAGCAGAAGAATGTTGGCCTGATGCCCGGCCAGGGAAGCGATTATGTAACGAAGCTTTCGGCAGCCGCGGATAGCCTTAACCAGGCAAAACTGGAACTGCGGGAAGCAGAACAGGCGCGGGAAGCCATCAAAAGTCAAGTATCCGATGACGATCCTGCTTCCAGCGCGGACACAGGTCAGTCATCGGGAGGCGACCCGGAAATTGAGGCCCGCATCCAGACCCTGAACAAGAATCTGGACGCCCTGCGCATGAACTTTACCGAGCAGCATCCCGACATCGTTTCCACGAAACGCCTGATTGCACAACTCGAACAGCGCAAGAAAGAAGAAGCCAAGCTGCGTAAACACAGCGCCGACCCCGGGAAAAATTATAGCCCCATGCTCCAGCAACTCAATATTGCGCTCACGGAAGCCGACGCCAGAGTTGCCTCGATGAGGGCACGTGTCGCGGAATACAATTCACGCTACGAACATTTGAAATCGCTGAGCAATGCAGTGCCTGAAGTGGAAGCGGAACTGACACGGCTCAATCGCGACTATGACGTGAACAAGTCCAATTATGAAAAGCTGCTCGAACGCCGCGAAAGCGCAAAAATGTCTGGCGAAATGAGTGCCAATACGGAACTGATGTCATTCAAGATCATAGATCCACCGACGGTCCCCCAAATACCCGCGGGTCCGGACCGACTCAAACTGTTCTCCCTGGTATTCGTGGGCGCCTTACTGGCGGGGATCGGCGTTGCTTTCATGATGAGCCAGATACGCCCCACCTTCCATAGTCCAAGCAGTCTCAGGGAAATAACCGGGCGGCCGATATTGGGTTCGGTCACCATGATCTGGACCGATCAAGAAAAGATCAAGCGCAAAAGGCGCCTCTACGCTTTCGGTCTCTCTTTGCTTGCTTTGTTGGGAATGTATGGCGCATTGCTGGTCAAAGTCGCCCCGAGTTTTCCATCGCTTTAGATGACATGGTTTTCAAACATTTTGATCTCAGGGGATGCCATGGAACAGGGAAATTTTCAGCAATATCCCATCCAAAGTGGCAAGCTAACCACCAAGGAAACCGAGTCCACCGGGAGGCAATGTGAGCATCATTGAAAGAGCAGCCGGCAAAATCGTGAAAGAGGATAAACCCTCAACGAGCGTAAACATTATTGAAAAGGCAGCAGCCAGGATCGCGAAAGAAGACGAGGCTTCTGCAAGGACATCAGCGGCGAAGATTCCAGCTGATCATGGCCATGAATCCGTCGGCGGTCCGGACACGCAAAAAAGCAGCATCGACCACGTACGTTCAGCGGATACGGCCTCGTCACCCAAACAGTGCACGATCAACCTTGCCAGATTGCGCCAATCGGGAATCATCACCCCTGATGCAGAAAAAACGCAAATTGCAGAAGAGTTTCGACTGATCAAGCGGCCTTTGATCAAGAATGCATTCAATCAAAGCGCCGGGCATGTCCAGAATGGCAACCTGATCATGGTCACCAGCGCCCTCGCCGGGGAAGGAAAAACGTTCTGCTCCATCAATCTGGCGATGAGCATCGCGATGGAAATGGATCACACCGTTTTGCTGATAGACGCCGACGTGGCCCGACCTTCACTACCTGACTATCTTGGTGTTAAAGCAGAGCGCGGCCTTCTGGACGTTCTTCTCGATGACAAGCTTGAACTGTCCGACGTGATGATCAAAACCAACGTCGACAAACTATCCATCCTTACGGCCGGTAAAAAGAGCAAGCATGCAACCGAATTGCTGGCGAGCCAGAGCATGAGCGAATTGTTGAAGGAAATAGCTCATCGCTACAGCGACCGCATTGTGATTTTTGATTCTCCGCCATTGCTGCTGACCAGCGAGGCACGTGTACTTGCCAGCCAGATGGGACAGATCGTTCTGGTGGTAGCCGCAGAAAAAACCCCGCAACAGACGGTCAAGGAGGCGCTCAGGCAGATCGAATCGTGCGACGTCGTCAATCTGATCTACAACAAAGCCAGTACATTCCCCGGCGGAGAATATTATGGCTACTACAGCTAAAGTGTCCAAATGAGAAAAAACAGTCACAGAGCCCTGTTTCCGGCCGCTTGTTCTGCGGCAGCGGCGAT
Organism: Sulfuricella sp.; assembly: GCA_039683315.1. Classification (GTDB taxonomy): domain Bacteria; phylum Pseudomonadota; class Gammaproteobacteria; order Burkholderiales; family Sulfuricellaceae; genus Sulfurimicrobium. Next base: position 2,840 of record JBDKRR010000453.1, read on the forward strand.
GTTGTTATTACCGGCCCATTCCATCGCTGCCGAATGGACGATCACACCCAGCCTGGATTTGAAAGAAACCTACTCCGACAATATTACATTGGCGTCGAGAGGCCATGAACAGAATGACTTGGTAACCCAGATCACCCCCGGCATATCCCTGACTGGTACCGGCCCGCGCCTGAAGGTCAAAGCCCGTTATGCAATGCAAAATCTTTTCTACCTGGAAGATAGCCGCCGCAACGCCATCAATCACATGCTGAGCGCTAATGCCAATACGGAATTGATCGAAGACCTGTTTTTCATGGATGGGCAGGCCGCAATCAGCCAGCAAAACACTACCCTGTCGGGCCAGCAGGCGACTGACAACACCAATGTCACCGGGAACCGCACCGAGGTAAGAACCTATAGCCTCAGTCCCTATCTGCGCCACCGCTTCAGTACCGTTGCCTCATCCGAACTGCGCTACACCCATTCCGCCATCAGCACCGATCTCGGCGCGTTGTCAAACAGCCAAACGGATCGCGTCAATTTAGCGTTAAACAGTGGTTCATCCTTCAAAACACTAGGTTGGGGCTTGAACTACAGCAAGCAGAAAATCACTTACGACAACACCAGCAACATCCTCGTCCAAAACCTGAACAATGAAACCTTTTCCGGCAATCTTCGCTACATGCTCACGCCGCGATTCGGCCTGACCGCCACCGGAGGCTACGAAAAAAACGACTATATCTCCATTGGGGCGAAGCCTGAAGGTTCTTTCTGGTCCGGTGGTTTTTCCTGGGCTCCCAATTCATTGACCAGTATCGACGCCAGTGCCGGGAAAAGATTTTTCGGTGACACCTATTCCCTCGCGGCCAAGCATCGCACCCGTCTGACCACATGGAGCCTGGCTTACAGCGAGGACGTCACCACCTCCCAATCGCAGTTCCTGATCCCTGCCACGATAGACACCGCCAGCTTCCTGAACCAGCTATATGCGACCAGATACCCCGATCCAGTCGAACGGCAACAAGTTGTTGACTCCATCATCCAGGCCGCCGGTCTCCCCCTGTCCTTGGCAGACTCTGTAAATTACCTGACGAACCGCCTCTTTCTGCAAAAAAGCCTGCGTGCATCCGTTGCGCTGCAGGGCGCAAGAAACACCGTGATATTTTCCCTCTACAACGTGTCGCGCGAAGCACAAAGCACACAAGCGTCGGACAGCGCCCTGTTTGGGGCTTCCAACCTGGCACTAAGCGACAAGACAAAACAAGTTGGCGCCAACGCCATCTGGAACTTGCGTATCGGCCCACGCACCAGCACTTACCTGAACGCCGGGTATGCCAGAAACACTTACCCCGTCCTGGGCAGGACAGACAACGACAAGAACCTCCGGCTTGGCCTGACCAGGCAGTTCCAGCCCAAGCTAAGCGGCTCGGTTGAATTGCGGCGAGTACAGCGAGACTCCAACCAAAGCGGCGGCGATTATCGCGAAAATGCCATCACGGCTTCCGCACACATGATTTTCTAGCGGAGAGCTGATTAAAGTGTACGAGCAATATTACGGGTTCAAAGCCAAACCGTTCCAACTGAAGCCCGATCCGAAATTCTACTTCGGCAGCAAAGGGCATAAACGCGCCATGGCCTACCTGGAATACGGCCTGTCGCAGGGAGAGGGCTTCATCGTCATCACCGGCGAAGTCGGCGCGGGCAAGACTACCCTGGTGCGCAATCTTTTCCGCGAAATGGAATCGGAAAACATCGTTGCTGCGCAAATCGTCAACACTAATCTCGATTCCGACGACACCCTGAGAATGGTGGCCGCGGCCTTCGGACTCCCCTACCAGGACAGCAGCAAAGCGGCCTTGCTGACCGGACTCGAACAGTTTCTGCGCGCCTGCGACCGGCAAGGGAAGCGCGCGCTGCTGGTGGTGGACGAAGCGCAGAACCTTTCTCCCCGCACGGTGGAGGAGTTGAGAATGCTGTCCAACTTCCAGACCGAAGACAAATCCTTACTGCAAACTTTTCTGCTCGGCCAGCCCGAGTTCAGAAGAACGCTCCTTAGCGCCGACATGCAGCAGTTGCGACAAAGGGTGATCGCCACTTACCACCTCGGCCCCATGGATGCCACGGAAACACGCTCCTACATCGAGCACCGGCTGCATACGGTTGGCTGGCAGGGCGACCCCTCCATCAGCACGGAAGCCTTTGGCGCGATTTACGATTACTCCGGGGGCATTCCGCGGAAAATCAATACGCTTTGCGACCGGCTTTTTCTGATGGGCTATCTCGAAGAAATTCACGGTTTCGGGAATTCGGAAGTGAGCGACGTTATCGGCGACATTCAGCAGGAATTCAATCTTCCCACCTCGGAAGCCGAGCCCCCGGGCACGCCCGGCACGCCTGAGTTCGGATTCAAGACGGACGCGCCGTCCGACCTGGAAAACATGGACATAAGGCTTTCCAAAATGGAGAAATCGGTCATCTCCGTGCTGGATCTGGTCAAGCAGATACTCTCTCTGGCCAGCGTCAGAAACCTTCCGAAATAGAAAACAATGAATAACACTACGCCGGCACCCCGCACTCAGCACAGCATTCTCTGCGTCGTCGGCGCGCGCCCTAATTTCATGAAAATGGCCCCGATCATGGCGGCACTGGGCGAACTTGGGCCGGATATGGCTGTAAGCCTGGTTCACACCGGCCAGCACTATGACGTGGCGATGAACCACCAGTATTTCGAAGCGCTCGGCATCCCGCAGCCCGACATCAATCTCGAAGTGGGCTCCGGCAGCCATGCCGTGCAAACGGCTGATGTCATGCGCCGCTTCGAGCCGGCGCTGGACGATAAGCGGCCTTCTGCCGTGCTCGTGGTCGGCGATGTGAACTCCACCCTGGCGTGCGCGCTGGTAGCGACGAAAAAAGGGATTCCGGTGATTCATGTCGAAGCCGGACTGCGCAGCTTCGACCGCGCCATGCCTGAGGAGATCAACCGGATATTGACCGACCAGATCTCCGATCTCCTTTTCACCACCGAGCGCAGCGGGCGCGAAAACCTGCTGCGCGAGGGCATCGACGATTCCCGCATCCGGTTTGTCGGCAACGTCATGATCGATACCTTGCGCCGCAACCTGGAAAGAGCCGTCCCTGTGACTCAAATCCTGAAAGATGCCGGCAAAGATGGCTTCCTTTCCAACGACAAGGGATACGCCGTCCTCACCATGCACCGGCCTTCCAATGTGGACAACCCCGCCACCCTGCGCACCCTGCTCGAGACCGTGCTCAAAATAAGCTCCAGGCTGCCCGTCATTTTCCCGATGCACCCGCGCACCCGCGCCATGATCGAAAAATTCGGCCTGGGCGAAATGCTGGACGTTCCCGAGTTGGTGCAACTGCCCCCCATGGGCTACCTGGAAATGTTGGGCCTCATGAAGGATGCACGGGTGGTGCTGACCGATTCGGGCGGAATCCAGGAAGAAACCACGGCTCTCGGCGTACCGTGCATTACGCTCAGGAACAACACCGAGCGGCCGATCACGGTTGACGAAGGGACCAACACCATCGCTGGCCAGGACCCGGTCAGCATCCTGTCGGCCTTCGACGAAATCATGCTCAGTGGCGGCAAAGCGGGCAGAGTGCCCGAGTTCTGGGACGGAAAAGCCTCGACACGCATTGCTGCGGCAATTCATAGCTGGCTGGAAAGTGGCTTAAGGAGCTGACCCTCATGCAGACCGCAGCCAAGGAACGTGTGCCCCCGGTACCAATACGCAACGCGATGACCATCGACGTGGAAGACTACTTCCAAGTTTCGGCTTTCGCACCCCATATTCCGCGGGATAGCTGGGCGTCACTTTCATGCCGGGTGGAAAGCAATATAGATCGCATCCTCGCTCTGCTGGATGAGGCGGGCGTCAAGGGAACCTTCTTCACGCTGGGTTGGATCGCCGAGCGCTACCCTGCCATGGTGCGGCGCCTGGTCGAAAACGGCCACGAACTCGCCAGCCACGGCTATTCACACCTCCGGGCCAGCGATCAAAACGCCGATGAATTCCTCGACGACATCACGCGCAGCAAGTCACTGCTCGAAGACATCGGCGGACAGAAAGTGCTGGGCTACCGCGCACCGAGCTTTTCCATCGGCAGCGATAACCTCTGGGCCCTGGACCTGCTGCTTGAGGCCGGCTACCGCTACAGTTCCAGCATTTACCCCATCCAGCACGACCATTACGGGATGCCGGATGCGCCCCGCTTCGCCCATTACCCGAGAGGCGAGGATGGACTGCTGGAATTGCCCGTCACCACCGTGCGCCTCCTGCAGCGAAACCTCCCCGCCGGCGGCGGCGGCTATTTCCGCTTCTGGCCCTACACCGTATCGCGCTGGTTCCTGCAGCGCGTAAACGAAGAAGACATGCAACCGGGGATATTTTATTTCCACCCTTGGGAAATGGACCCCGGACAGCCGCGCCAGGACGGCATCAGCATGAAAACGCGCTTCCGCCACTACTTGAATCTGCATCGCATGGAAGGGCGTATCAAGGCTTTGACCCGCGACTTCCACTGGGGCCGCATGGACCGGATTTTCCTGGAGTAACACCCATGAATCAGCCTCCGACTCTGACCGTCCGCCAGATGCAGCCCTCGGATGCGGCTAGATGGGACGAGTTCGTCTTGAACAGCCCGGAGACCACTTTTTTCCACCGCGCAGGATGGCAACAAGTGATAGCGCGCGCTTTCGGCCACAAGACCTGGTTCCTCTACGCCGAGTCGGAAGGAAGGATTCAAGGCGTCCTGCCACTCGCGGAAATCAACAGCCGGCTTTTCGGCCACTCCCTGATCTCGCTGCCCTTCTGCGTGTATGGCGGCATTGCCGCGCATTCCGAACCCGCCGCGGCAGCGCTGGACCGGGCCGCACAGGAGATCGCGAGAGACCTCAAGGTCGACCACCTGGAATACCGGAATCTCAAGCCCATGCACCCGGAGTGGCCCGGCAAGGATCTCTACGTGACCTTCCGCAAGGAGATCGATCCGGATGTGGAACAGAACATGCTCGCCATCCCGCGCAAGCAGCGGGCGATGGTCAGGAAAGGCATCAAGGCGGGGCTTACGAGCGAGATCGACGACGGCGTGGAGCGGTTTTTTTCCGTGTTCGCGGACAATGTCCACCGCCATGGCACGCCCGCGCTGCCCAGGCGCTACTTCGCGCTGCTCAAGGAAATCTTCGGCAGCGACTGCGAAGTGCTGTCGGTGCTCAAGGACGGGCGGGTTTTGAGCAGCGTGCTGAGCTTTTATTTCCGCGACGAAGTGCTGCCCTATTACGCCGGCGACACCCTGGAAGCACGCGATTTCGCTGCCAACGATTTCAAGTACTGGGAACTGATGCGGCGCGCGTGCGAACGCGGCATCAAGATCTTCGATTATGGCCGCAGCAAGCGTGGCACCGGGCCGTTCGACTTCAAGAAAAACTGGGGTTTCGAGCCGCAGCCGCTGTGTTACGAATACCAGTTGCACCGGGCCAAGACGGTCCCGGATCACAACCCTCTCAACCCCAAGTACCGGCTTTTCATCCAGGCCTGGCAAAAGCTGCCGCTGCCGCTGGCCAATTTTATCGGCCCGCACATCGTGAAGAACCTGGGGTAGGACAATGGCTGAAGAACTGCTGTTTCTGACTCACCGCGTGCCCTATCCGCCCAACAAGGGCGACAAGATCCGTTCATTCCATTTGCTCAGGCATCTGAGCCAGCACTACCGTGTACACCTGGGTACTTTTGTCGATGACGCAGCCGACTGGCAGCATGTGGACACGGTCAAATCGTTCTGCGCTGAAAGCCACTTCGCCCGGCTCGATCCGACCTCTTCACGTTTGCGCAGTTTGTCCGGCCTGCTGACAGATCAGGCGCTGACCCTGCCTTATTACCGCAATGCCGGCCTGCAGCATTGGGTAAACGACATTCTCGCCAACCATCGGGTCAAGCGCATCCTGGTTTTTTCCTCGGCCATGGCCCAGTACGTGCGGCAAGCCGACGACATGCGACGCGTGATCGATTTCGTCGACGTCGACTCCGACAAATGGCAGCAGTACGCTGAAACCAAACACTGGCCGCTGTCGTGGCTGTTCCGCCGGGAAGCGAAGCTGTTGCTGCGCTACGAGCGAGAAGTGGCAAAGGAATTCGACGCATCCTTGTTCGTTTCCCGGGAGGAAGCGGAACTGTTCAAGCGATTTGCCCCTGAAAGCGCTGAGAAAACAGGCTACTTCAGCAATGGCGTGGACACCGACTATTTTTCACCCGAACGCGACTATCCCAATCCTTATCAGGGGAGCGATCAAGTTCTGGTGTTCACCGGCGCCATGGACTACTGGCCGAACGTGGACGCGGTGAGCTGGTTTGCCCAGGAGATTTTCCCCGCCATACATGCTGCGCTGCCCCAAACCCGTTTTTTCATCGTAGGTTCCCGTCCGACACCGGTTGTTTGCGATTTGGCGCGTTTACCCGGCATCACGGTGACCGGCACGGTTGCGGATGTCAGGCCATACCTTGCCCACGCCCGGATCGCGGTGGCGCCATTGCGTATTGCGCGAGGATTGCAGAACAAAGTACTGGAAGCCATGTCCATGGCGAAAACCGTGGTTGCATCGCCCCAGGCGGCAGAGGGCATTCAGGCCACTCAGGGCAACGAGTTGCAGGTTGCTGCCGGCGCCGGAGAATTCGCTCAGCAGATCCTGACGCTGCTGGCAGACAAGGCGTGCGGCCAGATGGGGAATGCTGCGCGGGCGCGAATTCTGGCCAATTACAACTGGGACAGCT
>JBDKRR010000454.1:0-7494 GCA_039683315.1 Sulfuricella sp.
GCATCGGATCAGGTCAGGGCGCGCATACGCCCGACCACCTCGTCCAGTTCGCCAGCCAGCGCCTGGTCGGCCATCTGGTAGAGCATCTGCTCTTCCTTCATGTTGTGCTGCTGCATGATGATGAGCAGGGTGTCGGCATCGCCGAGAAAGGCGTCGCCGTCCTTGTGCGCCACGGCGTCCGCCATCTGGTTGAGCAGGTCGGTCATCTGGCGGTGTTCCGACCGCATCATCGCCGTCGGGCCCTGCGTCATGCCGGTGCGCGCTTCGAAGGCGGGGAACATGACTTCCTCCTCCATGGCGAAGTGGTGCAACAGCGCATCGTGGAACTGGCTGAACATGATCGCGGCGTTATTCCAGTCGCCTTGCGCGGCAGTCGCTTCCGCTATGGCGAACAGGTTGTCGCAGCGCTGGTGGTCGGGGGCGAGAAAATCGCTGATCGTGGTCATCGGGAAACTCCAACTGAATAGGATGCCAGAAATGGCTCACTTGGATTTTCGGCGTAGCCCGTGTTCCGCGCATTGACCTGAATCAAGCATCCCGATGCGACTCTTATTGAGTCGGCCATTAATGTTTTGTAGGCTGGCGGTGAGCAAGGCGAACCCCAGCATGCTCGAGAACGCCAAACGCTGGGGTTCGTTCCTCACCGCCAGCCTACGGCATAGCAATTTTTCAACTGTTTAATGGCCGACTCAATAAAGCTGGGAGCCTAGTGTAGTGTTGCACGCTAAACGGTACTTTCAGAGCCTTCCCAAAAGTGGCATAACAAGGCGCGGCGCGCAGGCAATGGCTATTCCCTTGTCAAGCGCCGCAACGCGGTTAGGGCGCTTTTGGGAAGGCTCCCTCCGGGTAAGCGCCTGGGCTGCCATCTGCGGCGTTGCGGGCACTTGGAATAGAATGACTATTCCGGCGCACCCGCGCCTTGCATATGGCAGCCCAGGCGCTTGCTGAAAGTACCGTTTAGCGTGCAACACTACACTAGTTGTACCAGGATTTCGGCTGCGCCTTTTCCCAGCTCTTCCGGCCCTGCCGGATCAGCCAGCCGGTATAGATGAATGCTTCGAACATCAGGAATGCGAATCCCCACAGCAGTACGTTCAGCAGCGAATAGTCGCCGACCCTGCTCGCGTTCCCCCAGCTCTGGGGCGGGTTGATCCAGTTGACCAGCAAGGGGCCGAGCCATGGCCCCAGCAGGCAGGAAAGCGTTGCCATGGCGGTCAGGTGGATCATTACCCGACGGCTCGACGGCAGATATTTGAACAGCACGCTTTCCTTGTCCTGCCGGTCCATGCTTCCCCCTCTTTAACGCTTGGTTTTGGCCGCTTTCTGCGGCACGGTCTGGAAGGTGTTTTCCACCAGCGGCGGTGCGTCGACCTGCGGCACGTGACATTGCACGCAGTTGTATCGGGCGCTGGATACCTGCTTCATGATCTCGCCGGACTGCGGGTTGCGGAAGTGGCTGTCACCGATCTTGGGGGCGTTCTTTTCCTTGAATTTTTCCGGGCCGTGGCAGGTCAGGCACTGGTTTTCCTCGAGCGTGATCTCGTCGAAATTTTCCGTGGCATGCGGAATCACCGGCGGCTGCTGCAGAAAAGTGCGGGTGATCGGCTTTTGCGACCCGGGGCGCTTGCCGGGGTTGAATTTCTCTTCCGGTGCCTGATCCGAAACCTGGGGGTCCACGCCGCGCAGCGAATGGACCGCGCTTTCCGCGGACAATGCCGGTGGCGTGGCGGCGAAAGTGAAGGCTGAAGCGGCCAGTGTCACCAATGCGAAGCGCAGTGAGTTTTTCATGGTTGATCTCCTCTTTATATAATGTCGTGGTTTCTGATCATGTTATGGCCTGTTGCCGAGCGCAGCCGTTTCCCCTCGCGGAGCGTTGTCGGCCGCCTTGTTGTTGAAGCGCAAACCGAATCCGAATACTTGTTTCGAGCACACATCGATACAGCGGCCGCAGTTGGTGCAATTGGCCGCTGTGATCACCGGCCCGATGCCCTTTGCGGCGCCCTTGAGCGCGGGTTTGATGACCTGCGGCTCGGGACACACCACAAAACAGTCCATGCAGTCGTTGCACGCAGAGCGCTGTGCCGCTTTGACCCGAACCAGGCTGGTTTTGCCGATCAGGCTGTAGAACGCGCCCACCGGGCAAAGGTGGCCGCACCAGCCGTCCGGACTGACGAACAGGTCGAAGAGGAACACCGCGAGAATGACGGCCCACGCCGTTCCCAGCCCGAAAATCAGGCCGCGGTGCAGCATCGAAACGGGGTTGAGCATTTCCCAGGCGACGGTGCCGCTGGCGGCCGCCAGAAGCAGCGTCATGGCCAGCATCCAGTAGCGCGTCGCGCGCGAAAAACGTGCGCCGCCCTTGATGCCGAAACGGCGGCGCAGCCAGGATGCGGAGTCGGTCACCATGTTGACCGGGCAGACCCAGGCGCAGTAAGCGCGCCCGCCTGCCAGCGCATAAAACCCGAGCACGATGGCGACCCCGAAGAGCGCGAGTTTTTCCGCTACGTGCCCGGCCAGCAGGGATTGCAGCAGGACATAGGGATCGGCCAGCGGCAGTTTGTCGAGCGTCAGGCTGTAGGCCAGGTTGCCCTTGACGATCCAGATGCCCGCCCACGGGCCGAGCAGGAACAGGGCGAGGATGCCGAGCTGGGAGACGCGGCGCAGCAGCAGCCATTTATGGGCACCCAGCCAGCCTTTCGCCAGCACGGCGTCGGCGCCGATTTTTCCGTTCGGGCTCACAACTTGTCTCCGTGCAGCGCTCTGGGTGCGCCGGATGGCGCTGTCGGCGCTGCATGCGGTGCCACGGCCTCGCCGCTCAGGCCCGGACCCTGTTCATACTTGAAGCCTTCCGGCAGGTTGTACTGGTGCTCGATCTCCGGTGCGACCAGGCTCTCTCCTGCTTTCCTCTTTTCTTCCCAGCCGAGGCGGTAGTGCTTGCCCAGTTCGCCCTTGGCAAGCTGGACCGGGAACACCTTGATCGCCGCGACATCCAGCACGCAGGATTTTTCGCATTTGCCGCAGCCGGTGCAGTATTCCGAGTGGACCGTGGGCAGGAACATGGTGTGTTTGGCGGTGCGCACGTTGTGCGTGCGCTCCAGCGTGATGGCCTTGTCGATCGCCGGACACACGCGGTAGCACACGTCGCAGCGCAGGCCGAGGAAATTGAGGCAGGTCTCCTGGTCGACCAGCGCGGCCAGGCCCATTTTCGCCTTGTTGATGTCGGTGAGCTGGTGGTCCAGTGCGCCGGTGGGACATGCCTTGACGCACGGGATGTCCTCGCACATTTCGCAGGGGATCTTGCGCGCCACGAAATAGGGCGTGCCGGTGGCGAGGTCGTCCTCCGGCCTTGCCAGTTCCAGTATGTTGTAGGGGCAGTCGCGCACGCACATCCCGCAGCGGATGCAAGCGCCCTGGAAATCCGCCTCCGCCAACGCGCCCGGCGGGCGGATGGCGGTGGGCGGCAGGGCGCGCGCCTGCTTGGCGTACAAGCCCAGCCCCAGCCCGAACACGCCGACACCGCAAGCGGTCTTCGCCATGTCGAGCAGGAACTGACGCCGAGAGTTAGTGTTGGCTGCCATGATATTGGTCAGGGGGAGGGTTTTACCCCTCACCCCTCACTCCTCACCCCTCACGCTTTAACAATCTTGGCCGCGCATTTCTTGAAGTCGGTCTCTTTCGAGATCGGGCAGGTCGCGTCCAGCGTCAGTTTGTTGACCAGGCGCGATTCGTCGAAGAAAGGCACGAATACCAGCCCGACCGGCGGCTTGTTGCGGCCGCGGGTTTCCACCAGCGTGGTGATCTCGCCGCGCCGGCTGATGACCTTGACCTTGTCGCCGCGTTTCAGGCCGCGCTTCTTGGCGTCTTCCGGATTCATGAAGACCCATGCGTCCGGTACCGCCTTGTATAGCTCCGGCACGCGCCGCGTCATGGAGCCGGTGTGCCAGTGTTCCAGCACGCGGCCGGTGCACAGCCACAGGTCGTATTCCTTGTCGGGCTGTTCGGCGGCGGGCTGGTAGGGCAGGGCGAAAATCACAGCCTTGCCGTCGGGATGGCCGTAGAACTTGACCCCTTCGCCTTTCTTCACGTAAGGGTCGTAACCCTCGCGGAAGCGCCACAGGGTTTCCTTGTTGTCCACCACCGGCCAGCGCATGCCGCGCGCTTTGTGGTAGTTGTCGAACAGCGCCAGGTCGTGGCCGTGGCCGCGACCGAACTGGGCGTATTCCTCGAACAGCCCTTTCTGTACGTAATAGCCGAAGGCGGCGGACTCGTCGTTGGTGTAGTTCTTGATGCCGTGCTCGTTGACTTTCTTCAACTCGGTCAGCGGGAACTTGTTGACCTCGCCGTTGGCGTAAAGCACGTCATACAGGGTTTTGCCCTTGAACTGCGGGGCTTTTTCCAGCAGTTCGGCGGGCCAGACTTCCTCGACTTTGAAGCGCTTGGAGAATTCCATGTACTGCCACAGGTCGGAACGGGATTCGCCCGGGGCTTTCACCTGCTGGCGCCAGAACTGGGTGCGGCGCTCGGCGTTGCCGAATGCGCCTTCCTTCTCCATCCACATGGCGCAGGGCAGCATCAGGTCGGCAGACACGGCAGATACCGTGGGATAGACATCGGAGACCACCACGAAGTTGGCGGGATTGCGCCAGCCGGGGTAGGTTTCGCCGTTGATGTTGGGGCCCGCCTGCATGTTGTTGGTGGTGGAGGTCCAGTAGAAGTTGATCAGGCCGTCCTTGAGGTCGCGGCTCTGCTTCACCGCGTGCGAACCGATCCAGTCCGGTATGGTGCCGGCCGGCAGGTTCCAGATCTTTTCCGCGGTTTCGCGATGCTTCGGGTTCATCACCACCAGGTCGGCGGGCAGGCGGTGGGCGAAGGTGCCCACCTCGCGTGCCGTGCCGCAGGCTGAAGGCTGCCCGGTGAGGGAGAAGGGGCCGTTGCCGGGCTCGGAAATCTTGCCCACCAAGAGGTGCACGTTGTAGATCATGTTGTTGACCCAGGTGCCGCGCGTGTGCTGGTTGAATCCCATGGTCCAGTACGACACCACTTTCTTCTTGGGATCGGCGTAAAGCTTGGCGAGCGTGAGCAGGTTTTCCTTGGGCACGCCGGAAAGCTCGGAGGCTTTTTCCACCGTGTATTCGGAAACGAAGGCCTTGAACTCGTCGAAGGTGATCGGGCTGGAATTATTCGGGTTGCCCTTGGGCTTGCCGTCGGCGCCGGGGTAGCCGTTGTTGTTGGCCACCTGTTCGAGGGGGTGGTTGGGGCGCAGGCCGTAGCCGATGTCGGTCACGCCCTTCTTGAAGTTGACGTTGCGCTTGACGAATTCCTCGTTCACCGCGTTGTTCTGGATGATGTAGTTGCAGATGAAGTTGAGGATGGCCAGGTCGGACTGGGGTTTGAAGATCAGCGTGTTGTCCGCCAGCTCGGTGGTGCGGTGGTCGAAGGTCGAGAGCACGTGTGTCGTGACGTCCTTGCCGGTGAGGCGGCGGTCGGTGATGCGCGACCACAGGATGGGGTGCATCTCGGCCATGTTCGAGCCCCACAGCACGAAGCCGTCAGCGTGCTCGGCATCGTCGTAGCAGCCCATTGGCTCGTCGATACCGAAGGTGCGCATGAAGCCGGTCACGGCCGAGGCCATGCAATGGCGTGCGTTGGGATCGAGGTTGTTGGAACGGAAGCCGGCTTTCATCAGCTTGGAGGCGGCATAGCCTTCCCACACCGTCCACTGGCCGGAGCCGAACATGCCGATGCCCTTCGGTCCCTTGGCCTTGAGGGCGGCCTTGCATTTCTCCGCCATGATGTCGAAGGCCTGGTCCCAGCTGATGGGCGCGAACTCGCCGTTCTTGTCGAACTTGCCGTCCTTCATCCGCAGCATGGGCTGGGTGAGGCGGTCCTTGCCGTACATGATCTTGGAGAGGAAATAGCCCTTGATGCAGTTGAGACCCTTGTTCACCGGTGCATCGGGGTCGCCCTGGGTGGCGACCACGCGACCGTCCTTGGTGCCGATCAGGACGCCGCAACCGGTGCCGCAGAAGCGGCATACGCCCTTGTCCCAGCGTACCCCGCTGTCGCCAGCGGCGGCCAGCGCAGCCTGCGCGCCCGGCACGACGACGCAGGCTGCGCTGGCGGCGGCGGAAACGGCGCTGAGTTTTATGAATTCACGGCGAGTCAATTCCATTTTAGGTCTCCTCTGCTGATTATTTTGGGTCTGTATCGGGTTCGAAATGGTGGTACACCATGGTGGCCGAGAGCACGTCGGGTAGCTCGTTGAGTCGCCCGAAGGTGTCCACCGTCGACTGTTCGTTTTCTTGTTCTAGGGTGACGATCAGTTTGCCTTCGACGTCGCTGACGTGAACTTCCACGCCGGCGACGGCAGAAAGCTGCTGATGTGCCTGGGCGGCACGCCCGGGGCGTGCGTGAACGACTACTCCGGAAATGTGCATGATGGCTGCTTTACCCTGATGAAAATATCAGGTGCCAGAGTGCGAGCAATCCGAGGTCGTTTCCTTGATTTAGATCAATGATGCGGAAATATCCATTTTCCCTTTAAGGTCTCTGGAAAATGCGCGAATTTGCGATTTTCAACAAATCAAAAAAGCTTGATGTGTATCAATGTTCGGGCATTTGCCTTGGAACATGATGCATCCGTCAGGGGGAAGACCCTGTTGTGATCATGTGTTTAAACTCAAAGGGGGTGTCAAATGAAAAAGCCGTACTTCGCTGCTTCGGTGCTTGCCATGTCGGTTGCCGGAATCTTCAACGTTGCGTTTGCTGCTGATGAGGCCGCACTGACGGCGGAACAGAAGGTAACCGCCTCCAAGATCTACTTCGAGCGCTGCGCCGGTTGTCACGGCATCCTGCGCAAGGGTGCCACGGGCAAGAACCTGGAGCCGGTCAACACCCTCAAGCTGGGCCACGCCCGGCTGGAAAAGATCATCAGCTACGGCACCGATGGCGGCATGGTGAACTTCGACGACATCCTCACCAAGGACGAGATTTCCCTGATGGCGAGCTACATCCAGCAAACGCCGGACACGCCGCCGGAATGGGGCATGAAAGACATGATGAACAGCTGGAAGCTGGTCATCAAGCCGGAAGATCGCCCCAAGAAGCCGATGAACAAGATCAACCTGAAGAACGTGTTCTCGGTGACCCTGCGCGATTCCGGCGAAGTGGCGCTGATCGACGGCGACACCAAGCAGATCTGGGGCATCGTCAAGACCGGTTATGCCGTGCATATCTCCCGCTTGTCCGCCTCCGGACGTTACGTTTACGTGATCGGGCGTGACGGCAAGCTCGACCTGATCGACCTGTGGTTCGAGAAGCCCACCGTAGTGGCTACCCTCAAGGTCGGTATCGAAGCGCGCTCGGTGGAAACTTCCAAGTTCAAGGGCTACGAAGACAAGTACGCCATCGCCGGTTCCTACTGGCCGCCACAGTACGTGATTACCGACGGCGACACGCTCAAGCCGCTGAAGATCGTTTCCACCCGCGGCATGA
>JBDKRR010000455.1:0-5596 GCA_039683315.1 Sulfuricella sp.
CGCTCACCGGCGTGATCCTCACCAAGCTGGATGGCGACTCGCGTGGCGGTGCAGCGCTGTCGGTGCGGCAGGTGACCGGCAAGCCGATCAAGTTCGTTGGCGTGGGCGAAAAGGTCGCAGGTCTTGAGCCTTTTTATCCTGACCGCATGGCTTCGCGCGTGCTCGGCATGGGGGACGTGCTGTCGCTGATCGAGGACGCGCAGCGCGGCGTGGATCAGGATGAGGCGCAGAAGCTGGCGAAGAAGCTCAAATCGGGCAAATCTTTCGACCTCGAAGATTTCAAGCAGCAGATGCAGCAGATGAAGAAAATGGGCGGTATCAGCGCCCTGATGGACAAATTGCCCGGCCAGCTGAGCCAGGCTGCGGCCGGGGCGCAGGTGGACGACAAGGCGATCGGTCGCCTGGAAGGCATCATCAACTCCATGACGCCGCAGGAGCGGCGCAAACCGGAAATCCTCAAGGCCGGGCGCAAGCGCCGCATTGCAGCGGGCGCCGGCGTGCAGGTGCAGGAAGTGAACCGCTTGCTCAGCCAGTTCGAGCAGACGCAGAAAATGATGAAAATGCTCTCCAAGGGCGGCGGCATGGCGAAAATGATGCGTGGCATGAAAGGCATGCTGCCGGGAATGCGATAACGTCCTTGCAATGTGGGGCGGGAATGTCGTAAAATCGCGCTCTTTTTTCAAGTTTTAACGGTTAGGCTGAAATCTATGGTTATTATTCGACTCGCACGTGGCGGCGCCAAAAAGCGCCCCTTCTTCAATCTGGTGGTGGCTGATTCACGCGAGCGTCGCGACGGCCGTTTCATCGAGCGCGTGGGTTTCTACAACCCGGTCGCTCCTGAAGGCCAGGAATCGATGCGTATCAACAGCGAGCGCGTAGCTTACTGGCAGAGCAAGGGCGCCCAATTGAGCGACGCCGTGGCGAAGCTGGTCAAGCGCGCGGGCGCTGCGGCCGCCTAATATATTAGGTGCCGCTGCAGCCTGATGACCTGACCGTGATGGGGCACGTCGGTGTCCCGTTCGGTGTGCGTGGCTGGGTGAAAGTGCACGCTTACACCGAGCATAGCGACAGCCTGCTGGATTATCCGGTGTGGTGGCTGGGACGCAACGGTCAATGGCAGGAATACGAGGTGTTGGGGTGTGATGAGCACCCCAAGGCGCTGATTGCCCATCTGGCAGGCAGTGATGACCGGGAGGCCGCGATCGCGTTGCGCGGCTGTGAAATCGCGGTGCCGAAATCCAGCCTCCCGCCGGCTGCTGCGAATGAATACTACTGGGCCGATCTGATCGGTCTGGAAGTGGTGAATGCCGAGCAACAGAAACTCGGGCGCGTCAGCGGACTGCTGGAAACCGGCGCCAATGACGTGCTGGTGGTACAGGGAGATAGAGAGCGCTTGATCCCTTTCGTTGCTCAAGTCGTGCTGGAAGTGGAGCTGGCAACCGGTACGGTCCGGGTGGACTGGGGGCAGGACTGGTGAGTTCTTACCAGTTCGATGTTGTAACGCTGTTTTCCCCGATGTTCGAAGCGTTGACTGCCAGCGGCATTACGCGGCGGGCGCAGGAAAGGGAAAGTTACCAGTTGCGTTTGTGGAATCCGCGTGATTTCACCAGCAACAATTACCGCACCGTGGATGACCGTCCTTATGGCGGCGGCCCCGGCATGGTAATGCTGGCGGAGCCGCTGGAAAAAGCCATCGAGGCGGCACGACAGGCGCAAATAGCTGTAGGGGCGGCAAGGCCCAAAGTGGTTTATCTCTCCCCCCAGGGGCGCCTGCTTGACCATGCCCTGGTGATGGAACTGGTGGCGACGGGTGGATTGGTATTGCTGGCCGGGCGCTACGAGGGTGTGGATGAGCGCCTGTTGCGGCGTCAGGTGGATGAGGAAATTTCCATCGGCGACTATGTGCTGTCGGGAGGTGAACTCCCCGCCATGGTGCTGATGGACAGTATTATCCGGCAACTGCCGGGAGTGCTGGGCGATGCGGAATCGGCCGTGCAGGATTCATTCGTGAATGGCCTGCTGGATTATCCGCATTACACCCGGCCCGAAGTTTATCAGGGCGATAGCGTGCCGGAGGTGTTGATGTCCGGAAATCACGCCCTGATACAGAAGTGGCGGCTGAAACAGGCGCTGGGACGCACCTGGCAACGCCGTCCTGATTTGCTGGCAAAACGCCAGTTAACCAAAGAGGAATCTCGGCTGCTGGCGGAGTATCAGCAGGAACAAGATTCCGCATAAGAAAAGGAAGTTGAAGCATGACTATCATCGAACAATTGGAACAGGAAGAAATCGCCCGCCTGGGCAAGACCATCCCCGATTTCGCCCCTGGCGACACGGTCGTGGTGCAGGTTAAAGTGAAGGAAGGTACGCGCGAGCGTCTGCAGGCCTATGAAGGCGTGGTGATTGCCAAGCGCAACCGCGGTCTGAATTCCGCCTTCATCGTGCGCAAGATTTCTTCCGGCGAAGGCGTGGAACGTACTTTCCAGACCTACTCCCCGCTGGTGGCCAGCATCGAAGTGAAGCGCCGCGGCGACGTGCGCCGCGCCAAGCTGTATTACCTGCGCGACCGCTCCGGCAAATCCGCACGTATCAAGGAAAAACTGCCTAACCGCAAGCCTCAAGCAGCAGCGTAATCGTGCCCGCGTCCCCGCTATCGGTTTTCCGGGCGGGGATGTTTCGCTTTACCTGACCGATTCGATTACGGTTCAGTTCGTTTACAATAGCGCCATGCGCTATTTCATTTTTCTCCTCATCATTTTTCCCGTTTTCAGTCTGCATGCTGCTCCAGGTCCAACGCCCGAAGCCGTCATGAGCCTTGCCCGTCTGGGTGCGCCGCAACTCGCGTTGTCTTCCGCAGAACGTCTCCAGGCCGCCAGCTCGGACCGTGCGCAGTGGTTTGCCTGGGAGGTCTTGCGCTGGGACCTGCTCTATCAGCTCAAACGCTGGCCCGATTTGCTGCAACATGCCCGCAACGTGCAGCCAGATGCTTCGGATGTGGTGCGAAATTATGGGTTGTGGCGCAGTGCGCAAGCGCTGGTTGCGCTGCACCAGGACGATGAAGCGCGCGAGTCGCTTGCCCGGCTGTTGTGGCAAGGGGAACTCGATGCCGCCCAGTCACGGGAGGCGCGACACCTGGTCATCGATACTTATTTCTCCCAGAATCGGGGTGACGATGCTTACCTCGCCATATTGCGCTTCCAGCAAGATTTCCAGCCGCTGAGCCAGAGCGAAATCGGGGATTTTGTACAAGGGTTGGCCCTTCATGGCAAGGCGGGGGAGGCGGCGGCCTGGCTACCGCAATTGAGCGACAGTCCACTGGCTTTGTTTGTCGGGCTGCAAAGTGGGGCGGTCACGCCGTCGATAGCGATCGAGCAGGCCCGGGCGGCATTTAAAAAATCTGGCGATGCTGGATATTGGGGTGTGCTGGCCCAAGCCGCTGCCTTGCAACAAGACGCGGCGGGCCAGGCAGAAGCGCAGGAAAACCTGCTGGCTGCTCAGAATGCGAACATTCCTGCGGCGTTGCAGACCAGCGCGGAAAAACTCTGGCAAAGTTACCATGCTTACGCACTGGCCTTGGGAAATCAGCGTCAATTGTTGCTGGGCGACGATATCAGCTGGCAGGAACTGGCGGAACAGCTTGAGCAGGAAAACCCCTTGGCTGCGCGCGCGCTGTTCGCGAATTTGGTGCGCCAGTCGGCGGACATGACGGTCCGCGCCAATGCCGAATCCCACCTGATTGCACTTCTGATGCGGGCTGGACTCGTGCGCACGGTTTTTCAACTGTTCGCCGATAAGCCTGATTTGGCGCTCAGCTTACTGGAGGATCCTTCCTGGCTGGATAATTCCGCATTGCGACGCAAGGTAATTTTCGAATTGGCGGTGCAGGCGAAGGATCGCGGCGAATATGGGTCGGCGACGGAATACCTGTTGGACTTGCAGGAGCGCCAGCCGTGAAAGTTTACCAGGCACGGCTGGTTACGCCTTTTGCCGTGCTGGGCATCGTCACTGATCATGAACAACTCACGGGGATCGATTTCCTCCCGGTGGAAACCAAGGCGCTGGAGCCACAAAACCTTTTTGCGCGTGAAGTATGTGCCCAGTTGCAGGCATATCTCGCCGATCCCCAATTTATTTTCGAGTTGCCGTTGCTGCCACGCGGCACGCCGTATCAACAAAAGGTATGGCAAGCCTTGCTGAAAATTCCGGCCGGGCAGAGCGAAAGCTATGGCGCACTGGCCAGACAGCTCGGCTCGGCGCCACGCGCCATCGGGCAAGCCTGCGGCGCCAATCCTATCCCTGTGGTCATTCCCTGTCACCGCGTGCTGGGCAAGGATGGTCTGGGTGGCTTCATGAACCACAGCGATGGTGGGGCACTGCAAATCAAGCGCTGGTTACTGGAACATGAGCATGTCCAACTCAGACCTGCTGGATGAATTCTGCGACGCGCTGTGGCTGGAAGATGGCCTGGCGCGAAACACGCTTGAAAGTTATCGCCGCGATTTAAGCCTGTTTGCCATCTGGCTTGAACGACAGCGCGACACAGAGTTGCTGCAGGCCGGGCGGCTGGAAATTCTCGATTACCTCACTTACCAATTCACGATGCACGCCGAGGCGCGCACTACCAGTCGAGCACTTTCCAGTCTGCGTCGCTTCTACCGTTATCTGTTGCGCCAGGGGAAAATCGCCTCGGACCCGAGCCTGCAGGTCGAAATGCCCAAGCTGCCGCGTTCCCTGCCGAAATCCCTGAGCGAAGCGGACGTGGAGGCATTGCTCAATGCTCCTGATTGCGCAGTGGACCTGGGTCTGCGCGATCGTGCGATGCTGGAGACGCTCTACGCCACCGGTTTGCGTGTGTCCGAACTGGTGGCGCTGCCGCTGCAGGGACTGAATCTTGAGATGGGTGTGGTGCGCGTGATGGGCAAGGGCGCAAAGGAACGTCTGGTGCCGCTTGGCGAGGAGGCGGTGAACTGGCTCAAACGGTATCTCTCCGAAGCGCGCGCCGCCATGCTCGGCGGCAAGGTCAGCAGCGCCGTATTCGTTACTCAGCGCGGCCAGTCCATGACGCGCCAGGCCTTCTGGTATCTCATCAAGCGCTACGCGGCCCAGGCATGCCTAACCAGCACGCTTTCGCCCCATACCCTGCGCCATGCCTTTGCCACTCACTTGCTCAATCATGGTGCGGATCTTCGAGTGGTGCAGATGCTGTTGGGGCACACGGATATTTCCACCACGCAGATTTACACCCACGTTGCACGGGAACGCCTGAAGCGACTGCATGCAGTGCACCATCCGCGCGGGTGAGGCCAAAACGCTGGCATTTGAAACCTCAAATCGGGTATTCTTCGGGCAATTCAGTTTTCCTTAAATTGTTTTTATCCTGGAAAAAGGCGGGTTATGAGCATGCTGGGAGTTGTTGTAGGCTATGCCGGCTTTGACCTGTGCGAGGGCAATCGAGAATTGCCGCGCCGGGGCCGGGCACAGCAGCACTAAAGGGATGGAGCTTCTAGCAAATTCATGACTTTGGCAGTCGGTAATTTCAACCCCTTCCGAATTGTTGCCTCGCTTTACGCCAACCGCTACCTTCTCGGGCAGTTGA
>JBDKRR010000456.1:0-2805 GCA_039683315.1 Sulfuricella sp.
GTCACCAGCCAGGACAAACCCCTGATGATTTCCGGCTACGACGAGCTGGCCCACGAGGGCCAGGGGCCGTTCTATGCCAAGGGTCCGGACGCCCATTCGCTGAGCGAACTGCCGGCGCGCGCCGGCAAGCAGCCGGCCCTGTTCCTGATGAGCCATTTCGAATACGACACCGATGCGCCGGCCGTGGGCGGCGGTGGAGCCAGGGTAAGCCTGTACGGCAAACTGCCGATGGCCATCAATGTCGCCACGCTGGCGCAGGACAAGGCGAGCGGCGAACTCAAGGCTACCCGCCTGCAGAATGTCGACATGAAAGCCGTGGATGGCTTATGGATTCCCTGCGCCGGCGAAAAAACGCCGTGGAACACGCACCTCGGCAGCGAAGAATACGAGCCGGATGGGCGCACTTTCGAACGTACCCCGCTGGAAGCGATGAACCTGTACCTCGGCACGCCCGGCAAGGTGGCGCGCGACGGCGGCGCCAACCCCTATGCCTATGGTTTCATCACCGAAGTGAAGGTCAAGGCGGACGGCTCCGGACACATCGCCAAACACTATTCCATGGGACGTTTCTCGCACGAGCTGGGTACGGTCATGCCGGACCGGCGCACCGTTTACCTGAGCGATGACGGGCGGGACGTGATGATGGGCATGTACGTGGCCGACCGTGCCGGCGACCTGAGCGCCGGCACGCTGTACGCGGCAAAATGGCAGCAGACCGACGGCAGCAACGGCGGCAAGGCGCGGCTGGGCTGGATTCGCCTGGGGCATGCGACGGACAGGCAGGTGCGCGCCATGATCCGGAGCAAGGTGGGCTTTTCCGACATTTTCGACCACGTCACCGAAGCGTCCTACCGCGCCAACCCCGCGCAATATCCCGGTTACCGCCCGGTCTACGCATATACCGGCACCGGCGGGGTGACCCAGCTTGAATATCTCAAGCTCAAGCCGGGCATGGAACACGCGGCGGCGTTCCTGGAAACGCGCCGCTATGCGGCCTACCAGGGCGCCACGACGGAATTCACCAAGATGGAAGGGCTGACCTCGAACCAGCAGGACCGCAAACTGTATTTCGCCATTTCCTATGCCGAAGGCGGGATGCCCGCAGGCAAGAACGGCAACCGCCCGCAGGATGACATTTCGCTCGACGACCCCAATGGCGACCTGGTCTGCGGCGTGGTCTACCAGTCCGAACTGGTGCCGCAGGCCAAGGACAGCACAGGTAAGCCGATCGCCAGCCAGTGGGTGGCCGGCAACACCAGCGCGCTGATTACCGGCAGCAAGAAATCCACCACACCGAGCAGCAGCCAGTACGACAAGTGCGACACCGGCAAGGTGAGCAACCCGGACAACATCAAGTATTCGCCGCAGCTGCACACGTTGTTCGTGGGCGAGGACAGCAATAACCACCTGAACAATTTCCTCTGGGCCTTCGACGTTCGTTCGCAGCAACTGACGCGCCTGGCATCCGCCCCGATCGGCGCGGAGTGGACCGGGCTGGCCCCGGCCGTGACGGCAGACGGCTTCGCCTACATCATGGCCAACGTGCAGCACCCCGGTGCGGACGAAGACCTGAGCAAGTATCCGGATGCAGTCAGGAAGGATATGGCCGGCCAGGTGGACAAGCGCGGCACGGTCGGCTACATCCCGCTCGGGCAGTTAAGCGTTAGCGCTCACTAGCGGAATAAAGGGCAGGGCGCGTTACTTCGGCGCCCTGACCGGTATCGCAGCCGTGCATTTTTGCAGGGACTGGACCATTTCGTCCGCCATCGCGGTAAGCCTGGCCGTCATCTCCGCCTCGGTGGTTTCCGTGGACGGCTGCGGGGCGAGCTGGAGTACCGCCAGCTCGAAACGGTCGTGCCCGCGCACGAAAAGCCGGTGCACCGACAAGCTGACGATGGGTTGTTTCGGGT
Source organism: Sulfuricella sp. (assembly GCA_039683315.1). GTDB lineage: Bacteria > Pseudomonadota > Gammaproteobacteria > Burkholderiales > Sulfuricellaceae > Sulfurimicrobium. The sequence continues at coordinate 1,911 of JBDKRR010000456.1, forward strand.
TGGTGATGAACGAGCGCGTCAACGGGAAAGGCCCGTTTTCGTCCCCGGCTGTCGGGTTCCTGGCGATGATCCCTACGGTAGGCCCGAAATCCCCCGGAAACTCACTGACGGTGTAGCCCAGCCCCGCCTTGTTCAGTTCGGCCTCGTTTCTGCGTTCGTTGTTCAGTATTTTTTCCAGAGCCTCTTCCGGGCTTTGGCTGGATGGCACGGTAGACACGGCGATGACGGCAAACAGCTTGTCCGGATACACAACGTCGGTCAGATAAATGGCGCCGCCGTTGAAAAAGGCATGCCTGAGATTCAAGGCTTTTTCCGGCGCCGGGAAAGTGGTGCAATACACGTTTGGGAAAGCATGCTTCCCGTTCCACGTTCCCGCCGGCCATTGCATCCGGTAAGCCTGTCCGCTCAGCTCGAATTTTCCCTGCCCGATGGCCGGGACGGAAATCGATACCGAAAGAATTGCCAGAAGCCCAACGAGCAAATGCCGCAAAATTCTTCTCCTGTGAAATCAACTTGCGTGTTTAAGCGATGAGCACCTTGAGGTTCAAATGCTCTTCTTCTTTTCGCCCACCTTGGCGTCGAACTTTTCCTTGTTGATGACGAAGCGCTCGTGGCGCCCCCGGGAAATCACTTCCACTCCATCGTGCGCCTCCACCGCGAAGAGCAATCGGCGTCCGTCCACCTCCAGCAGCTCCACACTTGCCGTCACCTCCAGCCCGGGCGGCGTCGCGGCCTCGTGGCTGACGTCAATGTGAGTGCCTACTGACTGCTCTCTCGGCCAGTCGAGATGCGGGTTGATGGCCTTGATGCAGGCCCACTCCAGAAAGCCGACCAGGAAGCCGGTCGCGAACACTTCCGGCATGGCCACGAATTCTTCCGCCTCGGGGTAGAGCGC
>JBDKRR010000457.1:0-15862 GCA_039683315.1 Sulfuricella sp.
ATCCTCGGCCTGCTCGGGGTGTGGTACAACAATTTCTTCGATGCACAGAGTCACGTCGTGCTGCCCTATGACCAGTACCTTCACCGCCTGCCGGCATACCTGCAGCAACTGGACATGGAAAGCAACGGCAAACGCATTTCACGCGAGGGCGAGGCGGTTGATTACCAGACCGGGCCGGTGATCTGGGGCGAACCTGGCACCAACGGCCAGCATGCTTTCTACCAGCTCATCCACCAGGGCACCAAGCTGATCCCAGCCGACTTTCTGGCCCCCATCGAAAGCCTCAATCCGCTCGGCGACCATCACCGCATCCTGCTCGCCAATTGTTTTGCCCAGACACAGGCACTGATGCAGGGCAAGAACGAGGCGGAAGCGCGGGCGGAACTGGAGCACGCCGGCATGAGCGGCGCGGCGCTGGAACGCCTGCTGCCGCACAAGGTCTTTCCCGGCAACAAACCCACCAACACCCTTCTCTTCCGCAAGCTCACGCCACATACACTGGGTTCACTGATCGCGCTGTATGAGCACAAGGTATTCGTGCAGGGGATCGTCTGGAACCTTAACTCGTTCGACCAATGGGGGGTGGAACTGGGCAAGCAGCTGGCCAGCAAAATCCTGCCGGAACTGACCAAACCACAAACATCAAGCGCCTTCGACGCTTCGACAAACGGCCTGATCAACCACTACAAAAACTGACCGGGCTTCTAGTCGAACAATTCTGCATCCACATTCAAAGCCGAAGTAGCGATCTTGTGCGCCTCCACCAGCTTTTCGTAGGAACGCACCTGGTTGCGGCCGTGGTGCTTGGCGTAATAAAGCGCTTCATCGGCATGCCCGACCACCGTTGCTGGCGCGTCCTGGCTGCCGATCCTGACATATCCGATGCTGATGGTCACCGTGCCGACCTGGGGAAACTCGTAGTTCTCCACCGACTGGCGAAAACGTTCGAGAACAGCGCGTGCGCCTTCGTCATCCGTTGGCTCAAGCGCCACGACGAACTCTTCCCCGCCGAAGCGAAACAGATTGTCGTTGTTTCTGAAAGAACGGTGCATGATCCCCGCCAGCAGGAGAAGCACCTCGTCACCGTAGAGATGGCCGAACTTGTCGTTGATGCGCTTGAAGTGATCGATATCCAGCACTGCGAGCCAACGACTTACGGCCCTTATTCCCTCGCGGCGCCGCGGAGAATCCGCCTCGTCACCGCTGGCATTTTCGTCCCCGGCCTGGCGCGACTCGGATAACATCCTGGCGATGTTCTTGTCGAAGGTGCGCCGATTCAGCAAACCTGTCAGTGTGTCCCGCTCGCTTTCATCAATAATCTGGACGTAATTGCTGAAGACCTGGAGGAAGCCCTTTATCATTCTGACGTCGCCCTCGGCGTGCCCTTTCCCAATAATTTCGAGCAAGCCCATTACGCCGTCACGGCTCAGGACAGGATGAACATGGCGCATCTGCCCGGCCAGTTGCGCCGGACTGGAGATGCAGAGGCGAGTTTCGACGCAGCGCATAAAGTCCGGTTTATCGGAAAGCGCGAACGGTTTGACATTCTGATAAGCCACGACGCCACCGTTGCGGCTCGCAGTAGCGAGCAACCAGACTTCGCTACCCTCCGGTCCGGGTTTTAACCAATACAGAGACACCTGTTCCGCATCGAACATTTCACGCAAAGTGCTGACCATGCCATTGATCAGCACGTCGCGGTCCGAGTTTCGCGTTATGTGTATAACCGATTCCAGGATGGCTACAGGCGAGATTTTCTCCATATTGCGCCTCATTTACAGCCGCACCCTCACCCGGTAATTCAGCACGGACCTGCCCCCGGATGGAACAGTCACCTGCCACACCACGGTATTGCTGGCTTCTTTCTTGTGCGGCTGGTTTTCGCTCAGAATTTCCCAATCGCCAGGCACGGGTTCCATCACTTTTACCGTAACCGCCTCGTCCTTGGCATTCTTCAATTCGATCTGATAGGCACTCTCGAAGGTATAGTTGTAACGTCCACTCCCGCCAAGCTTCTGGAAGTCGGTCTGTTTCTTGTCTGCCGTAACATCGAAAGCCTCACCCAGTTTCAGGCGCACTCTTTCGTTGCGCGGCGTATGGTCGATGCGGTCTTCACCTACAAACTGGGCGCTTCCTTTCGAATCTTTTTTATAAACCCGGATCACACCCTTGGGCAGGGGCACGCCCAATCCATTTCCTTTGTTATCGAATTCGACGTACACGCCGACCTTCATTTTTTGCCCCAGATCACCGTAACTGCTGCGATAGTAATAATCGCGCCCCTGTAGCAGCAGTTCCTTGCGGCTCGGAATATGCCGTGCGGAAAGCAAGGCGACCTGCTTGGTCTGCTGCTCGGCTATCGTAGTGGGTCGCTCCAGGGTATAGAGGTGGTACTCGAACAGTCCTTCCTCTGCCATCACGGGCGCCGCCATGGGCATCGCCTTCATCACCCGGCCATCCTGCTCAGAATTCATTTCGCGCCGCACCCGGTTTACGTCGCCGGCCACCAGTTGCAGTTTCGCGTCGGGATAACTGGTGCCGCTGACATTGCTCAGCGTAACCCAGCCATTGAGATCAAGCCGGTCGTCTTTGGAGCTCAGTTCCGCGACATAATCGGCACGCCACGACAAGCCGCCCGTAAGATAGCTCAACTCCATCGGCTGCTGTCCTGCGCCTGAACTATCCAGCGTAATCACCAGCGTCGGTCGATCACGCAGGTTATCCGGCACGGCTTTAAACACAATGCGGCCCGGGATTCCGGTTTCGATGCGGTCGGCAAATTTCAGCACCACGCCGCCATTGGTACTGAGAACCGTGGCGATCTCGCTGCTTTCGGCCCCGGTGGCGGGGTTAGTCTTGATGACCGTCACTTTTTGGCCGACATATTTGTCCAGCAGCTTCTGCGGTGTAAGCAAATCGAAATCGAAGTTCTGCTCCAGCAACGCCACGCCAGCACTTCCGTCCAGGCTGCGCAGCAAGGCCGTTTCGGGCATGATGCGCGCGCTCACGTCACGCCAGGCCAAGCGGTTTGCTCCCCTATCCAGAGCAACCCGCCGCTGATCCTTCACCAAGGCGAGGTTCTCGTTATAGATGGTGACTGCCACTTCCTGCTGGTCTTTGAGAGAGCTGACTATTTCCTCTTTGGGAAGCCCCGCGCCGAACGCTGCTCGAAAAGGGGCCGCAGCCATCAACGCTAACAGGGCAAATCCATAGACGACTGTTTTAACCATCATGTGACTCCCGTTAGTTGGGTGACACCATACGTGCAAGCCTGATTTCATTGCTCAGCTGGTAAACCGCCAGCGCATAAAACAGGTTGCGGTTATAGCGCGTGATCGCGTAAAAATTGTTCGTGCCGAGCCAATATTCCCGGCCGTCCTCCACATCCACAGCCAGTAGTGCTACCTGCATTGAAGGAGGCAAAGATTCATCGGGACTCACGCCACGTGCTTCCAGTTGCTCTACGTTGTAGCCGGGCTTCAGTGTCCCGCTAAGCAGGTCACTGGACGTGTCCGTCTGAAGATAAGCACGCACGGCGATTGGCTTGTCGGTCTCCCAGCCATAAGTCTTGAGATAATTGGCGACGCTACCGATGGCGTCAGCAGTGCTGTCCCATAAATCACGGTGGCCGTCGCCGTCGAAATCCACAGCATAGTTGCGGTAGCTACTGGGCATGAATTGCGGAATCCCCATCGCTCCGGCAAAAGACCCCCGCACCGACAAAGGGTCCCGCCCTTCTTCACGCATCAGCAGCAGATACTGTTCCAGTTCCCCGCGAAAGAATTCGCCGCGACGCGGATAATCGAATGCTAGCGTTGCCAGGGTATCGAGTACCGGGTAGGGCAAAGGATAGCTACCATAGCGGGTTTCCACGCCGAGAATGGCTACGATCACCTCCTCTGGCACGCCGTAGATATGCCGCGCGCGCATCAAACTCTCGGCATTTTCGCTCCAGAAGCTGACGCCGTGGGTAATACGCCATGAATTCACGAAATTGCTGCGATAACGGGTCCAGGAAGGCGGCTTGACCACCTGCCCGGTCATGGTTTTCGCGACACTGGGACGCGGCGTGATGTGCGCGAACAGACTGGTCAGGTCATCCATATCAAAGCCATGCTTGTTCGCCATTTCCGCCACAAATTGCTGGACATCGGGGCGTTCGGAAAAAGACGTGGCATCCGCCAAAGGTTGCCGCCAAAGCAACTCTGCCGACAACGTCAGAATCAGGGCGATCAGGAGGTTTTTGAGCGACATATTTTCAGGGCTTGCTGAATGCAGGCATTCGAGGCGAAACCTGCCCCAACAGCCGGTAGCGATAAGGTTAAGACAAATTAGTTTAACCTAAATACTGCTCGTACGCGGGCGCAAATTTGGGACTATAATTTCCTTGAAGATATGTTCCATACAGAGGAGGTATCAACATGGCCGAGCGCATCCCCGCCCCTACCGAATACGACCGAACCCGCATTATCGAGCGTCCGGACGGATTTTTCTGGCAGGACAAAACCATCGACAAGATGTTTGGCCCCTTCCCCACCCTACTCGATGCCATTCACGACATGGAATACAACGACGATTCGGACTACGAGCCGGGTGAAACGCTCGAAGAAGCGGAGGCGGAGCTTGGCATTGCCGATTGGATCGACCCCGATACAGGATTACCGGGAGAAGAGACGCACCATCTGGGAGATTGAGGCGGCTTTACACAAGCTTCCTCAATAGCATCCTGCTTGAGTTTCAGGGAACCCGTGAATCGATGGTGATCTTCACGTCTTTCTGTCCCAGCTTGATGGGACCGACCTTCCCCTGCAAGTCGCCGCTCTGGGCCATGGGCTGGCCTGACTTTGAAACACGCGCGTTGATTATCACTTCAGTGTGATCCGATAGCTTGTTGTTCGGCATCATCGCAACGGAATCATCCAGCGTGAAGTGATAAGGGAGCTGTTTAACCGTAATTTTCAAACCCGCCAAAGGCATTTTCGGGCCTTGTGGCAGTTGCGCAAAAATGAACACCGTATCGGCGGGATCAAGATTGCCGGCCAACTCCTTGCTTATTGACACGGTGCCGGAAACACTCGTCCCCGCACTCGCCGGAGGCTGGCTGACCTTTTCTTCACCGCTGCTTTTCCCATCGAAGCTGGACAGGTTGTCCAAGGCGGGTACACCGCCGCTGGCCTTCTCGGCCTCGGCAATCGCCGCGGCCACCTCTCTCGACGTATCGGTGTCGGGCGGAATGACTTTTAGCAAGCGGCGCCAGTATTCAGCCGCCTGGGCAAACTTCTTCTCCTGGTAGGCGGCAGTTCCGGCAAGGTTCAAGGCTTTCTCATCCTGCTCGTTGAGCTTCAGGGCACGGTTGATCAGGTCAAGCGGTTTACCCTGCAAATTCCCGCCCTGCGCCATGGCGAGTGCGTCGGCGTAATCCGCAAGCACGCTGGAGTTATCGGGAACCAACTCGACAATTTTGGAAAATGCCTGCGCTGCATCGCCGAAACGTCCGGTCGCACCATAGCTGCGCGCCAACATATACCAGCCGGCCGCATCATCCGGATTCTTTTTAAGCTTGGCTTCCAACGAGGCGATCATCGGGGCTACTTCATGCTGGCCTTGCTGCATCTCGGGTGCTGCAGCTTCACTTGATGCCAGCAGTGCGCTCGGGTTGCCCAGGTATGCGTACATGGCAATCGCCAACACCGGGAGCGCGCCAGCCACCACGTATCCTGGCCAACGACCTGATGGAGAGGATGAGGCAGGACCGGTTTCAGCCGGCACGTCTTCACTCAGCCGTTTTTCGATTTCGCGCCGCGCGTCTTCATATTGCGACGCATCCAGTTCTCCGCTATCGAGATCGGATTTCAACTCATCCATTTGATCGTGATAGATGGCGATATTAAGTGCTTTGCGGTCTATCTGGGTGGCGCTGACGTTGCGGCGCAGCAACGGCGGCAAAACAAACACCAGTGCCACGGCAATAAACACCAGAAAGAAAATCCAGAACAGCGAAATGGTCCAGAAATTGGTCATTATTCGTTTCCGTTGTTAGCAAGAAGAGCAGCCACGCGTTTTTTCTCTTCTTCGGATAGGGATTCGCCGGCAAGGCGGCTAGTGCGACGCTTGAGGTAAGCATAAAAACCGCCAGCAGCGCCGATCAGCAACGCGAACGGGCCAAACCACAGCAACCAGGTCAGAGGTTTGAGCGGCGGCTTGTAAAGGACGAAATCCCCATAGCGTTGCGTAAGATAGGCAATCACTTCTTTATCGCTTTTGCCGGCCCGCATCTGTTCGCGTATTTCCTGGCGCAAATCCTGGGCCAGGTCCGCGCGCGATCCGGCCAACGATTCGTTCTGGCATACCAGACAGCGCAGGTCTTCGGACAGCGCGATCATGCGCTGCTCCAGCACGGGGTCTTCGGCAACCGGTTTAGCTTCGCCCGCCATGACGGAAAGGGGGAGCAAAAGCGCGAGCAAAATTGTCAGCAGTCTCATTTCTGCAATTCCTTCACCAAGGGGAAGATTTTCTTGTCCAGCCCCTCGCGGGTCAGCGGCCCCGTGAGCTTGTAACGGATGATGCCGTTCTTGTCGATGAGGTAGGTTTCCGGTACGCCATACACACCGTAGTTGATGCCCGCGCGACCGTCGAGGTCCACGACGGTTTCCACATAAGGATTGCCCATGCTGTTGAGCACGGTCAGAGCGTCTGCAGGCTGGTCCTTGTAGTCCATGCCGTAGATCGGCAAGCCGCCCTGCCTCGACAACTCGAGCAAGGTTTCATGCTCCTGCCGGCAGGATGCGCACCATGATGCCCATACGTTGAACAGCCAGACCTTGCCGCGCAGATCTGCAGGGCTCAAATGTTTGGCCGGATCGGACAGCAGGGGAAGGTTGAAATCAGGCGCCGGCTTGCCGATCAGGGGGGACGGAACTTCCCGCGGATCGAGCTTGAGGCCGACGGCGAGGAACCCTACCAGCACGATAAAAATCCCCAGGGGGATCAGGAAACGCTTCATGCCGCAGCCCTCCCCGCTTTGCGTGCCGACGCGCGGTAGCGTCGGTCGGTGATTGCCACGACACCGCCCAGTGCCATCAATACGGCCCCGATCCAGATCCACACCACGAACGGTTTGTGGAACAGGCGCACGCTCCATGCACCACCGTCCAGTGGTTCGCCCATTGCGGTATACAGGTCGCGCGTAAGTCCGTAGTCAATCGCCGATTCGGTGAAAGGCATGCCGGACGCGACATAAGTGCGCTTTTCCGGGTACAGCGTTGTGACAGGCTTGCCATCACGGCTTACCTCCAGGGTGCCGCGCGCCGCCTTGTAATTGGGGCCATCCATATCCTGCGCTCCCTTGAACAGGAAGGTATAACCCTTCATGGTCACGGTATCTCCCACGTTCATGCGCACGTTGCGCTCGGTCTCGTAGGCCGACACCATGGTGACGCCGATGACCGTGACAGCGACGCCAAGGTGCGCCAGGTTCATGCCGTAGAAATTGGCCGACCAACCCGCGCCGGACTTCAAACGGCCTTGCACTGCGATGGCAACGGTAAAGGCGATCCATAGCGCTGACAGATAACCCACGGAAACCATGGGCTTCCATGCGCCCATGGTGAACGGCAACAGCAGTGCCACCACGACGCTCGCCGCAAAACCCCATTTCAGGCGTGAAGCTAGTTCAGGGACGCTTGCCTGCTTCCAGCGCGACAACGGGCCGACGCCGACCAGGAACAGCAAAGGCAGTACCAACGGAACGAACACGCTATTGAAGTACGGCGGACCGACCGAAATCTTGCCCATGCCAAGCGCATCGATAAACAGCGGGTAAAGCGTACCCAAAAGGACCGATCCGCAAGCCGTCAGAAGCAGGATGTTGTTAGCCATCAGGAAGGACTCGCGCGACACCAGCGCGAAGCGCCCTCCCAGCCCGACCTGCGACGCGCGGAAGGCGAACAGCAGCAGCGAACCGCCGATCACCACGGCGAGGAAGGCGAGAATGAACAACCCGCGCGCCGGATCGCTGGCGAACGAATGCACCGATGACAGCACGCCGGAGCGTACCAGGAAAGTACCGAGCAAGCTCAGCGAAAAAGCCGCGATGGCGAGCAAAACAGTCCAGGCCTTGAAGCTGCCGCGCTTCTCGGTCACTGCCAGGGAATGGATCAGCGCCGTCCCCACCAGCCATGGCATCAATGAAGCGTTTTCGGTCGGGTCCCAAAACCACCAGCCGCCCCAGCCAAGCTCGTAATAGGCCCACCAGCTACCCATCATGATACCCAGCGTCAGGAACGACCAGGCTGCAGTTGTCCACGGACGCGACCAGCGCGCCCAACTCGCGTCCAGCTTGCCGGAAATCAGCGCTGCCAGCGCGAAAGCGAATGCCACGGAAAATCCGACATAACCCATGTACAGGATGGGCGGGTGAACCACCATGCCCGGATCCTGCAGCAAGGGGTTGAGATCGGAACCGTCCAGGGCCATCGGCATGCGCAGGAAGGGATTGGAAGTCAGCAGCATGAACAGCAACAGACCGCAACTGACCAGGCCCATCACCCCGATCACGCGTGCCACCATGTCTTCGGGCAGGTGTCTGCTGAACATGGTCACCGCGAATGTCCACAAACCGAGAATCAGCGTCCACAGCAGCAGCGAGCCTTCATGCGAGCCCCAGGTGGCGGTGAAGCGATAAATCGGCGGCAACTTGGAATATGAGTGCTGCGTCACGTTGATGACCGAAAAATCGTTGGTCAGGAATGAATAAGCGAGGCATCCGAAGGCGATCGCGACGAACAGTGACTGGGCGCGTGCCGCCGGCCTGGCAACGGCCATCCATGAAGGGATATTGCGCGCGGCTCCCGCCAACGGAAGGATGCTCTGGGTCAGCGCCAGGAGCAGCGCAACGATTAACGCGAAATTTCCGAGTTCTGGAATCATTGTTTTCCTTGAGGTGGCACTAGCGTTTTCTGGGCTTTCTGCGCCTGTTCCAGGGCGCTGGCGGCTTCGGGCGGCATGTAGTTCTCATCGTGCTTGGCGAGCACCTGGGTGGCGACGAACTCGCCGCTGCCGCTCAGCCGGCCTTCCGCCACGACGCCCTTCCCTTCCTTGAACAAGTCGGGAAGAAGACCTTTGTAGGTTACGGGGATCGTTTTCACGGTATCGGTAACACGAAAATGCGCCGTCACACCGTCCGCCTCGCGTGACAAACTTCCCTTTTCAACCAATCCTCCGATGCGGAAAGTGCGCTCGCGTGGCGCCTCTCCATTGACCACCTGAGTCGGCGAAAAGAAAAACACCAGATTGCTGCGAAAAGCGTTGAGTACCAGTGCGGCAACCACGCCCAGCGCCACCACTACCACGGCGATCAACAAAAGATTTCTATGCCGTTTCTTCATTATTTTCCACCTTGCCGTATTTCACCGTGCGCCGCGCCAGCTCCAGCGCCTTGCGCCGATGCGCGCGCAAAAAAAGTATTTCTCCAGCGATCAGAACGGCGGTTACCGCATATGAGCCCCATACATAGAAGGCGTAGCCTCCCATGTGAAAAAAGTCCGACCAGCTATTCCAGTTCACGCTTCTGCCTCCATCAGTTGCGCCACCCATTGGCTGTTCCGCTCACGCTCCAGGATGATGCTGCGCACCCGCGACAACGCAGCAGCTATGGCGTACATCCAGACGGCCAGGGCCATGACCAGCATCCCTTCAAGCATGATGGCCGCCATGCTCGGCGCCTTCGTCATGCTGATAGACGCCCCCTGATGCAAAGTGTTCCACCATCTGACAGAAAAATATATGATCGGCACGTTGACCACTCCGACCAGGGCAATCAAAGCGCCTGCTCGGTCAGCTCTCCGAGGGTCATCAATCGCGGCCTGCAATGCCATGAACCCGAGGTAGAGGAAAAACAGGATCAACTCGGAAGTCAGGCGCGCATCCCATACCCACCAGGCACCCCAGGTCGGCTTGCCCCACAAGGCGCCAGTCCACAATGAAACGAACGTCAGCATGGCACCGGTGGGCGCCAATGCGCTTGCCATCATGAACGAGAGCCGCGTATTGAATGCCAGGCCAATTGCCGCCCAGGCTGCCATGACGATATAGATGAACATCGACATCCATGCGGCAGGCACGTGGATAAAAATGATGCGGTATGCCTCGCTCTGCTGGAAATCGGTGGGGGCCAGGAAAAAAGCGATGTACAGCCCAGCCGTGCATAACAAGGCCGCCAGACTATAAAACCAGGGAATCAAACGCCCGGCGAGAGTATAGAAGGTGGCCGGCGACGAATATTTGTACCAGTTAAATCCGTTTATCATTCAATCGAAATCCGCAATGCCGCCGATACCGCCCACGGCGTCGAAATAAATGCCAAAACCAGAATACCGCCCAACAAGGACAAGTGGGCTTCAGCGCCCAATCCTGACATCGACCCATCAACCGCGCCAGCGCCAAAGATAAGCACCGGAATATAAAGCGGGAGCACCAGCAGCGACACCAAAACGCCACCGCCGCGCAGCCCCAGAGTCAAGGCGGCACCAATTGCACCTATCAGGGACAGAACTGCCGTACGGAGAAGCAGTGAAATGACCAAGACAAGAAGCGCATCACTGGTCAAACCGAACTGCACACCCAGTATCGGCGCCATGAGAATCAAAGGCACTCCGCTCACCAGCCAATGCGCCAATATTTTACCCGTTATCCAGATAACTGGTGGCGTCGGCGTCAAAATCAACTGTTCCAGCGTGCCATCAGCGTAATCGCTGGCAAACATGCGCCCCAGGGAGAGCATTGCCGCCAGCAAGGCCGACACCCAAACCACCCCGCCCCCCATCAGACTCAGCAATTTCGGGTCCGGGCCAACACCGAGCGGAAACAGACTGGCGACGATGACAAAGAAGAACAGCACGGTAAGCACGTCGCCGCGCCGCCGCATGGCCAGGATGAGTTCGCGTCGCAATACGACGCTGACGGTTTGCAGCATGTTCATGCTTTCAACTGCAAAATTTTTGGCTCGACACCCTGGATCATGACCGGCTGGTGAGTGGTCATCAAAGCCATGCCCCCTGCTTGCAGGTGCTCTCCGATCAAGGATTGCACAAGTTGCAGCGCGGCCTGATCGAGTGCCGTCAGCGGCTCATCCAGAATCCACAGTTTCGCCTTGACCAGCAGCAACCGGGAAAGCGCGACGCGCCTGCGTTGCCCCTGAGACAGGGATTTCGCTGGCAGGTTCAGGCAATGTCCCAACCCGAGATGACCCAGCGCACCTTTTACTGCATCCCGATCCACGGAAATACCGGCAAGTTGACAGGAAAAACTCAGGTTTTCAGCGGCGCTCAGATCTTCCTTGACCGCCGGCGCGTGACCGAAATAGGTCATCTCGGCATGGTAGCTTTCGCGCGCCCCGCTGATTTTTTCACCGCCCCACAGAATATCGCCAAACTCAGGGCTCAGGAGGCCGCACACCATGCGCAGCAAACTGGTTTTGCCACTACCGTTGGGGCCCTGCACCAGCAGCAATTCGCCCGCGCTGAGCGTGAAGTTCAGGTGTTTGAACAGCGTCCGCTCGCCACGCACACAGGCGAGGTCTTTCCCTTCCAGCATTAATAATCGCCCATATTTATGAAACGGTCGTTCAGCCCGCTACTCGGCAGAAAGTGGGCAATTTTACTGGATAAACGCAGATGCGTTGCCATTCTCGCTGACACATTACGAAATATTAAGATTCGTAAATCAGGCTTGGGGACTGGCACACGTGGCGACAGCCATTCGACTCGGCACAACCTGAAATAGTCGCGTTTTCCAACGCGACCATTATCCTGGCGTACCGAACAAGATTACTCTTCGTCCGGATCTCTGTATTCCTTGGGCAGATGGTGTGCAATACCTTTGTGGCAATCGATACAAGTCTGGCCTTCGGCTTTTGCTTTCATGTGCTTATTGAAGACAGTTTGCTTTTGTTTGTCACCACTCATGGCGTCAAAGTTGTGGCAGTTACGGCATTCACGCGAACCTGACGCCTTCATGCGCGCCCATTCATGGGTTGCCAGCTCCATGCGATGCTTTTCAAACTTCTCAGGCGTATCGACGAACCCCGTGATTTTCCCCCACACTTCATTGCTTGCCTGGATCTTGCGCAGCATCTTGTGCCCCCAATCCTTGGGCACATGGCAATCGGAACAGATGGCACGCACACCGGATCGGTTGGAGTAGTGGATGGACTTTTTGTATTCCTGATACACCGTATCGCGCATTTCATGACAGGAAATGCAGAACTCCAGCTTGTTCGTCGCTTCCATGCCGGTATTAAATCCACCCCAGAAAATGATGCCGGAGAAAAAACCCACTACCAAAAGTGTTAGCAGCGAATATTTCGCGCTTGGCTTCCTTAGAAACCCCCATGTACGTTTCAGGAAACCAGGTTTGCCGTCCATAAATACCCCCTCTAAAACTTCATAAAAGATTTGCAGGCGTCCTGCGTGACCTCGGAAGAAATCGGGGTGCAAACACTGCACCCCGATTACCCACTCCAGTCTTAACTGAACCCCTTACCTGAACGTATAGTTATAGGCCACGAACAGAGCATTCACGCTGTAGTTCGGCGCTTGCTGATTGGTTGGCAAGACACCGGTAGGCGTATAGCCAGTCTGGTAGGCATTGAAGAAGAAGTCGTTGGATTTCAGGCGCTGATACATATACCCGGCGACCACCTTGCCAGGCTTGCTAACCTGGTAACTGCCGGTGAACTTGAACTGGAGCAACTCGCTCTTGATATCAGGCAAAGATCCGCAACTAAGATTTGAGGTGGCTGTACAGGTGGCGAGAGTAAATGGCGCCACCAGTGCAGTCGAATAGCTCGTCGTACTATGGGAGTAGGTCACGTCCTCGGCGAGTTGCAACCGCCCCCCCATCAACCCTTTTTGCTTGGCGCCAATACCGAGCGTGTCATTCCGGTCGGTCAGATCGTTGGTCCACATGTTTTCCGCGGCCTGGATCGCACTCGCGTTCGTAGCGCTGCCTGCAAGGTTAGAACTCAGTATTTTCCGCTCTCGGTCCTGCCAACTAGCATAGGCGGAAACGCTGTTATTTTCAGAATATGCATATGTAGCATCCAGATTGATACTGGCGGCGTGGCCGTCCTGCACACCCAGAGTTGAGTCATCATAGGAATCCTTCGTGTAGCGGCCATTCAACCCAAGTTCCAGTTTTTCGGTCGCCTGCCAGTTGGCGCCGGCTTTCAACTGATGTTCCTTGCGCGAGGCATCGAAGAAAGCCACGTAGCCAAAGTTCTCAAAGCCTGCGGACAAAGCCTGCATCGGATTGTAGAACGAGCTGTTGATGTCGGCCTTGCGTCTGCTGTATGTATAGCCGGCATTGAAGTTCACATCTTCGTTCGCACGTAGCCTATATCCCAATACGATCTTATTTTCCTTGTTTTCTGGGACTTGAGCGCAACCAGTGCCACCCAACGCGTAATATGCCTGCGCTGCTGCCGACGTAAGTAAAGCGCTTGACGCCACAGGGTTATTGCACCAACGGCTAATGCGCTCGTACTCGTAACCGAGATGCAGGTTCTGGCGCTTGTCGAGCCGATAATCCCCACCGAGCTCTAACTGGGTGCGCCTATGGCTCATCGGAGTATTGAACACGACTTGGTTCGCAGTTCCAGTCAAAGCCTGAGAAGTTGTACCAAGATCGTCAAACCGATAGAGGTTGGATGGCGTGCGGTTGTCGCGCTCGTTGTACTTCAAGCCGGCACTCAGCACCAAATCCTTGGTGGTCTGATTGGTTAGTTTCAGGTCGGCATGGGTCGAGACGACCAGGCCGTTGAGCGAGTTTACGGGAAGTACAGGCACGGTAGTCAATGCTCCGACCGTTGTAAAAGTGCCCGCAAAGCTATCGTTTTGGGTATTGCGCCCATAAGACAGACCACCAACGAGCTTCGTTGCCGAACTGATGTCGTAGCCACCCGTCAGGTTGAACTGATGAAACTGATTGCTCGGTGGTGTGCTCATCGAATCGGTCACATTTGCCCCGGCAAAGGTTGTCCATGTCACGGCGTTATAATTATCCTTAAAGAAGGAGCCGAAGTACGACACTGTTAGATGGCGTTTATCGCCAACCCAATTAAGCGCCAGATTAACCGTGTCCGTCGTGTAATCAGTCGGGTTCGGCAGAATCGCAATTCTCTCGCCGTTGGCCCCACCTAGCGCGTCCGATGCAAAACCCATCAGCTTCGCGCCGGACTGGTCTAAATGGTTGAAGTCAAACTTAAAGGCCCATTGCGGATTGAAGTGGTACCCAGCGCTGAACGATGTATTTTTTCTTTTCGTGTCGATGTCGACGGTATGGAAAGCCGCTTTTTGGGGAGCCGTCAACGAAGTGAAAGTGTTTGCAACCGTACCAAAGCCGGTGGGCAAGACGAAGTTGTTCCCGCCCATGCTGCCCTGATATGGTGTTTGATAGGTATCGGTGATGTTGTGCTGTAATTCATCGTACTTTATTCCCAAATCCCATGTGCCTTGGCTACTCACCGTCGCACCGAGTTCGCGGGATGTCGTTCCCAGATCGGTGCCCGTGACACCCCAGCGCATCGTGCCCGATCCCTGACCATATGCGTCGCCGCCACTAACGCCAAAGTTGACAATTGCATCAACACCCTTTTTGTTCAAGCCGTTGTATTCCCCAAACTTGGCGGAACTGCGAGAAGTATTTTCCACGCCAATTTCTAAGGAGTTTGTAGGGTTCGTCAAAGCCGCAACATCATCGTCACCTTCCGCCATCGCAACCGCCGGGATCGCAAACATCGCAGCCAACGCCCCTTGCACCGCCAGATTCAGTACGCTGACAGTAAGGTTCCTGTAATTAGTTTTCACTGTAATCTCCCTAAGAATTAGCGATGCAAGAAGGCGCCAGCCGGGCTATTCGTGCCATGAACCATCACGTGGCAGTTCATGCAGGCGCGTCCAGTTGCGTTGTTGTTCGGAGCTGCGATGGGAAGCAAACCACCCTGTATGCCTGCAGCACCAGTTCCATAAGGCTGTCTGCTATTGTGCGGGCCATCATGGCACTCGTCGCACAAGAAAGGCGGCCGGTCTTTCAGCAACGGCGTGATGTTGGATCCGTGCGGTGTATGGCAGTTGGTGCAGTCCTCGTTGACTGGCTGATGTTCAAACAGGAAAGGGCCGCGCTTCTCGGCATGGCAGGTGAAACAGGTTTCGTTGACCGTGTTCTTCTTGAGAAGTTTTGGACCGGCGGAACCATGGGGATTGTGACAATCGGAACAAATAACCTTGCCAGCATCGATGGGGTGAGTTGATATCTTGTGCGTGTCTGCGCGCTGTTCCTTGTGGCAGGCGAAGCAGACCTGGGTTTGAGTCTTCCGTTCGCGAACCTTGTCGTGAGCATTGTGGATTTCGTGGCATGAGACACACGCCACATCATTGGCCTGATGTTGACCACCGTCCCAGTGAGTGCGATTCAAATCCTTATCGTGGCAGGCTAGGCAAGCCGCATTCTGCACTTTCGTTTCACTTGGCAAGAAACCGCTGGAGGCACCCTTCTTGGTTCCAAATATAACGTCAGGCTGGGCACGCCCTTTTTGTTTAGGATCACCATGCAGATGTTTTTCGCTGTCGCCGTGGCACGACTGGCACGCTGGGGTGCGGGAATCCCCCTTCACGCCGTGCTTGGTCTGATAGATAGCCAGAATCGGTTTCGTTTCACTTTCGTCATGGCACTTCGTGCACACCGCATCCTTGTTCAAGGCCGTTTTTGCCGTCGCGGCAGGACTCATATCAGGTAACGAGCCCGCAGCTAGGGCGCCCGACATCCAACCCGCCCCCCCGATGAACGCACACAAGACCAACACTTT